>NZ_SSXE01000172.1 GCF_021699195.1 Nonomuraea sp. MG754425 | reverse complement strand
ACACCGGCACCCCCGCCCCGGACCCGTCGGAGGACGACGACGTCCCGGCGCGGAACGCCGCCCACATCCCGTCCGGCGGGGTCGACACCGGCGCCGGAGGCTCGGCGGGGCCGGACGGGCGGGCGCTGATGCTGACCGGTCTGGCCATCATGCTGGCCGCGATCGTCGGCCTCCGCCTGCGCAGACCTCGCGCCGGGGCGTAGCACCCCGGACCGGGCGGATCCCGCCCGGTCCTCACAACTCGCAATTCAAAGCATTGAACTCTGCTGTCGCCGACGTTACGGTGCCACCAGAAGGGACTTTTTGCCACCCGTAATATTGTATCGATTGAGATGTGACGAGGTCCGCCCGAGCATGCCAAGAAAAGCGCTGATCCCCCTGCTGACGGCCGCCCTGACAGCCGCCGTCGGCGCGTACCCGGCAGCCGCACTCCCACCCTCCGACCCCGTCGTGTACGTCGCCAAGGACGGCAAGGACGACGCGACCGGAACCATGAAAGACCCGTTCGCCACGATTGAACGCGCCCGCGACGCCCTGGCGGGCAAGACGAGCGCGCGCTCCCCCGGCACCGTCCACATCCGCGAGGGCGTCTACCAGACGTCCAGGACGATCGAGGTGACCGGCGCGGCCCAGTCGTACGTCACCTACGCCGCCTACCCCGGCGAGCAGGTCGAACTGGCCGGCGTCACGACGCTCGCCCCCGACCGGTTCCGCAGGCTCGCCGACGTGCCCGCGGACGACGCCAAGTGGTCGTCGAAGTCCCGCGTCCCGGCCGCCGCCGCGCCCGACGTGCACGTCTACGACTTGGGTGCGGACGGCATCCCCGCCGGCACACTCAACAAGAACGGCTTCAACTGGAAGCCGCAGCCCTTCGCCCCCGCGCTGATCACCGACGACGTCACGCAGACGCTCGCCCAGTACCCCAACGGCGGCGCGAAGCTCGGCCGCGACCACCTGACCGTCAAGCAGGCCCCCAAGGGCGCCCGCGACTACTTCTCGGACAAGACCGCCGACGGCACCACCATGCCGTACGAGCAGATGCTCGAACTCCCCGGCCCCGTCTACACGGTCAAGGACCCGGACCTCGCCGCCCGCTACGAGAAGTGGGCCAAACCCGCCGGCGCCACCGAGCCCGACGGCACCCTCCACGAGACCGACGGCTGGCTGTCGGGCTACTTCGGCAACAACTACGCCAACGACCGCGTGCGCATCGACTCGGTCGGCGGCGCCGACATCACCACCGGCTACCCCACCATGTACGTCGCCACCGACAAGTGGACGTCGTTCGTGGCCCAGAACGTGCTGGCCGAACTGGACGCCGAGGGCGAGTACTACATCGACCGCCACCAGGACCACAACACGCTCTACTACTACCCGCCCGGCGGCACGGTCGAGGGCAAGGAGATCAGCCTCACCTCCTTCGACGCCCCGTTCTTCGAGCTGGAGAACGTCACGGGCGTCACGCTCAAGGGCCTGAAGCTGAACGGCACCACCGGCACCGGCGTCCGCCTGCTGGACGCCGAGTCGTGCACGATCGACGGCCTGGAGATCCTCAACGTCAGCATGGACGCGGTCGCGATCGGCGAGGCCAACGACGCGATCACGGCCATCGCCGAGTACCGCACGAGCCGGGGCGGCCACCGCAACCGCGTGGTCAACAGCACGCTGCACGACCTGGGCGGCGGCGGCGTCTTCACGGCCGGCGGCGACCGCGACTCACTCGAACGCGGTGACCACGTGGTCGAGCACAACGAGATCTACGACTTCTCGAAGCTGGCGACGTACACGCCCGCGGGCTACCTGTACGGCGTCGGCAACACCTTCCGCCACAACCACGTCCACGACGCGCCCCACATGGCGATCCAGATCATGGGCAACGACATGGAGATCAGCCACAACCGGTTCGAGCGGCTGGTGACGCACGCCTCCGACCAGGGCGTGATCTACGCGGGCCGCGACTACACGTACCTGAACAACGTGGTGGCCTACAACCTGTTCAGGGACATCGGCGCGGACGGCAACCAGGCCATCTACATGGACGACGGGATGTCGGGCATGGTCGTCCGCCACAACTTCTTCGACAACGTCCAGCACGGCCTGTTCTACCAGTCGGGGCACAGCAACGTGGCTTCGGACAACGTGTTCAAGGACGTGAAGTACATCGGCCACGACAAGCTGTACCACGAGGGCGGCAAGCGACTGCCGGTGGCGAACGCGAAGGTCGTGGTCGAGCGGTTCAACGACATGCTGAAGATCGGCGACGGCACCGGTTTCAGCAACACCCGGGAGAACGTCGAGAAGTGGTACCGGCACTACGGCAGGCAGTACCCCGGCATCCGCGCCTGGTACGTGCCCGTCGACTCCCAGGGCCAGGTGTGCACCGCGGTCGGCGTCACGGAGTGCACCGATGAGTACGTCTGGAGCGACCCGGACTCCGTCTACGTGCCGGCCGGCAACGTCCTGACCCGCTCGGTGAGCATCGGCACCGGCGACTTCGCCTACACCGACGACGCGGACGGCCTGAGCAACAAGACCTTCAACCCCGACTTCGACTCCTTCAACGCCAAGCGGGCCACCCCCGCCGACTTCGCCTTCGACCCGGCCACCGGCAGGTTCGACGAGCGGACGACACCCCTGAACTCGACGGACGGCTTCGGCCGCAAGTGGGTGAAGGACTGGAACAAGAACTTCACCCTGACCGGCATCGGCCCCCGCGAGTAGCGCGGCCCACCCGGCGAACCGAGTCCGCTCTCGTACGGGACGGACTCCAATTCAGGGGGATTTCAGCGCCGTATCAGACCAAACCTGGATAGTTTTCGCTCACTTGACGAACCCTCCGGAAGGCTCCATATGTTCTTGCGCAGTATCGCCAGTGCGGCCGGCACGCTCGCCCTCGCCGGTGCTCTGGTGGCGGTTGTCCAGGCCCCGGCCTCGGCGGCCGGCTGTACCGGCACCCACCTGGACAACTGGTCGATCCGCGGCGGGTACATCGCCGTCTACTACAACTCCTCCACCGGCCGGAACTGTGCGATGACCTATACGAACACCCCCGGCAAGAAGCAGTACATCAGCGTCACCATCTCCACGTCGGGCGACTCCGACCACGACTCCGGCTCGTTCACGACCTATGCCGGACCGGTCAGCGTCTACGCCAAGGGCAAGTGCATCAGTTTCCAGGGCCGCGTCCAGAACTACCCGACCGAGGGCGTCGTCGACGTCTACTGCGGCTGACACCGCCGGGCCGAAGCTCCACCTTTGTCAGGGCGAGAGCCGTAAGCACGGAAAGACCGTGGTCATCAAGACGACCACGGTGGTGGGCAACGTTCGCTTCTGGGTGAACCAGGCTGGGCCTGCCACTCCTGAGCGCGAACGATACGGGGGCGCCGGCACCGCACCGGCGCCCTTTTGCATTCCGGAATCATCTGAAGATCCGGTAGCCCGCTGCGCATCGCGGGCCTGGTCGCCGACGGGGTGTCGAGCAAGCAGATCGCCGCCCGGCTCTTCCTGAGCCCGCGCACGGTCGAGAACCACCTGTACAAGATCTATCCGGCTCCTGTACGGGTCCGGTGTCACCAGTAGTTCTACGGAAGGCGCCGGTAACCGGGGACGGCAGGCTGGGCGACATGCAAAAAGTGAACATGTGGAGTGAAGAGTTCGGTGCCGAGACCGACACACCGATCCTGTTGATCATGGGTTCGATGTCGCAGGGCATCCTGTGGCCGGACGAGTTCGTCGGCCGGCTGACCGCCGGGGGCCGCAGGGTGATCCGTTACGACCACCGCGACACCGGCAGGTCCGGCACCGTCGACTTCGCAGCCGAGCCGTACACCTGGGACGACATCAAGAACGACGTCTACCGCGTGATGGACGCCCACGGATTGGACAGCGCCCACCTGGTGGGCCACTCGGCGGGCGGGCTGCTCGGCCAGCTCATCGCCGTGGAGCGGCCGGAGCGGGTGCGCTCGCTGACCGTCATCGCCTCCTCGCCACTCGGCGGCGGTGAGGGCCAGGTGCTCCTGCGGGCCCTGACGGGGCAGCCGCAGCCCGAGGGGAGCCTGCCGGGGCCGACGCCGGAGTTCGTGGAATTCTTCCGCGCGCTGATGGCCGCCCTGCCGCCGCAGGACCGCCGCGCGCTGATCGACGGCATGATCGCCGAGCAGCGCGTGCTGCACGGCACCGGGCTGCCGTTCGACGAGGATGCGGCGCGCCGGCTGCAGGAACGCATCTACGACCGGGCCCGCGACCTGTCGGCGGTGGCCAACCACCGGCTGGCCGCAGCGGCGGGCCCCGACTTCGAGCCGGTGGGCGTACTGCACCGGGTGAAGGCGCGCACGCTGGTCATCGAGGGCAGCCACGAGCCGGTCAAACCGGGTCACGGCGCCATCATCGCCGAGCAGATCCCGGGGGCGCGGCTGACGATCGTGGCAGGCATGGGGCACACGCTGCCGCTGGAGACCCACCAGCAACTGGCCGACGCGATCCTCACGCACACGACCGAGTAGGGAAGTCTGTTGCAAGATCCCTGCCTCCCCGCCATCGAAGTGGCGGACCTCACCCAGCGCTTCGGCGCCGTGCTCGCCGTCGATCGGCTCAGCCTGAGCATCCCGGCGGGGGTGTTCTACGGCATCGTCGGCCCCAACGGTGCCGGCAAGACCACCATGCTGATGGCCGGGTGCGGGCTGCGGGAGCCGACCTCCGGCTGCATCAAGATCGCCGGTCACGACCTGCGGACCGACAGGGAAGCCGCCCTCGCCCAGCTCGGCATCATGATGGACGGGCTGTCTCTGCCAGAGCGGCTGACCGGCACCGAGATCCTGCGCTACAGCGCCGGGCTGCGCGGCCTGGACGACGGCTGGCGAGCACGTGCGGGCGACCTGCTGGAGATCCTCGGACTCGACGCCGTCCCGCGCACGCTGATCGTCGAGTACTCCACGGGCATGCGCAAGAAGATCAATCTGGCGCTGGCGCTCCTGCACCGGCCCCGGGTGCTCGTGCTGGACGAGCCGTTCGAGGCGATCGACCCGGTCTCGGCCCACTCCATCGAGCAGGTGCTCAGGCAGTACGTCGACGGCGGCGGCACCGTGGTCCTGTCGAGCCACATCATGGACTTCGTCGAGCGCAACTGCCGCCGGGTGGCAGTGGTGGCCGGTGGCCGGGTGCTGGCCGAGGGACCGGTGGAGGAGGTGACCGCGGGCTCGACGCTGAACGAGCGGTTCGTCGAACTGGTGGGCGCCGACCCGGTGCGCCCGCTGGAGTGGCTGGCATGACCCGCACCTTGTTCGCGCTCAAGCTGCGCCTGTTCCGCAACGGCCCGCACAACGAGCGCGCCTTCAGCCTGGTCACCGGGCTGGTCCTGGCCGCCCTGGTGATCGCGGGCGCGTCGTCGGCCATCCATGGCGTGATCGGCGAGGGCTGGATCGCGGTGGCACTCACCGTGTGGGGTGGCGTGTGGCTGTTCGGGCCGCTGGCCCAGCCCCGCCATGATCCGTCGGTGATCTCGCGCGAGTGGTTGCGCGGTTATCCGCTGCGGTCGTGGCGGCTGGCGCGGGCCCTGTCGTGGACCGAACTGCTGGGCGTCGGCCCGCTGATCACGATGGCGTGCCTGTCCTCACTGGTGGTGCTGGCCGCGCCAGGCGGCATGGCGGCGGTTGCGGCCGCCGTGGCCGCGGTGGTGGCCCAGGTGTATCTGCTCATCTGGACGGGCAAGACGGTGGCGGCGCTGGCGGCCTGGCTGCTGCGCACCCGGGCCGGGATGACACCGGCCGCCGTACAGACCGCGATCATGCTCGCTCTGTCGTTCGCCGGATGGGTGCCGCTCGCGGCCTGGCTGCTGCCGCGTCTCGGCGAGGGGGACAGCGCCCTGATCGCCGCCAGGGCCGGGCCGGTGATCGACGTGCTCGCCGCGCTGCCCACCGGTTGGGGGTACGGCGCGGTACTCGCGGCCCGCGACGGCGCCGGGACGGGACCGGTCCTGCTGCCGCTGGCGGCGCTGCTCACCTTGGGCGTCCTGTCGCAGTTGTGCTGGATCGCGCTGACGGCTCGCGCCCTGCGCCGGCCGCCGCGCCGGGCGAGTTCGCGGCGGCCTACCGTGCCGGGTCGTGGGCTGTCCTTGCCGTTCACGCCGCCGCAGGTGGCCGCGGTCGTCTCGCGGGAGCTGGCCACCTGGCGACGTGACCCGGCACGCGGCGTGGAGCTGCGCAGCGCCTGGCTGACACCGCTGCTGATGGCGCCCATCATCGCCTTCACCGACTGGAGCTGGGCGCTGCCCCTGGTAGGCCCGGCGGCAGCCGTGTTCGGCGCGATGGTGGCGATCAACACCTACGCCCTGGACGGCACCGCCCTGTGGCAACTCCTCACCACGCCGGGCGCCCTCAAGGCCGACCTGCACGGGCGGATGGCGGCGTGGGCGCTGCTGTTCGGCCTGCCGTCCATCGCGCTGGCGGCCGTTCTGTGGGCCGTGACCGGCTCTCCCCTGGGAGGTGCCGCCGTCGGCGGCGCCATCGCCGCGGCCGCGGCGGGCTGCGCCGCAGCGCCGCTGCTCGCGCTCGTGATGCCGGCCGTGGGCACCGACGCCCGCGACCGCATCTACCCGGGGCAGCCGGCGGGCGATCCGACGGGCGGACAAATGACGATCTTCCCCGTGGTTCTGCTGACCGCGATCCTGCCCGGCGTCATCGGCGGTCCGTGGTGGGGGAGCGTCCTCGTCGCCGTCCTGCTGGCCGCCGCCGTCCTGGGCGTGACACCCGCGCTCACCGTCCGCCTGCTCCAGCGACGCGGCACCGGCCTGCTGGAGGCGATGACCACCCGCGACACCGCGATCCTGCGGGCAGCCGCCCGAACGGAGAGCTGAAGCCACCCGCGAAGGTACACGGTCCTTGGCCGACCGGTGCGACCGGGTTCGGCTCTGGGATGCGGCGGGAGCCGCAGTGGACCACCGGGACCGGCAACATCGGTGGCTTCAGACTCGGCCCGTCCCCTCACGGGCGAAGTTCGGTTCCGCCGCTTCCAGCCGTGGTACCGAGATGCCCAGCCGTCGTGCTTCGGCGAGGGTGTCCCGGCAGATCTCACGCGGCTCCTCGGCGTCGGGGTCGGAGTGCGCCTCGATATTCACGCGCACGGCCGTGACATGAGCGGTCAGCCAGGCGAACACGGGGGCCGTCAGCCAGGTGGGCGCCCGGAACGGCAGCACACCGACCCGGTGACGTCGCAGGTCAACGCCGCGCGCCGTGAGGAGTGGCAGCAGTTCACGGCCGGCCAGCAGCGCCTCGCGCAGGGCGCCCGTCGCCCCGGCCAGCTTGGACAGGGAACCCAGCCGCAGGCCCTGCGAGAACAGGCCGGCATCCGACACGAAATGGACCCACAGCCAGCCGCGGAAGTCAGGCCGCTCCTTGATCCGGAGCCCGGCCTCGCGAAACGCCTGGCGCACGGTCCGCTCCCGGGCGGTCGGGGGGCGGCCGAGGGTGCCGAAGATGACCGACGGCAGCAGCAGCCCACGGAGCACGCCGTCCGCGCCGAAACCGCCACCGGCCTGGGGAAAGCCCCAGGCGATCCGGTCGAGCGGGAGTGCGCCGATCGCGTCCTGCGGCTCGGTCCAGAGGTTGCCGAAGACCAGCACTGTGGCCTGGCCGACACGCGGGGTCAGGAAGGCCGTCGCCTCCGCGAGGCGGTGGTGGGGCACGCTGAGCACGATCAGGTCGAAGTTGTGGTCCGGCTCGAGCGCCTCGCGGTAGCGTACCGGCCACTTCTCGGCGATGCGCCGCCCCCGGACTCGGCGTCGCGTATCGATCAGGTCGAGGTCCACCGCGTCTTCGTACGTCGCGGCGCGGCCGGGCCGGACGTAGAACTCGACGTCATGTCCGGCCTGTTGCAGGGTCCAGCCGTAGATGGTGGCGATCACGCCTCGGCCGAACATGAGAATCTTCACGCTGCACCTCGTGGGGTACGATCGATCTGGAGGTAATCTCCACTTGTCCCTAAATATGGAGGTCATCTCCATTTGTGTCAACGCGAGGTAGCGCATGACCACCGACAAGCCGCTGCGGGCCGACGCCCGGCGCAACCGCGATGCCCTGATCGCCAAGGCACGAGAGGTCTTCGACGCCGGCGACTTCTTCGACCTGCGCTTCGATGACTTCGCCCGCCTGGCCGGGGTGGGCACCGGCACGCTCTATCGCCACTTCCCCACCCGGGAGGCGCTGGCCGAGGCGGTCTACCACGGGGAAGTCGCCGCGCTGTGCGATCGCGCCCGCCAGCTACAGGCCACGCTGCCCGCGGCGGAGGCTCTGGCGACCTTCCTGCGCGGCATGGTCGACCACATAGAGGCCCACGAGGGCTTGGCCCGGACGTTGGCGACGCTCATGGCCGATCGCTCGGGTGCCCTCGCCGAGGGCAGCCGGGCGCTGGAGCAGGCCGTCACCGACCTGGTGGCCGCCGCCGTGCGGGACGGCTCCGTCCGCGACGACGTGGATGCCGGTGCCGTGATGATGGCGCTGCACGGCATCGGCGCGGCCCATGACCGCCCCGGTTGGCGGGTCGAGGCCGACAGTGTCATCACCCTCGTGCTGGACGGGCTGCGCAGCCCGCGCGCAGCCCGGGCGGCCAACTCCGCCTACCTGAAAGAAGAGATCATCGTCCTCTGACCTGCTGGAAAGGTCCTCCAACCCTGGATAACCGGAGCGCCTGGCGGACGGGGCCGGCCGGGAGATGACCGTGATCGGCACCCGCCCCACCCACGTGCAGGCCACCGCCCGCCGGCGCGGGTTCCGGGTTCTGCCCGCCGGCCACGACGCCGACGCGCGACCGTAACGCGCGGCGGCGGACCCGCCTCCGTCACACTGTGGCGCGACGGGGCGCGACGGAACGCAGAGCCGTGTGACCGTCACCGGGCCCGGGACTCTACTGAGTGGTAGCTGCGCTCAGGACGGACTCGCAGGTCCCCGTACCTGGTCCAGTGGTTCGGACAACAGAGCACGCCCTGCATGCCAGAAATGCCAGGGATGCCGGGCATGACGCCGGCGCCGCATTCACCCGGCGGGCCGCCACCCACGGAGCCCGCACCCACGGGCATGGCTGCGCACGGGCAAGAGCGGCCTGCCCATGACAGTCCGGAGCGTACGGGAGTCACCACGTCCACCTGCTCGGGTCCGGGTCACCCATGTGGAAGCTCTGGTTCGGTGCCGATGATGCGGCGTACGCGGTCGGCGTCGGCGCGCTCCATCTCGTCCAGCGACAGTTCGACGGCGGCGAGCGCCTGTTCCAGGGCGGGGAGCAGCCGGTCTTCGAGTGCGCGGATGCGGCGCCTCGTCGAGGCGATGTCGGCCGCCACGATCCGCGCGGCCTCCGCGGCGATCGCGTGTTCCAGCCCGGCGCGCAGGGCGGCGCGGTAGGCGTGCCTGGCGGGAACGAGAGCCGTGGTGATCGGCAGGAGGGGAGTCGCGTCGAGGTCGGGCAGCGTGCAGGCGACCCGGGCCGGATAGCTCGTGCCGAGGGCGTCGTCCCACTGCACGCGCACGTCAACGGTGCGGTCGCCGGCCGCCAGGCGCACGGCCCGCCGGCCGCCGAGCCGGGTCACGCGCAGCAGCCATTCGTCGGCGGCCCGGCAGGCGGCCACCCACTCCTTCCCGGTCCGTTCCGCGTTCCGGGCGAGCCGGTCCTGTTCCCGCCGCAGCAGCCGCAGCTTCCTGTCGAGCACGTCGAGCCCGTGCCGGACGGCGGCCAGGCGGCGGCGGAGCCAGATGCGTCCCGCGCGGCCGGGCGGGACCCTCAGTCTCATCCCTCCCCCCGGTAGCCCGCGTCCAGCGCTTCCTCGCCGAGCATCGACAGCTCGCTGCGCGGCAGCGTGGAGACCACCTGCCAGGCCCGGTCGAACGTGTCCTCCAGCGTGCGGTCCTCGTCGGGTCGCTGGGCCAGCAGGCCGGTCCGGAAGGTCCGCGCCATGGCCAGGTAGCGGCGGTCGCTCTGGCTGAGCGCGCTCTCCCCCACCAGGTCGGCGAGTTCGCCCGCCTCGCGGGCGCGGGACAGGCCCGCCAGGAGCTGCGCGGCCAGGTCCAGGTGCTCCGGCCGGGTCCGTCCCGCGCCGACGCCCGCGCGCATCATGCGGGACAGGGACGACAGCGGGTCGATGTGCGGGTACGCGGGAACCTCGCGGCTCAGCAGGATCTGGCCTTCGGTGATGTACCCGGTCAGGTCGGGCACGGGATGTGTGATGTCCCCTGCGGGCATGCTCAGCACCCGGCAGCACGGTCACGGAGCCGGGCCGTCCCCGGATGCGGCCACACCGCTCGTAGATGGAGGCCAGGTCGCTGTAGAGGTAGCCGGGGTAGGCGCGGCGGGCCGGGATCTCCCCGCGGGCGGCGGAGACCTCGCGCAGGGCTTCGCAGTAGCTCGTCATGTCGGCCAGCACGACGAGAACGTGCCGCCGCAGGGCGAACGCCAGATGCTCGGCGACGGTCAGCGCGATGCGGGGCGTGAGCAGCCGTTCGATCACGGGGTCGCCGGCGAGGTTGAGCAGCAGCGTCAGCTCCGCGGCCGACGAGCGCCTCTCGAGGACGCCGCGCACGGTGGCCGCGTCGCCATGGGTCAGTCCCATGGCAGCGAAGATGACGCTGAACGGCGCGCCGCCGGTGTGGGCCTGGGCGGCGATCTGGGCGGCGAGTTCCAGGTGGGGCAGGCCGCTCTCGGCGAAGACGGCCAGCTTCTGGCCGCGGACCAAGGTGGTCAGCGCGTCGATGGCGGAGACGCCGGTGATCACCGGCTCGGCGGGAGGCTCCCGTACCGTGGGGTTCATCGGGAAACCGGCCACCGGAGCGCTGTCGCCGCCGAGGATCGGGGGGCCGCCGTCCAGCGGCCGGCCGCGCCCGTTGCAGACCCGTCCCTGCCATCCGGCCCCGACCGGGATGCGCAGCGAGCTGCCGGCGAAGGTGACCCGGGTCGTCTGCGCCCCGAGCCCTCCGGTGCCTTCGAGCACCTGGACCACGGCGAGGTCGGAGTCGACATCCAGGACGAGGCCGTGCCTGCGCTCGCCGGACTCGAGCGTGATCGTGGCGTACTCGTCCCAGCCGACGTTCCTGGCGCCCCGGACGATGACGAGCGGTCCGCGCAGCTCCGCCACACCGGTGTACTCGACCGGGGCCCACACGCTCACCGCGGCGTCCCCAGATCGTTCAGCACGGTGTCACACCGTGCCGCGATCTCCTCCTCCGGCGCTTCCTTGGCCCGCAGGATCGGGGAGAAGTCGTGATCCTCGACGGCGGCGGCGGGAACGCCGTGCTCGACCAGTTCCCGGCAGCGCGCCAGGATCGCCAGCAGCGCGTCGGCCAGGAGGGCGGTACGGTCCGGCCGGCAGTACGCGTCCCGCTCGCTCAGTGAGCTCTGCCGCAGGAAGCCCTCGCGCAGCAACCGCCCGGCCAGCAGGCCGACGCGTTCGCGGGCGGGCAGCGCGCCCGCCCCGACCAGCTCGGCCAGCGTGGTCAGCCGGTCGGCCTCGGCCAGCAGGCCGGCCACGCGCGCGCGGCGGGCCGCGTTCTCCGGGTCACGGCGCGTCAGCGCGTCGGCGTCGCGGGAGAAGGACTCGCTCCAGGAGATCGCCGGATAGTGCCGCGCGTAGGCCAGGTCGCGGTCCAGGGCCCACAACGTGCGCACGAACCGCTCCGTCTGCGTCGTGACGGGTTCGGTGCGGTCCCCGCCCGGTGGCGAGACGGCCCCGATGATCGTCACCGACCCGGTGTCGCCGCCCAGTGTGACGACCCGTCCGGCGCGCTCGTAGAAGGCGGCGAGGGCGGAGGCCAGGTCCGCCGGGTAGCCCTCCTCGGCGGGCAGGGTTCCGCTGCGGGAGGCGAACTCCCGGCGCGCCTCGGCCCAGCGGGAGGTCGAGTCGGCGATGACCACCGCGGCGTACCCCATGTCGCGGAAGTGCTCGGCGACCGTGACGCCGGTGTAGATGCTGGTCTCGCGCGCCATCATCGGCATGTTGGAGGTGTTGGCGATCACGACGGTCCGCTCGATGAGCCGCCCTCCGGTACGCGGGTCCGGCAGCTCGGCCAGTTCGGCCACGACGTCCGCCATCTCGTTGCCGCGCTCCCCGCAGCCGACGTAGACCACCACGTCGGCGTCGCACCACTTCGCGATCTGCTGGAGCAGCACGGTCTTGCCCGTGCCGAACCCGCCGGGCACGGCCGCGGTGCCCCCGAGGCACACGGGCAGGAGCAGGTCGATGCTGCGCTGTCCCGTGACGAGCGGCACCGCCTCGTCGAGCCGCGACGTGTAGGGCGACGCGTGCCGCACCGGCCGGCTGCGGGTCAGCCGTACCTCGGCTCCGCCGACGACCGCGACCGCGGCGTCGTCCGGGTAGCGCCCCGGCGGGCTGATGGCGGAGACCTCGCCTCCCGGCGACAACACCAGGTAGGGCAGCGGGCCCGCGTCCTCGACGCGCCCGATGGCCGTGCCCGGCGCCGACTGCCGGCCCCGCTCGGCCAGCGGTGTGAACCGCCAGGTACGGGCGACGGCCGCGGACGAGGACGCGGCCGGGTCCAGCCACGTGCCCGCGCCGGTGAGCGGCCGGAGCAGGCCGTCGTACACCCCGCCGAGCAGGTGGGGTCCCAGCAGGGCCGAGACGGGAGCTCCACCGCGGTCGGCGCGGTCGCCGGGCGCCAGTCCTCCGGTGTACTCGTACGCCTGCACCGTGGCGCGGCTGCCGCTCAGCGTGACGATCTCGCCCAGCAGCCGGTGCGGCCCGAGCCGGACCAGCTCGAACATGGCCGCGCCGGCGAGGTCCCGGACCTCGACCAAGGGGCCGTTGACCCGGGTCACGGTGCCCACAGCCGCTCCGCCTCCGCTCCGAGCGCGTCAACGGCTCGTGCGGCCAGCGCGCCGAGCGTGCAGTCGACGCGCCGTCCTGGCCCCGCTGCCAGCACGCCGCCGTCGGGCTGTTCCTCGACGACCAGGTCGGCTCCGCCGGAGGCGCGGGCCAGGACGCCCAGCCGGTCGAGCAGCCTGGGATAGCAGGGGTCGTCGCGCAGGGCTCTGACCGCGGCGGCCGACCGGGCGCGCAGTTCGTCGAGGGCCTCCCGCCGGGCGGCGAGTTCCATCCGGCGGGCCCGGCGCTCGGCGGCGATCCGGGTGGTGACCGCGTCCGTCTCGGCCTGGGCCGCGCCCTCGGAGCGGGCGGCGGCGAGGATGGTCCCGGCGTCCTGGCGAGCGGCGGCGACCAGTCCGGCGGCCTCGTCCTCGGCCCTGGCGACGATCAGCCGGGCGTCGGCCTCGGCCTGCCGGGAAAGGGCTCCGGCGAGCGGCGCCAGCGCGTCCCGCGTGGTCGTCACGGCGGCATCACCACCGTCATCCTCTCTCCGGCGCTCTCGCCGACGGCCTCGGCCGCTTCCGGGGTGAGGAACACCACGGCCACGTCCGCACCGAGGGCGTCCCACGCCGCGCGGGCGGCGACGGGGGTGTCGGCGTCGAGGACGACCGCTCCGGCGAGCCGGAAGCCCGCCACCCGGGCGCCGACACCGATCACCGCGACGGTCGCCATGGCCGGTCAAGCCCGTCCGATGAGAATGATGCCGATGACCAGCCCGTAGATGGCGATCCCCTCCGCGAGTCCGACGATGACGATGGCCCGCCCGAACAGTTCGGGCCGCTCACTCATCGCAGCGAGCGCCGCAGCCCCGGTGTAGGCGACGGCGATGCCCGCGCCGATCGCCGACCCGGCGACCGCGATCGCCGCGCCGAGCAGGGCCGCCCCGTTGCCGCCCGCAGCGGCGGCCGTCGCCGTCCCCTGAGCCGAGCCCGCCGTCACGGCGGAGACGAGCAGGGTGACCGCGGCGAGCGCGATGACCAGGTTGAACGCGTGCAACGCACGTTTCACCCACACGGACATGGGACCGCCTCCTCCTGGGGCGTGGCGGGCAGGTGCCAGGGACGGAACGGCCGTCCCTCGGCCTGGAAGACCTTGGAGAACAGCTCGTAGTACTCCAGGCGCAGCGCCTGGACACCGGCCACCAGCCCCTCAATGGCCAGCGCCAGCACGTTCCCCAGCAGGAACACCGCCACCGCGACGACGGGAACGGCGGCCCACAGCCCGGTGGTGGCGCTCCAGACGATCGCTCCGATGGCGGCGTGCGTCAGACCGAAGGCGGCCAGCCGGGCGAAGGAGGCGACGTTGGCGCCGAGCCGGACGACCACGTCGAAGAGCTGGACCAGCGCTTGGGCGATCCCGCTCGCGCCGCCTCCCGCCTCGGTGTAGAACCCGGTGAACGCCAAGAGCAGGCCGGAGACGGCGAGCACGCCGCCGAGGACGGCCGGCCAGCCGAGCTTCGCGTACCACCCGAGCAGCGTGAGCCCCAGCCCGAAGAACAGCGCCGCGCCCGCGACGCCCGCCGGGGAGTAGAGGGTGGCGGGCCATCCGCCTTCCCTCCACCGGTTCACCACGCCCAGCAGGTAGGCGACCGCGAGCAGCAGCGCGCCGCCGGCGAGTGCGGCGGCGAGGAGGCCGATCGGGTCGGTCAGCGGCCGGACCCAGAGCACCGGGACGACGCCCGTGGGCCCGAAGAACTCTCCGTAGAGCAGCCCGAAGACCATGCTCGCGAGTCCCGCGCCGGCGGCGAACGGCCAGGCCCGGTGCAGGCGGGGCAACCGGCGCGGACGCTCGCGGTACAGGGCCGCCGCCGCGACCACCAGCAGCAGGCCGTGCCCGACGTCGCCGAACATCATGCCGAACATCAGCACGTACGCGCCGACGGCCAGCGGCGTCGGATCGAGGTCGGCGTACGGCGTGGTCCCGTACGTGCTGACGAGCGGTGCCAGGCTCCCGCGCAACCCTTCGGAGCGCAGCAGCGACGGAGCCTCCTGGTCCCGGGGGCGGGCGAGCGGCACCACGGCCCCGCCCCCGCCCGCCACCTGACCGGCGAGTTCGGAGACGACCTTGGCGGGCGTCCAGCCGGCGAGCGCCGCCACCTCGCCGCGTACGACGGCGCTCTTCGAGACCGCCGGCAGGGGCGCGTCCGGCGGCGTGGACAGCTCCACGACCCCAGCCCGCCCCACGATCCGCAGCACGTCGTCCAGCGAACGCGTGGCGGCGACGATCGCCACCCGCTCCATGCGGACCGGCCGCAGCGCCGCACGCCAGTTCATGGCGCCGGCTTCCGGCGGCCCGGCCCTGGTGTGCGCGTCGCGGTCACGGCCGCGCGGCCAGTTCCAGGGCCGCGCGCACCCGCCGCGCGTCCGCCGCCAGGACGGCGACGGCACCGAGGACCGGGCCCGCCGTGAATCCCGCCCCGGTCAGCAGGCCGCGCCCGTCGTCCTCGAGGCGTTGCCACCAGCGCTCCTCGCCCCGCCACAGCTCGGCGGGATCCTCGATCTCGTGCAGCGCCCAGCGGGCCGCCGCGGGCAGCCGTCCGGCCAACTCGCCGACCGAGGACGCGTTCAGGGCGGCGTCTCCGAGGAGCGTCCGGCAGCGCCCGCGCGCCGGCCCGGCCGGTTCGGCGCCCTCCGCCAGGCGGGTACGGGCGAGCAGCAGCGCCGTAGCTCCCAGCGCCCACGACCTGGCCTGCGGAACGGACCCGACGACCTGTTCCGCCCAGGCCAGGCGCATGCCGAGCTGGATCTCGCGAGGGCCGGCGCCGCCCGGATCGCCCCACGGTGAGGCGGCCAGCGCCGCCCGCACCTCGGCGAGGGACGCGCACAGCCGTAGCCGCTGCCATGCGGTGCCCAGCGAACCGAGGACGAACTCCGGTTCCGGCGTGCCTCCCGCGAGCCGGCAGATCAGCTCGTCCGCGTTGGCGAGTTCGAACCAGCGGGCCAGCACGCGGACCTGCTGCCCGCCCTCCCGGGGCAGCCAGCCGGCCAGCACCCGCAGGTGCCACAGCAGCGTGGCCAGCACCGCCCACTGGGCCTGCGCCAGGCTCTGGCCGGGCCGCACGTCATGTCCGTACGGGGTGTCGTCCAGCAGGGCCACCGCCTCGGGGACGGACCCGTAGGCCGCGAGGCGCCGGGCGCCGGCCGGCCCCGTCCGCCGCCGGGCGAGAGACCTGGCACGTGTCGCCCCCGCGACCCACGAAGCGGTCATGACCGCTCATCGGCCAGGGACCTGACCAGGTCGGTGACCCGGGCCACCATCTCCGGCATCCGGGCGGCCGAGCGCCTGCGGACCTCGTCGGCGGCGGCCGTGGCCTGGCGCGTGAGCTCCGCGACCGCCTGCTCGTCCCGGCTGTGGGCCGACGCGGACGCCCGTGCGCGCTCCACGTCAGCGTCCGCGCGGGCCGCGGCGACGATGGCCGTGGCCTCGTCGCGGGCGCGCGCCCGCACCTCGCCGGCCCGCCGCTCGGCGCGCTCCCGCTCGTCGGCGCACGCGGCCTGGACGTCGGCGAGGGCGGCGAAGACCGGCTCCAGCTCGTCGGCCTGCTCCGCCGCGTAATCGGCGGGGACGCCTGAGGGGGCCGCGGCCCCGGGCACGCCGGACGGCCGAAATCGTGCCAGGAAATCGCCCAGCCGGGCCATCGCGCGCCTCCTCTCATCCCGTTCACCTGGGGTGATGCCCTCAATCGGGCCAGATGGCAGTCATCGCATGGCCGAATATCCGCCAAGCTGCATCAAACACGCCGCACCCCTTCGAACGCCGACGCATCCCGGACGGATGAAAGGGGGATACCGCCCCTGATCACTGGGAAGCGGAGGGGGCCGCTGATGGATGTCGTCGTGCTGGAGTCGCTGGACCCGCTCATCGAGGAGCTGAGGTCGGCCGGTTACACGGTCGTCGGCCCCACGGTGCAGGACCGGGCCGTGCGGATGGCGGAGATCTCCTCGGCCGCCGATCTCCCCGCGGGGGTCGGCGACGTCCAGGATCCCGGCAGTTACCGGCTGACCTCGGGTGCCGACGGCATGCTGTTCGGCTACGCGGCCTCCCCCGACTCGGCCAAACGTTTCACGCAACCGCCTCGCCAGACGCTGGTGCGGATGCGCGACGGGGCGTTCGAGGAGGTCGATGAGGGGGCGCCTCGGGTGGCGCTGCTGGGTGTGCGGGCCTGCGACCTCGCGGCGATCGCCGTACAGGATCGGGTGTTCGCCGGGAGCCGGCATCCCGATCCTGCCTACCGGAGGCGTCGCGAGGCGTTGTTCCTCATCGCGGTGAACTGCGCGGTGCCGGGCGGCACATGCTTCTGCGTCTCCATGGGCACCGGACCGAAGGCCACCGCCGGGTTCGACCTCGCGGTCACGGAACTGGACGCGCCGCACCGGTTCCTGGTCGAGACGGGCAGCGAGCGGGGCGGCGAGATCGTCGCGCGCGTCCCGCACCGTCGTGCCGCGAGCGAGGACGTCCACGCGGCGGACGAGGTGTCGCGCATGGCCGCGGTGCGGATGGGCCGCCAGGTCGACACCGACGGCATCCAGCACTGGCTGCCCGCCGCCCACGACTCCCCCAGGTGGACGGACGTGGCCTCGCGCTGCCTGAGCTGCACGAACTGCACGATGGTCTGCCCGACCTGCTTCTGCAGCACGGTCGAGGACGTCACCGACCTCACCGGGCAGGTGACCGAACGCTCCGAACGCTGGGACTCGTGCTTCACCCTGGACTTCTCCGAGGTCAGCGGTACGCACGCGCGCGGCTCGGGGCTCGCGCGCTACCGGCAGTGGCTCACGCACAAGTTCGCCACCTGGTACGACCAGTTCGGCACGTCGGGCTGCGTGGGCTGTGGCCGGTGCATCACCTGGTGCCCGACCGGCATCGACGTCACCGAGGAACTGGCATGCATCCGATGACGCCCGCGCCCTTCCTGGTCCGGTCCCGCCGTCCGGTCCGGGCCGACACGGTGAACCTGACCCTGGAGCCGGTGGAGGGCGCCTGCCCGCCGTTCCTGCCGGGTCAGTTCACGATGATCTACGCCCGCGGGGTGGGCGAGATCCCGATCTCGATCAGCGGCAGGACCCGCGCGGGCGGGTACCTGCAGACGATACGCGCGGTCGGCGCGGTCAGCCGGGCACTGTGCCGCACCCGCCGCGGTGACCTGGTGGGCGTGCGAGGACCGTACGGGACGGCGTGGGACGTGCCCGCCGCGAGCGGCATGGACGTCGTCGTGGCGGCGGGCGGGCTGGGGCTGGCGGCGTTGCGCCCGGTCGTCCAGGAACTGGTGCGCCATCGGGCGCGCTACGGCCGGATCAGCCTGATCGTCGGCACCCGGGCCCCCATGACGCTGCTGTACCCCCGGGAACTCGACCGGTGGGCGCGTGCGGGCGTCGACGTCCAGGTCACCGTGGACCACCCGGATCACGAGTGGAAGGGGCCGATCGGCCTGGTCACCAAGCTGATCGAGCGGATCGTCTTCGAGCCGCGCCGCACCGCGGGCTTCGTGTGCGGGCCCGAGGTGATGATGCGGGCCGCGGCCGGAGAGCTGGTGCGGCGCGGGGTGGCGGCGTCCCGGATCACGCTGTCGCTGGAACGCAACATGAAGTGCGGCGTCGGCCGGTGCGGGCACTGCCAGCTCGGGCCGCTGCTGCTGTGCCTGGACGGCCCGGTGGTGAGCTACGAGCGCGCGGCCCGGCTGATGGCGGTGCCGGAACTGTGACGAGTACCGACCGGAACGACCGGCCCCGGCTGGCGGTCTGGAAGTTCGCCTCCTGCGACGGCTGCCAGCTCACCCTCCTCGACTGCGAGGACGAGTTGCTGCCGCTGGCCTCGACCCTGGACATCGCCTACTTCCTGGAGGCGTCGAGCGCCGTCGGGCCGGGCCCCTACGACCTGTCGCTGGTCGAGGGGTCGATCACCACGCCACAGGACGCCGAGCACATCCGGCACGTGCGGCGGGTCTCGCGCAGGCTGGTGACGATCGGGGCGTGCGCCACCGCCGGCGGCATCCAGGCCCTGCGCGACTTCGCCGACGTACGGGAGTTCGCGTCCGTCGTGTACGCCCGGCCCGAGTACATCGCCACCCTGGAACGCTCCACGCCGATCTCCGCCCACGTGCCGGTCGACTTCGAACTGCGCGGCTGCCCGATCGACAAAAGGCAGCTCATCGAGGTCATCACGGCCTTCCTCGCCGGCCGGCGGCCCGTCGTGCCCGGGCACAGCGTGTGCGTCGAGTGCAAGATTCGCGGAAACATCTGCGTTCTGGTCGCCCACGGCACCCCGTGCCTGGGCCCGGTCACCCAGGCGGGCTGCGGGGCGCTGTGCCCGGCCTTCAACCGGGGCTGCTACGGCTGCTTCGGCCCCACCGAGACGCCCAACACGCCGGCGCTCAACACGAAACTGCGCCGGCTCGGGGTGAGCGACCCCGACCTCGTCCGCGTCTACCGCACGTTCAACGCGACCGAGGAGCCGTTCCGCCAGGCGTCCGAGGAGGCCGAAGGTGACGCATAAGTCGGTACGGCTCGGCAGGCTGTCCCGGGTCGAGGGAGAGGCCGCGTTGCTGGTGCGCGCGCACGACGGCCGCATCACCGACCTGCAGCTCAACATCTACGAACCGCCGCGGTTCTTCGAGGCCCTGCTGCGCGGCCGGTCCTACGACGAACCGCCCGACATCACGGCGCGCATCTGCGGCATCTGCCCGGTGGCGTACCAGATGAGCGCCTGCCAGGCCGTCGAGGCCGCCTGCGGCGTGGAGGTGACCGGACCGCTTCGTGACCTGCGCCTGCTGCTCTACTACGGCGAGTGGATCGAATCGCACACCCTGCACGTCTTCCTCCTGCACGCCCCCGACTTCCTGGGCTACGACAGCGGCATGGCGCTGGCCGCCGACCACCGGGGCCTGATGGAACGGGCGCTGGAGCTGAAGAAGGCCGGGAACGAGCTGGTGGCGACCCTGGGCGGCCGGGCCATCCATCCGGTGAACGTGCGGCTCGGCGGTTTCTACCGCGTCCCGCGCCCGCAGGAGCTCGCGCCCGTGGCCGAACGGCTGCGACGGGCCCGGGAGCACGCGCTCACCGCCGCCGCCTGGGTGTCGGGGTTCGACTTCCCCGACGTCGAGTTCGACTACCGGTTCATGGCGCTGCGCCATACCGATGAGTACGCCATCCTGTCCGGCTGCCCCACCGTCAGCGACGGCACCGTGTTCCCGGTCCAGGAGTGGCCCGCTCACGTCGTGGAAGAGCAGGTCGCGCACTCCACCGCCGTGCACGCCCGCCTGGACGGCGCCGGCGGCTACCTCGTGGGCGCGCTCGCCCGCTACGCGATCAACTCAGACCGGCTCTCGCCCCTGGCCCGCACGGTCGCGCGGGAGGCCGGTCTCGGGCCCGTCTGCCGCAACCCCTTCCGGAGCATCGTGGTCCGCGCCGTGGAGATCGTGCACGCCTGTGACGAGGCCCTGCGCCTCATCGACGGCTACACCGAACCGGATGCTCCCGCCGTACCGGTCGAGCCGGTGGCGAGCATCGGGCACGGCGCGTCCGAGGCGCCGCGCGGCACGCTCTACCACCGCTACCGCCTCGACGAGGACGGCCTGATCGCCGAGGCGGACATCGTCCCGCCGACGTCGCAGAACCAGGCACGCATCGAAGCGGACCTGCGCGAGTTCATCGAGCCCCGGCTCGATCTGCCGCACGCCGAACTGGCCGCGTGGTGCGAGCGTTCGATCCGCAACCACGACCCGTGCATCTCCTGCTCCACGCACTTCCTCGACCTGCGCGTCGAGGCACGGTGACGGCACGCGCCCGAACGGTGGTGATCGGCCTGGGCAACGACGCCCGGGGCGACGACGCGGCGGGGCTGCACGTAGCCCGGCTGCTCCGCGCCACGCTGCCGGCCGGCTTCCCCGTCGTCGAGAGCATGGGGGACCCCATGGACCTGGTGACCGCCTGGAGCGGCGCGCGCCTGGCTGTCGTGATCGACGCGGCGTGTTCCGGAGCCGCGCCGGGCACCGTGCACGAGGCGATCGACCCCCGGCTCACCCGCTCGTGGCGGAGCAGTTCCCACTCCCTCGGGCTGGCCGACGCGATCGCCCTCGGGACCGCGCTCGACCGGCTCCCCGGCGAACTGCTCGTCGTCGCGATCGAGTGCGCCGACTTCGCCCCGGAAGCCCCCGTCACGCCGGCGGTCCAGCAGGCGATCCACGAGACCGCCCGGACCCTCACCCGGCGGCTTCGGCCGGGCTCCTCCCACGCGGGAACGCAGCGGCGGCCGGACCCGGCGTGAGACCCCGCGTGCGTGGACGATCTCAGCGGACGATCGC
>NZ_SSXE01000171.1 GCF_021699195.1 Nonomuraea sp. MG754425 | reverse complement strand
GGGCGGGGTACTTGGGTCTAAGCTTTTTGGGCATGGTCGCGACGCTCCTGCATGAGATTCCGCTGCAGGGCGGGGACGTGACAGACGGGGTGGTGCGTGTCGGCGACACCGTGCGCAGACCGGCCAGTACGTCGACGCCCGCCGTGCACGCCCTGCTGAGACACCTTGAGTACACCGGGTTCGACGGGGCGCCCCGGGTGATGGGGATGGACGGGTTCGGGCGGGAGATCCTCACCTTCCTTCCGGGTAAGACCGGGTTTCGGGCGGAGACGGTGACCGACGAGGCGCTGGTGGGGTTGGCGACGCTGGTGCGCCGGTTTCATGATGCGACCCTCGGGTTCCCGTTCACCGGGGTCAGCGGGTGGGCACAGGGGTCGAATGACGACCAGGAGCCGGAAGTGATCGGTCACTGTGATCTGACGCCGGAGAATGTGGTTTTCAGCCCAGGCCCAGGCGGCCCTGGCCCAGGGCAAGGCCCAGGCCCAGGCCCAGGGCAAGGGCAAGGGCAAGGGCAAGGGCAAGGCCCAGGCCAAGGGCCGACACCGGGCTCGGGTCCAGATCTCGTGGGGTCTGTTCGTGGTGACAGCGGAGGAAGTACGAGGGGCGGCGCGCTCGTCCCGTACGCGCTGATCGATTTTGATCTGGCGCGGCCGACCACCCGCCTGTTCGACGTCGTGACCACGCTGCGCCATTGGGGTCCCATCTCCGACCCGGTGGACCGGGTTCCGTTGCTCCGGACCGTGAACGTGGGTGTCCGGTTGCGGCTGTTCTGTGACGCGTACGGTCTCCTGCCCCGCGATCGCCGCCGGCTGCTCGACCTGGCCAGGCTGCGTTTCCACCGCTCGTACGCGGTCATGCGGGCACGCGCCGCGTCCGGTGGGGGCTGGGGCAGGATGTGGGACGGGGGCGCCGGTGAGCGCATCCGCCGGGGCGCCGCATGGCTGGATGTGCACGAAGATGAGCTTCATGCCCATTTGGTGTGATCCTCTGGGGCTCGCCCTCGGCGTGGCCCTCGACAGGCTGCTGGCCGACCCGCAGAGCCCCGCCCATCCGGTCGCGGTGTTCGGACGCGGCGCGGCCCGGCTGGAGCAGGCCCTGTACGCGGACGACCGCCGCAACGGCGTCCTGCACGTCGTCCTGTGTGTCGGGGGCGCGGCCTCGCTGGGCGTGCTCGCCGTGCGGGCGACGGCCTCCAGCAGAGTCCTCCGTACGACCGTGACGGCCCTGACCACCTGGGCCGTGCTCGGCGGCACCACGCTGGCCCGGGAGGGCGCGTACCTGGCCGGCGCCCTGGAGGACGACGACCTGGAACGCGCCAGGGCCCGCCTCCCCCACCTGTGCGGCCGGGATCCCAGCCGGCTGGAGGCGCCGGAGCTGGCGCGGGCCACGGTCGAGTCGCTGGCCGAGAACACCTCCGACGCCGTCGTGGCCCCGCTGTTCTGGGGGGCGGTGGCGGGGGTGCCGGGGATGCTGGCGTACCGGGCGATCAACACGCTGGACGCCATGATCGGGCACCACTCCCCCCGTTACGAACGCTTCGGCTGGGCCGCCGCCCGTCTCGACGACGTCGCGAACTACGTGCCGGCGCGCCTGACCGGCGTGCTCACGGTGCTGACCGCGCCGGACCCGGGCGGCGCGCGGGCCATGTTGCGCCGGGACGGGCACCGTCATCCCAGTCCGAACGCCGGGCGGTGCGAGGCGGCGTTCGCGGGCGCGCTGGGCGTCACGCTCGGGGGGCGGAACGTCTACGGGGGAAGGGTCGAGGAGCGGCCGACGATGGGCGACGGGCCCCGGCCGGAGGTGACGGACATCCGCCGCGCGGTGCGGCTGACGCGCGCGGTGAGCACGGCCTCCGCCGTCGTCGCGGTGGCGATGTCGGCGGCGGTGACGGTGACCGCGGTGGCGGCGGTGGCCGCGGCCGGCGTGTCCGTCGCGTCCGCGTGGCGCCGCCGCCGGTCCTGACACGAGCCGGTGACCGGTGGCCGCCTACGCGGTGGCCGGTTCCGGTGGCAGGACCACGGTGGCAGGACCACGGTGACGGCACCGGTCCGGCCTCGAACGGCGTGCAGCCGAAGCCCCTACCGCACCGAGGCCGGCCCGTCGCCCGCCGGCTACAAGGAGCGGTTGAGATTGAGTACGAGCCACACCACGAACAGCGCGATGAGCGTGATCCCGATCATCGACTTCGCGGCGTTGTGAGCGACTGCCTTCCGAGCCGTGACCTGCCTGGCGCTCTGCTTCCAGACCTGACGCATGAGAATCATGGTCTGGAAACGCCGGCCGAGGGCGAACACGGCGAACCCGATCAGAATGAAGAGAATGACGCGGCCGTCCGCAGGTTCCACGGAGATCCCCCTGTGGTCCTTGTTGCTCCTGAACGCCCCCGAAACATTTGGGAACACACGATACTCGGACGACAGCGGTTTGTGACCACCCATGTCACCGCAGCTCAATCACCCTTGCGGGCCTCCCGGAACATCCTGGCCGATCTCGGAGGACGTCGCTCCGCAGCCCTCCGGGCGGGCGGTGCGGCATGCGCCCTCTGGCACATCGACGCACGCCTCCTCGTGACAGCCCACCCGCCCGGACGGCCTTCGTGTTCCGGGTGTCACCACATCCACTGGTCTGGGGTGACGATGTCGGCGGAGGCCGTTCCGGTGACGACTGCGGTGATGGCGACGATCCCGGCCAGGACGACGAGCAGCTTGCGCATGGTGCTCGCTTCACGGGTTGCTGGGCTTTCGTCCTCACTGTGGTTGGTGACGGCGGAGCCGGCGATGTGCTGTTTCGATCAAGGTCCGGAGTGGATCTTGTGAGAAACAGCCGATGATCTTGAGCCGGGCATGCGGCTATTGTCGTCTCTCGCTGCGAGACTCGGCCTGTCAGGGCCTGGTCCGCTCCACCCCCACGGTGATCTCGTGGCCGAGCCGCCGGCCCATGAGCAGTTCCAGGTCGTCACCGCTCCAGAACCGGCCGGGGTCGTACCAGTTGGGCCGCCGCCCGCCGGGCAGCAGCCCCATCTCCTCGTACGTGACGGCCACCACCTCGGCGCAGTACGCGCTCTCCAGCGTCTCGTCCTTACGGCGGCGGCCCTTGCCAGGCACGCGTCCCTTCGCCCAGCGCGCGGCCAGCCGGGCGGTGGACGGGAACGGGGTGCCGTCGAGCCTGGCGACCGTGCGCAGGGCGGCGTCCTCCATCTCGGGGGTGGCCTCGGGGTCGAGCTGGCGCAGCCAGCCCCGCTGGCCGTACCGGTCGGCCCAGACGGTGACGGCGTCGCGCAGGTCGTGGAGCTGCACGCCGCGCTGGTGGGTGCCGGACCACAGGTCGAGCAGCGACTTGCCGAGTTCGGCGTGCCACATCATCGGCGGCAGGTCCTCGATCACGATGGCCATGCCCACGTGGTTGACCGGGCTGTTGGTCATGGTCTGGATGGCGCGGTCGGGCACGGAACGTCCGCGGAAGATCCACAGGTCGCCGGTCCGCGTCACCCTGACGGCCTCGTCGAGAGTCAGCACAGGGCTAGCCTAGGCAACATGCGCTGGTGGAAGATGCTCGGTCTGGCCGGAATCATGGGTGTGGCGGCCACGGGGGTGGTGATCGCGCGGGCCGAACGGCGGCGTCGCGCCTACACCCCGGAGGAGATCAGGTCCCGGCTGCGCGAGCGCGCCGCGGGGCCGGCTCAGCCCGAGGGCCGCAGGTCGTAGACGAAGACCACGTCGGGGTAGGCCGGGTTGTCGTCGTAGCCCCTGATGCCGCCCAGGAAGGCGCGCTGCGACTTGACCACCCAGGGCAACGCGGCGGCGACCCGCTGGTCGAGCACGCGGTTCGTGGCCCGCTCGTACGACTGCTGCGCGGCCGGCCGGTCGGTGACCGTAAGCTCCGGCAGGGGGGCGAGCAGCGCGTCGAGGGTCTGGTCGTTGAGGTACGAGAGGTTCATCACGGGTGGGTTCGCGCTGTGGAAGACCTGGCCGAAGTAGGAGAAGCCGTCGGCGTAGTCGGGCCACCAGTACATGACGAAGATGTCCTGGCCGCGCCGCTTGCCCAGCTCCCACTGGGCGTTCCAGTGCATGCCCCTGACGTCGAGGGTGACGTTGAGCTGCCGCAGCGTGGCCCGTAGCCGCCGGGCGAGCACCTGCTCGTCGGCCTCGCCCTCGCCGTAGGTCAGGCGCAGCCGCAGCGGCCGGCCTCCTGGGCCGTAGCCGGCCTGCTGGAGCAGCTTGGCGGCGCCTTCGAGGTTCTGCTCGGGCACCCGGTTCGGCACGTGGCCGAGCAGCCCTTCCGGGATGACGCCGCTGGCCGGCATCACCGAGCCCTTGAGCGCCTTGATCAGGCCCTGGTAGTCGATGGCCTGCTGCACCGCCTTGCGTACCCGGATGTCCTTCATGGGGCCGGCGGCGGTGTTGAACAGCATGACGGCGGTCGTGAACGAGGTCCGGTCGGAGGTGCGCAGGCCGGGCGCGGCCGAGGCGCGGGCGAACAGCGCCGGGTCGAGCCGGTCCACGAAGCTGGCCTCGCCGTTCTGCAACATCCGGTACGCCCGCTCGGCGTCCGGCACGGCCTTGTACTTGATCGTGTTGTAGTGCGGCCGCCGCCAGCCGCCCCAGTACCCGTCGTACGCCGTGAGCGTGAGCTCGTCCTCCTTGCCCTTGTTCCACCTGGTCACGGTGTACGGGCCGGAGCCCGCGTCCTTGCCCTGGCGGAACCAGTTCCCCAGGTCGGGGGCGGCCTGGGTGTCGTAGATGTAGGCGGCGTACCCGGCGGAGGCGACCAGGTCCAGCGGGACGGGGTACTTCAGCGCGAACGTCACGGTTTGCGGGCCCTCGGCCCTGATGGAGGAGACGGCGTCCCAGATGTAGGAGGCGCCGGTCTTGGCCTTCATCGTGCGCTCGATGGACGCCTTGACCGCGTCGGCGTCCAGCGGCCTGCCGGTGTGGAAGGTCACGCCGGGGCGCAGGGTGAAGGTCCAGGTCCGGCCGTCGGCGGAGGAGCGCCACGAGGTGGCCAGGCGGGGGGCCGACTTCTTGGTGACGGGGTTCCAGAAGGTGAGCGTCTCGTAGACGTTCTGGAAGGCGATGATCTCGTTGGAGTAGGAGCGGCTGGGGTCCCATTCGGTGACGATGTCGGTGTTCTTGACATAGACGAACGGCGATTCCCCCACCGGCGCGCGTTGCGGCTCCGGGGGCGTGGCGCAGGCCGCGAGGAGGGCCAGCGCGGCGGCCGCTACGAGTCGACGGCGCAACGCGACTCCCTCCGTGACCGATGGTGACCTGTTGTGACCTGTGTGACTCCCGGGGAAACCTACTCCAACTTTCCGGTGAGGCGTGACACGTGTCCAAAAGTCCCGAAAAATTGGGCATTCTGGTGATCGAATTGCTATTCTCGGGGCTTGTCCCGTCCGGGGTTGCCAGCAGGGGACCGACCGGAGTGAGGTGCCATGGGCCGTAGCCGAACGATCCGCATGAAGATCATCGGGCTACTGCTGGTGCCGCTGACCTCCATGGTGGTGCTGTGGGGGGTCATCACCGCCGTGACCGCCGGTGAGAGCTTGGAGCTACGTCAGTACAAGACAGTCTGGACCAACCTCCGCCTACCCGCGTACACCCTGATCAGCGAGATCCAGGGCGAGCGTCTCATCTCCGCACAAGTCCTGCGTAACGTGGCGACCCACTCCGCTCTCGCCGGACAGCGCACCAAAACCGACCTGGCAAGGGACTCGTTCAAGCGAACCTCCAGCAACTCGAAGGACCGATCGGAAGAGATCCGTACGCAAGTGGACGCGGTGTACACGCAACTCGACAGGCTCGACTCGGTCCGTGGAGAGATCGACGCGGGTCTGTCCGACCGTCTGCACAGCGTGGAGGCGTACAACGCGGTCATCGACACCCTGTACGGCCTGCACAAGCGGGTCGCGCTGATCGACGACATCCCGATCTACGAGCAGTCGCGCGTGGTCATCGACATGAGCTACGCCAGGGAGTTGCTGAGCAGGGAGCAGGCCATCGGGCTCGGCGCCGTCAACACGGCCGAGCGCAGGCTGTTCACCCAGATCGCGGGCAACCGCCGCTTCCTCATCGACCAGGGCCTCGGCGAGCTCGACCCGGCGCTGCGCGACCCCCAGGTGGCCCTCATCACCTCCGCCGCCTACGCGCGGATGCGGATGATGGAGGACCAGATCATCGCCGGCGGCACGCCGCAGGGCTGGCTGAACACCACCGAGGGGCTGGCCAAGGCGTTCAACGAGGCCCAGATGCGGGCCAGCGCGCTGCTGAGCGAGCGCGCCGACCCGGTCGCGGACCAGGTGCTGGCGCGGGCGTTCCTGCTGGCGGGCACGGCCCTGGCGCTGGTGATCGTGTCGATCGCGTTCTCGCTGCGGATGGGCAACCGTCTCTCACGGGAGCTCGGCGCGCTGCGGCTGGCCGCGCTGGAGGTCTCCCAGGAGCGGCTGCCGCACGTGGTCGCCAAGCTGCGCAAGGGCGAGAAGGTCGAGATGCCCGAGCTGTCGGTGGCCAGCACCACGGTCGAGATCGACGACGTGGGCCAGGCGTTCTCCGCCGTGCAGCAGACGGCGGTGGAGGCCGCGGTCGGGCAGGCGCAGCTCAGCGAGGGCGTCGGGCACGTCTTCCGCAACCTGGCCAGGCGCAGCCAGACCCTGCTGCACCGCCAGCGCATCCAGCTCGCCGACATGCAGCACCGGGCCACCGACCCCGAGGCGCTCGACGACCTGTTCAAGCTCGACCACCTGACGACGCGCATGCGCCGCCACGCCGAGGGCCTGATCATCCTGTCGGGCGCGACGCCGGGGCGCGGCTGGAGCCGTCCGGTGCCGCTGCTCGACGTGGCCCGCGGCGCCGCGGCCGAGGTCGAGGACTACCAGCGGGTCGTCGTCGAGCCGATGGCCGGTCAGCGGCTGGCCGGCACGGTGGTCGGCGACGTGATCCATCTCATCGCCGAGCTGATCGAGAACGCCACCGTCTACTCTCCCCCGCACACCTCGGTCATCGTGCGCGGCGAGGCGGCGGCCCGGGGCTTCGCCTTCGAGGTCGAGGACCGGGGGTTCGGGATGGACCCAGAAGAGCTGGCCGACTACAACGAGCGGCTGGCCAGCCCGCCGGAGTTCGACCTGGCCGACAGCGACCGCCTCGGCCTCTTCGTCGTCTCCCGCCTCGCCGCCAGGCACGACATCCGCGTTACCCTGCGCGGTTCACCATATGGAGGGACCACCGCGATCGTGTTGATCCCGGAAGAGCACGTGGCCGAACCAGAGGCCGAGCCCCAGGCGGACGCGCTCAAGAAGGAACAGCCCGCCGCCCGCCCGATGCGGGTGGTGCGAAGTGACTGAAGAGCGCTGGCTGGACGAGGACGCCGGTCCGATCGTCCCCGCCTACCTGCTGACCCGGGGCCGTACGGTGCCCGCGAGCGAGGCCATCGACCTCATCGCGGTGATCATCACCGCGGGCGGCCTGACGCCGCCCCGCGGTCTCGACCCCGAGCACCTCATCATCCTGCAGAAGTGCACCCAGCCCACCCGGCTCGTCGATGTGGCGGCCGAGCTGAACCTGCCCATCGGCGTGGTCCGGGTGCTGGTCGGCGACCTGCACGCGCAGCAGCTCGTCCAGGTCGAGCTGCCGCCGCCCGCGCCGGACGCCAAGGTGCTGCTCGAGGTGATCAGCGGCCTGAAGGCGCTGTGACCGCCCTGCGGTTGAGATAGCCGAACCCGGCCGCGAACAGCGCGGCCACGACGCCCGATCCGGCGGCTGCCCCGAAGACCCACGGGTAGCCGCCGCCCGCGGCGAGCACGGCGGCGATCGCGGCCCCCGCCACGCTGGCGCCCACGATGCGCACCAGGGCGTTCACCCCCGCCGCCACGGCCGTGCGGTCGGGGGCGACGTGCTCGACGGCCATGGTGCCCAGCGCCGCGTAGCCGATGCCGAGGCCGATGCCCATCAACGAGGACGCCACGTACAGGTGGACCGGGACGGTGTGCGCGACCACCAGCCACAGCGCGGCCAGCCCGGTGATCGCCGAGCCCGCCGCCACCATGGCCGACGCGGGGAGCCGCTGCATGATCCGGCCCGCGAACAGCGAGATCACCAGCATGAACAGCGTGCTCGGCAGCAGGTAGACCCCGACCTCCAGGGTGGTGGCCCCGAGCCCGCCCGCCGCCTCGGGCACCTGCGCGAAGCCGGACATACCGTTCAGCAGGGTGAAGAACGAGAATCCGAGCAGCGTCGAGGACACCGTCGCCCCGATCGTGCCCCGGTGCGTCAGCATCGCCATCTCGACCAGCGGCTCGGCCACCCTGCGCTCGACCAGCACCCACCCGACCGCCAGCACGGCCGTCAGGCCGAACAGCCCGAGCACGCCGGGCGAGGTCCAGCCCCACGAGCCGCCCTGGGAGACCGCCAGCAGCAGCGTGACCAGCCACGCGGCCAGCAGCGCCGCCCCCGCCAGGTCGGGACGGCCCTTGACGGGCGGGGCCGAGTCACGCACGAGGACGGCCACGACGACCAGGGCGGCCAGCGAGATCCCGCTGATGATCCAGAAGGCCAGGTGGTAGTCGCCGGAGGCGAGCCCGGCCAGGATCATCCCTCCCCCGCTGCCGAATCCCATGGTCGCGCTGAGCACGCCGATGCCGGTGGCGAGCTGCTGCCTGGGCAGCGAGTCGCGGACCACGCCGATCGACAGCGGTACCAGCGCGGCCACCGCGCCCTGCAGCACGCGGGCCACGATGAGCCAGGTCAGCGAGGTCGCCAGCGCGGCCATGATCGAGCCGATCACCAGGAGGGCCAGCGCGGCGAGGATCATGCGGCGGCGGCCGTACATGTCGCCGAAGCGGGACAACAAGGGGGTGGACACCGCTCCGACCAGCAAGCTCAGCGTGAGTGTCCAGGTCACGGCGCTCAATGAGGTGTTCAGCTCCCGTTGCAGCACGGGAAGCAACGGCACGACCGCGGTGTTCTGCAGGGCGGCGATGGAGGCGGCGAAGGACAGCGAGATCACCGCCGGCCAGGGGTTTCGCCTCGACATCTCTAGTGACGCGGGCACGGCGACTGTCGCCATGACGGCTCCTTTGGATAACTTGGGTAAGTAGTCGAGTAGAGATAATACATACGTAAGTTAGGTAATCAAGCGGATGGACGAGAATCTGCACCGGACGGTCAGCGCCTATCGACGGCTGGCCACCACGCTCAACCGCGCCAAGACCCACGAGCGGCTGACCGCGGCCGCCGGCGTCCGCCTGGATCGGCCGGACGTCCAGATCCTCGTCACGCTGCTGGACGCGGGCGAGCCGCGCAGGATCGGGATGATCGCCGAGAGCCTGCAGGTGGAGAGCCCGCACGTGACGCGGCACGTCGCGGCGCTGGAGCAGCGCGGGCTGGTCGAGCGGGTCCGCGACCCCGACGACGGCCGGGCCTGGCGCATCGCGCTCACCGAGGACGGCGCCGAGGCGGCCGAGTCATGCCGCCGGGTGACCTCGCAGTGGTTCGAGAGCGCGCTGGCCGACTGGCCGGAACCGGAACGGGCCGAGCTGGCCCGGCTGCTGGACAAGCTCGCCTACGACGTGTGCGACCACCTGACGGCTCAGCTCGACAGCACGTCCTCGGCGCGGTGACACGCCACCCGGCGACCGGCCAGGTCCCGCGGCTCGGGCGGCCGCTCGCAGACGGGCGCCGCCAGCGGGCAGCGCAGCCGGAACGCGCAGCCGGTCGCCGCCGGGACGGCCTCCGTCGCCCCCTTCGGCTCCGGCGGGTCCCCGCCGAGCCGGGGCACGGCGTCGCGCAGGGCGCGGGTGTAGGGGTGGGCCGGGTTCGAGAGCAGCTCGGAGGTCGGGCCCGACTCGACCACGCGGCCCGCGAACAGCACGTGTGAGGTGCGGCAGAGCCGTCGCACGACGGCCAGGTTGTGCGTGATGAGCAGGCGCTCGGTCTCCAGCGAGGCCAGCAGGTCGAGGATCCTGGCCTGGACGGTGACGTCGAGCGCGCTGGTGGGCTCGTCGAGGATGAGCAGGCGCGGGCCCACGGCCAGGGCCCTGGCGATCACCACCCGCTGGCGCTGGCCGCCCGAGAGCTGGTGGGGGCGGCGATCGGCCAGGGCGGGGTCGAGGCCGACCTGTTCGAGCAGTTCGCCGACGCGGGAGCGGGCGGCGCGCGGGAGCGCCTCGGCGACGGAGCGTCCGACGCGCATCCTCGGGTCGAGGGCCTCGGCCTGGAAGACAGGCTGGACGTCCCTGCGGAACGCCTTCATGTCCGCCTTGTGCAGCGGCCGGTCGCCGTACCGGATGGTTCCCGACATGGGGCTCAGCAGGCCGAGGAAGGCGCGGGCCAGCGTCGTCTTGCCCGAGCCGCTCTCCCCGATCAGGCCCACGCCGCCCTCGGCGATGTCGAGGCTCACGTCGTGGACGACGGGACGGCGGCCGTACCCGAGTGTCACGCGCTCGGCCCTGAGCAGGGCCCCGGTGGACGTCACGGCAGGGCCTCCAGCAGTTCGCGGGTGTAGGGATGGGAGGGCCGCGCCAGCACCTCGGCGGCGGGCCCCGACTCCACCACCGCGCCGTCCTTCATGACCAGCACCCGGTCGGCGATCGTCGAGACCAGGGCCAGATCGTGCGAGACCAGCAGCAGCGCGAGGTCCCGCTCGGCCCTGAGCCGGTGCAGCACGCCGACCACCTCGGCCTGCACCGTCACGTCGAGCGCGCTGGTGGGCTCGTCGGCCAGGATGACCTCCGCGCCGAGGGCGATGGCCAGCGCGACGGCGAAGCGCTGGGCCTGGCCGCCGGAGACCTCGTGCGGATAGCGGCGCAGGATCTCGGGGTCGAGCAGCACCGCCTCCAGAGCCCGTGCCATGACCCGGTCCACGTCCGTCCTGCCGTGCAGCCTGAGCGCGCGGCGCATCAGGACGCCGAGCCGGGTGGCGGGGGCCAGCGCGGCCTGCGGCGACTGCATCACCAGGGCCGCCCGCGCGCCGCGGATCTCGCGCAGCCGTCGCGGCGACGCCGTGAGGACGTCCACGCCGCACACCCTGACCCGGCCCGAGACCTCGGCGTGCTCGGTGAGGCCGAGCAGCGAGAGCAGCGTCGTGGACTTGCCCGAGCCGCTCTCCCCCACGATCGCCACGCACTCCCCCGCCGCCACGTCCAGCTCCGGCACGTCGGCCACCAGCCGGCCGCCGTAACGCACCTGGAGCCCGCGCACCTCGATCACCTGACCGCCCTCCGCGGGTCGAGCGCGTTGCGCAACCCCTCGCCCAGCACGTTGAACGCGAACGCCGTCACCAGGATCGCCAGCCCGGGGAAGGTCACCACCCACCAGTTGGTGGTGAACAGCGTCTGCCCCTGCTGCACCATCAGCCCCCACTCCGCCGTCGGCTCCTGCGCGCCCAGCCCCAGGTACGACAGCGCCGCCGAGGTCAGGATCACCCCGCCCGCGTCCAGCGAGAGCTGCACCAGGACGGGGGTGAGCGAGTTCGGCAGCACGTGCCTGACGACGATCAGCGGGGCGGGCACCCCGAGGCAGCGCGCCGCGTCCACGTACGGGCGGGTGGCGATCGAGGCGGCCACGGACGCGGCCAGCCGGGTGTACCACGGCCACCAGGTCACCGCGATGACGAGGATCACGGTGTTCACTCCGGGTTGCAGCACGATCGCCAGCGCCAGGGACAGCAGCAGCGCGGGGAAGGCCAGGAACACGTCCGTGACCCGCATGATCACGTCTCTGACCCAGCCGCCCGCGTACCCGGCGACCACGCCCAGCGTCACCCCGGTCACCGCCGAGACGCCCAGCACCGCCACGGCGATGAACAGCGAGGTGCGCCCGCCGTACAGGATCCGCGTCAGCACGTCCCGGCCCACCTGGTCGGTGCCGAGCCAGTGGGCGCCGCTCGGCGGCAGCAACCGTTCCAGCGGGCGCGGCTCGTCCAGCGGGTACGGCGCCAGCCAGGGCGCGAGCAGCGCCGTCAGCACCACGACCGCGAGCAGCACCGCCCCGAACGCGGCGAACCGGTCGGGGACGCGCGGCAGCAGGCGGCGCAGCGGTTGCGCGTCCGTCGTCATCGCGACCTCGTACGGGGATCGACGAAGCCCTGGAGGAGGTCCACGACCAGGTTGGCCAGGACGTACACCAGGGCGACCAGGAGGGTGACGCCCGCGATGGCCGGGGTGTCCAGCGAGCGGATCGACTCGGCGGCGTAGCGGCCCAGACCCGGCCAGTTGAAGACGGCCTCGACGAGGAAGCCGTTCACGATCGCGTACGCGAAGACCAGCGCGATCAGCGACAGCACCGGGTTCAGCGCCGGGCGCAGCGCGAACCGGGTCAGGATCGAGGTCTCGCCGAAGCCGAGCGCGCGCTCCAGCCTGGCGTGGTCCTGGCCCGCCTCCTCGATGAGCGCGGCCCTGGTCATCTGCGCGATCACGCCCGCCGGGTAGGCGGCCACGACCAGGGCGGGCAGCACCAGGTGCCACAGGGCGCTGGTGAAGATGGGCCAGTTGCCGGTGATGAGGGCGTCGACGACGGTGATGTTCGTCCAGAGGGTGAGGGGGCTGGTGGTGTCGAGCGAGCTGTCGTACTCGCCGGCGATGGGGAACCAGCCGAGGCCGCCGGCGAAGACCGTCTGCAACGCCAGGGCCAGCCAGAACACCGGCACGGAGACGGCCAGCATGCTGCCGAGGCGCACCCCGAGGTCCGGCAGCCGCGTCTTGTGGCGGGCGGCGAGCACGCCGAGCGGGACGCCGGCGGCGATCGCGATCAGCAGCGCCGCCCCGACCAGTTCGAGCGAGGCGGGGAAGGCCAGGTAGAGGTCGTCGCGCACCGGCTGCCGGGTGCGCAGGCTCGTCCCCCAGTCGCCGGTGACCAGGTCGCGGGCGTAGTTCAGGAGCTGGACGGGCAGCGGGTCGTCCAGGCCGAACCGCGCGCGGGCCTCGGCGAGCTGCTCCGGCGTGGCCTTCGGCCCGGCGAAGGCCACCGCCGGGTCGCCGGGCACCAGCCGCATGACCGCGAACGTGAGCACGACCACGCCGGCCACGACCAGGAGGGCCTGGCCGAGCCGGCGGGCCAGATGGCGGAGCATGCTCAGCTTGCGCGCGTGAGGTCGTAGAAGAAGACCACGCTCGGGTAGGCCGGGTTGTCCTGGTAGCCCTGCACGTCCACCGACAGCGCGCGCTGGTAACGCTGCACGTACGGCACCGCGACCGCCGCCTCCTCCTGGATGATCTTCTCCTGGAGCTTGCGGTACTCCTGCTCGGCCGCCGTCCGGTCGGTGGCCGTCAGCTCGGGCAGCTTGTCGATGGCCGCGTCGATCCCGGTGTTCTTCAGGTACGACAGGTTGAACTGCGGCTTGTCGGCGCTCTTGAACACGTTGAGGAACCAGGAGTAGGCGTCCGGATAGTCCGGGTACCAGTACATGACGAAGATGTCCTGGCCCTGCTTCTTGCCCAGGTCCCACTGCGCGCCCCAGTTCATGGGCTTGGCCAGCAGGGTCACGTTGAGCTGCTTCAGCGTCGAGCTGAGCAGCGTCACCAGCAGCTTCTGGTCGTCGTCGCCGACCGCGTAGGTGAGGTCGAGCTCCAGTTCCTTCAGGTCGGGGCCGTACCCGGCGGCGGCGAGCAGTTGCCGCGCCCGGTCCAGGTCCTGCTTGGGCTCCATGCCCTCGACGTGGCCGAGCAGGCCCTGCGGCACCAGGCCGCTGGCCTTGACGCCCGATCCCTCCAGCGCCGCCGCCAGGCCGTCGTAGTCGATGGCGGCCTGCAGCGCCTGCCGCACCTTGATGTCCTTGGCCGGGCCGTCGGCCGTGTTGAACAGCACCAGCAGGTTCTGGAACGACTGCGCCTGCGAGCCCTGCACGCCACGCGTGGTGCCGGCCTGGGCGAACAACTGCGGGTTCAGGCGCCTGACGAAGTTCACCTCGCCGCTCTGCAGGAGCTGCCAGGCGGTGGTGATCTCGGGCGTGACGCGGAAGGCGACCTTCTTGTACTGCTCCGGCTTCCAGCCGCCCCAGTAGTCCTCGTACGCCTTCAGCGTGAGCTCGGTCTCCTCGCCCTTGCGCCAGGAGTCGATCGTGTACGGGCCGGTGCCGGCGGTCGTCTTGCCGTCGGCGTCCACGGCGTCCACGTCGTAGATCCAGGCCGCGTAGCCGGAGGAGGTGACGAGGTCGAGCGGGGCGGCGTACTTGAGGGTGAACTTCAGCGTGCTCGCGTCCACCGCCTCGATCTCGTCCACCGGGTCCCAGATGTAGGCGGCGCCGCCCTTCTTCTCGATCGTCCGCTCGATGGCCTTCTTGGCGGCCTCGGCGTCCATCGGGTCGCCGGTGTGGAACTTCACGCCCTGGCGCAGGGTGAACGTCCACTCCTTGCCGTCGGCCGAGGACGTCCACTCGGTGGCAAGGCGCGGCGTCGCCTTCTTGGTCAGGGAGTCGTACCTGGTCAGGCCCTCGTAGATGTTCGACAGGGCGACGATCTCGTTGGAGTAGGAGGTGGCGGGGTCCCAGTCGGTGACCACGTCGGAGTTCGGGGCGTAGACGAACGTGTTGTCGTTGGCCTGTCCGCCGGGTTGCCCGGCGGGGCTGCCGCCGCTCGTCTCGGGCTGCGGTGTCCCGCCGGCGCCGCGCACCTGGCCGCCCGCGCACGCGGTCGCGGTCAGTACGAGGACACCGGCGACCCCGGCGACGAGCAGACGCTTGTGCCAGCGCATGTGGGGGGATCCTTTCGATGTGTCACCGGGAGAGGGGTCCGGCTGCTTTGACGTGCACCCGCACGGCGGGCTCGGAGAGATAGCTCAGCGGCACCTCGAGGAGGTCCACGATCTCGACTCCGGCGGGGTCGGCCCCCGCCGCCACGGCTCGCGCCCGCGCCTCCTCCTTGGCGCTCTCGATCGCTTCCGTCCGGCTTTCTCCCGCTGGCAAGATCGTATCGACTCTGCCGCTCGCGAGGGCGATGGCGGCCCCGACGGCGTTGGCCACCTCGGCGTGCTCGGGGCGGATCACCCGGCTCACGCCGGGGATGCGATCGGGCAGCAGGAACGCCCCGCCCCCCACCGCCACCAGGGGCCGGTCGGTTCTGCCGAGGGTCATCCGGTCCACGGCGTCGATCACCATCGAGTCGGCTCGGGTAACCGCGCTTTCCAGAATGTCTGCGATTTCTTCCGACATGTCATGTCGTAGGCGATCACGCCAGCCGTCGGCTCCCGGCGGGACCCGGCCCGCCGACACGGCCGCGTCCGTCATGGTGGCCGTCGTGCCGCCGAACACCAGCGCCTCCCGGGTGATCCGGTAGCCGACCGAGTCGGGGCCGACGGCGTGCGGGCGCGCCACGGTGCCGCCGCCCAGCGCGATGGCCAGGATGTCGGGCATGCGGAAGTTCGTCAGCACGCCGCCGATCTCGACCGCCGCCGCCGACTCCCGGGGGAACCCGCCCGACAGCACCCCGAGGTCCGTGGACGTGCCGCCGACGTCCACCACGACCGCGTCCGCCACGCCCGACAGGTACGCGGCCCCGCGCAGCGAGTTCGCCGGGCCCGAGCCGATCGTGGAGACCGGCAGGCGCGCCGCGTGCTCCAGCGTCATGAGCGTGCCGTCGTTCTGCGCCAGGTACGGCCGCGCCCCCAGCCCCCGCTCGGCCAGCGCCGTGACCAGGGCGTCGGTGACGTGGCCGGCGACGCCGTACAGGGCGGCGTTCAGCACGGTCGCGTTCTCGCGCTCCAGCAGCCCGAGCGAGCCGATCTCGTGGCTCACCGACACGGGCAGGCCGTACTCGGCCCGCACCAGCTCCTCGACCCGCCGCTCGTGCGCGTCGTCGGCGGGGCTGAACACGCCGGAGACGGCCACGGCGTCGGCCCGCACACCGTCCAGGAAACGGCGGACGGCGTCCAGGTCGAGCGGGCTGATCTCGCGCCCGTCCACGTAGTGGCCGCCGGGCACGATCGCCTCGCCCGCGGAGACGGCCGCGCGCAGGTCGTCCGGCCAGTCGGACAGCGGCGGCACGGCGGTGGTCGCGGGCGCGCCCAGCCGCACCACGGCCACCCGGCCCAGGCCGCGCCGCTCCAGGATGGCGTTGGTGGCGTGGGTGGTGCCGAGCATGACACGCGTGACGTCGCCGCGCCCCCCGCCACCGCCTTCGAGCTCGGCCAGGACGGCGTCCAGGGCCGCCCGCAGTCCGCCGGTCACCTCCGGCGTGGTCGGCCGCTTGGCCTTGGCGATCACCCGGCCGCCGGCGTCGAGCACGACCGCGTCGGTGTTCGTCCCGCCGACGTCGATCCCGATCCGCAAGTCAGCCATGCGCCGTCAGCTCCTCGACGGGCACGTAGTCCAGGTCGTAGCCGAACGCCCGCGGCCCGGCCGTCTCCAGCCCCTTGGGGGTGCGCCAGAGCGGGTCGCACGGCCAGGCGAGCACCGTGACGCGCTGGCCGTAGCGCAGGCCCTCGGTCTGCACGGCGGTGGCCGTCTCGGTGTCCACCACGGTGATGAGGTCGGGCACCATGGCGCGCACCTTGCCGTCCTCGACCGCGACCAGGTTCTCGTTCTGCAGCTCCAGCGTCAGGCGGCGGCCACGGTCGTCGCCGGTGCCCTCGATCGTGGCCGTGCCGCGGACGAACCCGCCCGTGGTGCGCCGCTCCACGTCGGTCAGCTTGCCGGTGACAAGCCTGGCCGCCTTCAGCAGCCCGCGCAGCGCCTCCAGCGGCTCGGCCGCGCCTTCCGTGACCCGGCCCACCTCCAGGGCGCGGGTGACCGTGCCCTCGATGACCGCGCCCCTGGCCCGCCCGGCGGTCAGCACGTAGTCGGACATCAGCGCGTGCGACCCCGCCGCCACGCAGACCGCCCGCGCGATCCGCTCCGACCAGAGCCCGTCCACGGGACGGATGGTCACCACGTTGCCCGCCACGTCGGACATGATCACGAGGTCGGCCGGGATCCCCGCCACGTACATCGAGACCATCTGCACCTCGGGGAAGGCCCGTCCCATGCCGTCGGCGTCCAGCAGCGGCAGCCCGAGCCGGGCGGCCCAGGCGACGGGCGCGACCCCGTTGGCGCCCCCGATCTCGGAGGACATGATCGCGGCCGGCGGCCGGCCGAAAAGGCGCTCGATCTCCTCGGCGATGCGGCGCGGCTCGTCCTCGCCGTGGATCATCTCGTGGCTGACGGTCGGCGCCCCGATGCCCGACAGCGGCACGACCAGCGCGTCGTCCGGCAGGTCGGCCAGCCGGACCAGGGGCACGGGGCCGGACTCGCGCACGGCCCTGATCGACGCCAGCGACCCCGCGCGAACGCCGCCCCCGCCCCCGGTGCCCAGCACGGCGCAACCCCGGGCGAGAGCCGGAATATCGTTCTCATCAATGTTCATATGGCGCCACAACCAAGCACATACCAGCTCAGGACGCCAGCCCCGCAGGCGCGCGGGGTCATCGCGGGGTCATCACCGTCAGATGTCGTCGAGGTGGGCCACGTTCGCCACGTCCGCGGGGTCCGTGCTCGGGCGGCCGTCCAGCCAGGCGTCCAGGATCTCGTCCAGGACGACGTCCGAGGTGAGCCGGAGGCTGAGCGCCAGCACGTTGGCGTCGTTCCACTTGCGGGCGCCGTCGGCGGTGTAGGCGTCCACGCACAGCGCCGCCCGGACGCCCGGCACCTTGTTCGCCGCGATCGACGCGCCCGTGCCGGTCCAGCAGCAGACGACCGCCTGCTCGGCGCTCCCCTCGCGCACGTCTCGCGCGGCGCGCTCGCAGGCCCACGCCCAGTCGTCGCGCTCGCCCTGCCCGGCGTCGGCGAGTGCGCCGTGCGTGACGACCTCGTGCCCGCGTCTGCGCAGCTCCGACACCACCCGCTCGGCCACGCCGTCCCTGCTGTCGGCGGCCACCGAAATCCGCATGCGCCCTCCCGTTCGCTCGTCCTCACGCCCTACGCTGCCCGACGGTCGCCCGTCGCGGTGCGGAACCGTCACATCGGAGCAACGGAAATCGTCGGTGCCGCCCTTTAGGGTGCTGGACATGACCGACGTGCTGCTGCGCGGCGGGCTCCCCTGGGGGCTCGGAGCGCCTGCCGACATCCTGGTCCGCGACGGCCGCATCGACCGGGTCGCCTTCGGCCCCGTCGAGGCGCCCGCCGCACAGGTCTTCGACGTCACGGGGCAGCTCGTCCTGCCCGGCCTCGTCGAGGCCCACCGCCATCTCGACAAGACCCTCTACGGCGGCCCCTGGGTGCCGCACTCCGCCGGCGACACGCTCGCCGGCCGCATCTCCAACGACCTCGCCCGCCGCGCCGAGCTGGGCGTGCCGAGCGTGGCCCGCATGACAGCGCTGCTGGAGCGCATGTGCGCGGCGGGCACCACCCACGTGCGCACCCACACCGACATCGACCCCGAGGTGGGGCTGCGCGGGGTCGAGGCCGTGCGCGAGGCGGCGGCGGGCTCCCCCGTCGACGTGCGCCAGGTCGCCTTCCCCCAGCACGGCGTGCTGACCAACCCGGGCACGGCCGAGCTGCTGGAGGAGGCGCTGAAGAGCGGCGTGGAGGCGGTGGGCGGGCTCGACCCGGCGGGCGTCGACCGCGACCCGGTGCGCCATCTCGACCTCGTCTTCGGCCTGGCCGCGCGCTACGGCACCCACCTCGACCTGCACCTGCACGACGGGGGCTCGCTGGGCGGGTGGGAGCTGGAGCTGATCATCGAGCGCACCAGGGCGCTCGGGCTGGGCGGCCGGGTGACGGTCAGCCACGCGTACGCGCTGGGCCAGCTCGACGACGCCCACCAGGACCGCCTCGTCGAGGGCCTGGCCGAGGCGCGGATCTCGGTGGTGACGGCCGCCGTCTACGACTTCCCCGTGCCGCCCGTGAAGAAGCTGCGGGCGGCGGGCGTCACGGTCGCCTGCGGCCACGACGGCATCCGCGACCTGTGGGGCCCCTACGGCAGCGGCGACATGCTGGAACGGGCGATGCACCTGGCCTACCGCAGCACCTTCCGCGCCGACGACGACATCGAGCTGGCGCTGCAGGCGGCCACCGTCGGCGGCGCGCGGGCGCTGGGGCTCGACGACTACGGCCTGGCCCCGGGCGACCGGGCCGATCTGGTCGTGGTGCCCGCGGGCACTCCGGCGCAGGCCGTGGTCGTTCACCCTGCGCGCACTCTGGTCATGAAGGACGGCGTCGTCCTGCACAATTGACCGGCGGGACCATCGAAAGGCAGGCAAGTGCTCTCTATTGACCAGCGGATCGCCGCAGAGCTCGGCGTACGCGACGGGCAGGTGCGGGCGGCCGTCGAGCTGCTCGACGGCGGCGCGACCGTGCCGTTCATCGCGCGATACCGCAAAGAGGCCACCGGCGCCCTCGACGACGCGCAGTTGCGCACGCTGGAGGAGCGGCTGCGCTACCTGCGCGAGCTGGAGGAGCGCAGGGCGGCGATCCTGGAGTCCATCGAGTCTCAGGGCAAGCTCGACGACGAGCTGCGCGAGCAGATCATGGCCGCCGAGACCAAGGCCCGGCTCGAGGACATCTACCTGCCGTACAAGCCCAAGCGGCGCACCAAGGCGCAGATCGCCCGCGAGCTGGGCCTCGAACCGCTCGCCGACCGCCTCCTGACCGACCCCACGCTCGACCCGGCGGCGACCGCCGAAGGCTTCGTCACCGAGGGCGTCGCCGACGCGGGCGCGGCCCTCGAAGGGGCCAGGGCCATCCTGATCGAGCGCTTCGCCGAGGACGCCGACCTCATCGGCGGGCTGCGCGAGCAGTTCTGGGGCCGCGGGCAACTGGTGTCGAAGGTCCGCGAAGGCAAGGAGGAGGCGGGGGCCAAGTTCTCCGACTACTTCGAGTTCGGCGAGCCGTTCACGAAGCTGCCCTCGCACCGCATCCTGGCCATGTTCAGGGGTGAGAAGGAGGAGGTCCTCTCCGTCGCCCTGGAGCCCGACGACAGCCCCGACTACGAGATGCGCGTCGCCGCCCGGTTCGGCGTCTCCGACCAGGGCCGGCCGGCCGACAAGTGGCTCGGCGAGACCGTGCGCTGGGCCTGGCGCACCCGCATCCTCGTGCACCTCGGCATCGACCTGCGGATGCGGCTGTGGCAGGCGGCCGAGGAGGAGGCGGTGCGGGTGTTCGCGGCCAACCTGCGCGACCTGCTGCTCGCCGCTCCGGCCGGCGCGCGGCCGACGATGGGGCTCGACCCGGGGCTGCGTACGGGCGTGAAGGTCGCCGTGGTCGACACCACCGGCAAGGTCGTCGAGACCGCCACCATCTACCCCCACGAGCCCAGGCGGCAGTGGGACCAGTCGCTCGCGGTGCTGGGCTCACTCGCCCAGCGGCACGGTGTCGAGCTGATCGCCATCGGCAACGGCACGGCCTCCCGCGAGACCGACAAGCTGGCCGGCGATCTGGTCAAGCACATGCCGGGGCTCACCAAGATCGTGGTCTCCGAGGCGGGCGCGTCGGTCTACTCGGCCTCCGCCTACGCCTCGCAGGAGCTGCCCGAGCTCGACGTGTCGCTGCGCGGCGCGGTCTCCATCGCCCGGCGGCTGCAGGACCCGCTCGCCGAGCTGGTCAAGATCGACCCGAAGTCGATCGGCGTCGGCCAGTACCAGCACGACCTGGCCGAGTCCAAGCTGTCCCGCTCGCTCGACGCGGTCGTCGAAGACTGCGTCAACGCCGTCGGGGTCGACGTCAACACGGCCTCCGCGCCCCTGCTCACGCGGGTGTCGGGCATCGGCTCCACGCTGGCGGAGAGCATCGTCCGCCACCGCGACGACAACGGCCCCTTCCGGACGCGCGGGGCGCTCAAGGGCGTGTCGCGGCTCGGCCCCAAGGCGTTCGAGCAGTGCGCGGGCTTCCTGCGCATCCCGGGCGGCGACGACCCGCTCGACATGTCGAGCGTGCACCCCGAGTCCTATCCGGTGGTGCGCCGCATCCTCAGCTCCGCCGGCACCGATCTCAAGGCGCTGATCGGCAACACGGCGACGCTGCGCGCGCTCAAGCCGCAGGAGTTCACCGACGAGACGTTCGGCCTGCCCACGGTCACCGACATCCTGCGCGAGCTGGAGAAGCCGGGCCGTGACCCGCGTCCCGCCTTCAAGACCGCCGCGTTCAAGGAGGGCGTGGAGAAGATCTCCGACCTCGTCGCCGGCATGATCCTCGAGGGCGTGGTCACCAACGTGGCGGCGTTCGGCGCGTTCGTCGACGTCGGCGTGCACCAGGACGGCCTGGTCCACGTGTCGGCCATGTCGCGCGACTACGTCAAGGACCCGCGTGACGTGGTCAAGCCCGGCGACATCGTCCGCGTCAAGGTCCTCGACGTGGACATCCCGCGCAAGCGCATCTCGCTGACCCTGCGTCTCGACGACGAGACGACCGCCCAGCAGAACGGCGAGGGCCCCCGCAGGGGCGCCGGCCGCCAGGGCGGGCGCGGCGACGGCCCGCAGGGTCGCGGCCAGGGCGGGCGCGGTGCAGGTGAACGCGGTGAGAGTGGGCGCGGCGAAGGCGGACGCGGTGACGCCCGGCGCGGTGACGGCGGTCGTGGCGAGGGCGGGCGCGGCAGGGGCGACGGCCAGCGAGGCGGCGACAGCGGCCAGCGCGGGCGGGGCAACGAGCGCGGCGACGGACGGGGC
>NZ_SSXE01000018.1 GCF_021699195.1 Nonomuraea sp. MG754425 | reverse complement strand
CTCATGGGGCTGGGGCATGCCATCACGTTCACATACTCCAGCCCTCGCACACCAGGAAACCGAAAGATCACCCAACGTGATCTAGCCATGTAGTACTAGGAGACAACCGGCCTCGGTGAGGATCTCGTCCATGAGGGCGGGGAGCTTCCCGTCCCTGTCACGGAACAGGAAACGCGCTCGGCAGCCCGTACCGTCCAGGTCCATCACCAGGTTCGTCATCGCCTGAATGACCCAGTCGGCCGCCTGGATGGCGCGGGCGTGGCGGCCGGCTGGTTTGAGACACCCGACGGGGTGGCTGGTCTCGGCGTGGACGTGCCATGAGCGAGGATCTGGGCGAGGCCGGACTTGACGTCCTGGAGACCGCCGGCTCCGACGACGCCAGCCCAGTGGGCCTCCAGTTCGGCGAAGTAGGTGGCGCTGATCTCGGCGGCGCGGGTGCCCCGGTCGGCGAAGATGACGACCCTGCCCCGGCCATCGTTGGGATCGGGGACGCGTCGCACGTAGTCGTGCTGTTCCAGGTAGCCCACGAGTTCACTCATCGCCTGTGGAGTCATCCCGGCTCTGCGGGCCAGCGTGGTGGGGCGGGTGCCGTCGCAGTCCATCAACCGGAACACGTTCAAGTAGTGAGTGGGGCGTAGATCCTCGTATCCGTTCTCGACGAGGTGGCGGTAGAGCCCGTCGATGATCAGGTTGAACGCCTGGCCGATGAGCTGCGGCAGGAACGACTCCGCAGTTGTGGATTGTTCGGACACCTTATAACCTAGCCTTATCAAGCTTCCTGAATACTTTTAGTATAGCCGAAGGTGACCCGATGCCCCAGCCCCTCCCCGCACGACCAGCACCGCACCTGCCCTCACCGGAGACGGCGAGGATGAAGCCATGAGATGGCGTAGAGCCGCGAGGATCGTCGGCGGGACGCTCCTCATCCTGCTGGGCCTCCTGTGGATCCTCCAAGGCGCCGACGTGGTGCAGATCGATCCCATCCTGTGCGTCGCCGACTGCCGGCCCGTCACCGGTGGATCACCTGGGTGGCTGGCCGCCGGGGTGGTCGCCGCGGCGGTCGGGATCGTGCTGGTGATGATGCGGCCAAGACAGCGACGAGCTACATCAAGCCGGATCTGACAAGGGCGCGATGGCGTTGCCGCCCGTTCCCCGATCTACTCGTTCTGAGCTGCCGGGCCAAGAGCGCCTCGCAGTTCATCCCGGGCCGGCCGTACTCCTTCGTCGCGGCGTTGGACAGCCGACCGAACACCCGAACCAAGGCCGGCACACGCAGGGATCTTGCCCACACAACGTCTCAAACCGCAGATCAAGCACCACGCGATGAGTGAGGAAGCGGTACAGGGTGTTCTGGATCGTGGACGACGGCTCCTCCCACCGTGGCAGGGAAGCCGCCGACCGGCTGGCCGGCCGCTTCCCCGACACGGTGATGATCCACCCGCCCGTGCCCGCCTCCCGGCTGAACCAAGTGGAGATCCTCTTCGCCATCGCGCAGCGCAAGGTCGTCACACCCGACGACTTCACCGGCCTTGACCAGGTCGAAGACCGGCTCATCGCCTTCGAGCGCCGCTACATCGAGACCGCCCGGCCCCTGAGGACCTCCTGGCCCGGATCGGATTCACCAGCGAGATCACTTAGCCGTGGTGGTCCCAGCGGTTGCCGGCGCCGGGGGCGCTTGGCCGCAGGCGCTCCCGCCCCCCGCAGGACCGAGCGACAGTGACGTTCTCGAACGAGCTCTCCGTGGATGCGTAAAGCCCGACGCCGCCGCTGCGCACCACGGTGTCGCGACCCTTCAGAATCTGATCGCCGTTCAACGTCACGGTGATGCGGTCGCCGTGAATCGCCGCACCCAGTCGCACGGGACCTGTCAACGGGTCGCTGATCGATGCCGTGGCCACTGTGACGGGACCCGACGCGTGAGCCTCGCGGATGATGCTCGCGTACTGGGTTCCGTTGCTCGTCTTGCCGACGTGGATCCGATACCCGTACGCGTCCGTGGTGTCTCGCAGCGAGATTCCCGCGTTACCGACGGATCCGTCGATCGTGACCGTGGTCTCCACGACATAGTCGCACGCCTCGGAGAAGCGCGTCGGCAGTGTCGAGTCGGCCAGTACGTGCGCCCGGCCACCGGCAGGCGGCGTGAGGTGCAACTTGCCCGAGGCGACGGACACAGTCCCTGTTATTCCTCGCCAACTGGCCTGATCGAGCCCTTCCCTGATCACGATGTTGTCGAAGGTCGCGGCCCGCCGATGCGTGAAGGCGGCGGCACCACCCGTCGGCAACTGTCCGTCGTCCGCGGAGATCGACGTATCGCCGACCTTGGCGCTCAGATGCCTGCCGATCGCGGACACGACCAGCTTGTGCGGGACGTTGGCGCCGCTCGGCAGTGCGGTCTCCGCGAGAACCGTGGTCGTCGAGTTGTATATCTTCACGAGCCGCAGCGTCGCTCCCGACGTGGAGTTGAGCACTTCGGCCCGGTAGTAGTTGCGGGAATCGTGGTAGCGGAAGGCGAGACCGGTACGGGCCGTCGTCTGGCCGCGTACCCCGGGAACGATGTCCGCCGCCACAACCACGTCATCGGGTACGTCCTGCAGCGCCGCGAACGACACCATGTCCGCGGTCGAGGTCTGTGCCAACTGCGTGTCCGGCTGTGCGCCGGTCAGCGCCCAGGTCCCCTGGACCGGCGTCCAGCCGCCAAAGGATCCGTTGAAGTCATGGACGGTGCGGTCCAGGCCGGCATCGTCGAACTCGTCGTTGAGCACGGGTGCCGGGGCGAAGTGTTCCTCGAGTGACACGGTGATGAGGTTGCCCGTGCGGGTGAACGCGATCGGGGTGTCGTTCACCATCACCGCGTTCGCGTTCGGCGCGTCGATGGAGAGCGTGCCGGTGAACGGGTCCCCAAGCGAGATCCGGGCGGTCGCGCCGCGCAGTTCCACGCTGATATCGGACACCGGCGCGGATGCGCTGATGACGGTGTTGTCCTGGTCGATCAGCGACGACCCTCTGGTCAGCGCGTACCTGGTAAGCCCGCCGCCCGAAGCACGCTCGAGGTAGGCGGTCTCGGCGTTGGTCGTGGCGGCCCCGAACGCCCTCGACGAGGGAGTCGCCTCGCGCGACAGGTAGAAGCGTCCGGTCGCGTCCGGCAGGGCGATCTCCATCGCCGTCGCCACGGAGTGACTCACCCCGGGCATGGCGATGCGCTTGGCCGTCACCGAGGGCGCCGCGCCGGCCTTGCCGGGAACCACGACCGTGTCCAGTCCCGTCGCCCCGGTGGAGGACCAGTCGTACGACAGGTAGTCGACGTTGGTGAGCACCTGCTCGCCGACGCGTACGGCGCCATCCTCGTGGACCCTGGGGGTTACCGCGGCGCCGGCCGTTGCCACCGGGATGAGCCGCACGCCGGCGACGGGTGCGGCTCCGGGCACGGTGTCGAACCCGACCGTGGCGACCTTCGTCGTCGGATTGACGGTCACCGGATCACCGGGGAAGTGCCAGAGCTGCCGGTATTTGTGCGCGGCGGTGTCACCGGTGAGGTCGTCGGAGACCACCCAGAAGCCGGGCTTGACGAAGTAGACGGCGCGATCGTGCGCGACCGGCTGGTAGCCCATCGCCGCACCGCGGTAGATGTCGAGGCCCGCGTTCGAGCGCCACAGCGACGTTGTGCGGCGGACGCCGGCGGTCTGCGGGAGTCCGTCGACCTCGATGGTGTTGTGCGCCTCGGTGGTACGGCGCATCCAGTCGTTCGTCGGAGTCGCGCTGTAGTCCCCCACCCCGGAGTCGACGATCAGCGGACGCCCGTACGCCGCCATCACCAGGCTGAGGTCGTCCGGATGCCGATGCGAGGCGGTGTAACTGGAATTCTGATTGTTGATCAGCATGTACCGGGCATCGGCGTCCCACCCGGAACGCTGAACCGCGAAGCTGATCGGAAACACCGTGGACGACAGCGTCGGGGCGCTCCCCTCCGTTCGGCCGGAGGCGACCCAGGTGAAATCGGGCCAGGAGTTGCGTACCCCGCTCCTGCGAATGGCCGACGTACCCGCGTAGTCGTTCGGCGTGTCGCCGATCGCCGCGGGTTCCAGGTTCGGCTGACGGGTCGCGAACAGCGAATCCGCGATCCAGTCCGCTCCCTGGACGAGCGAATCAGGAACGGTTCGCCCGTTGGCCTCCGCGACTGCTATGACGGAGTTGAGCATATCCGCCACGTATGCCTGATAGTTGAACGCCGGCTCACGGTACACACCGTCGCCCTTCAGGTACGCGCGCAGGAACCGCTCGGCCGAGCGCACCGCGAACCACTCCCAGCCAGGCGATGACGAGAACTCGGGCAGAAACACGGCTGCCGCGTGGACGGAGCGGGCCATCGACACGTACCAGTTGTTTCCGACATGTATCTGCATCACGCCGACGAGGAAGTCCGTCGTGGCGTGCACGCCGGACAGGTACGCCACGAGATCGCTCGCGTCGATGCCAGGATCGGTCCGGAACACGGAGAACGCGCTGACCAGTTGGGCGAGCCGCTTGGCCGCCGACAGGTTGCGGCCCTGCGGCCAGCTCTGATTGTCGGCGAAGAAGTCCAGCGAGATGTCCATCCACGCCGCCGCGTACGCCGCACGCTTTGCCGGGTCACTCTCCGACACGTAGGCGAATGCCAGTTTGGGCATGAACGTGAAGTCGCTCATCAAAGTCTGCGCGCTGCCCGGGGTGGTCTGCGTCCCACCCCAGAGGTCCTGCCAGTCGATGTCGATCCGCTGCTCGGCGCTGTTGTAGAAGTTGCGGGTCTCGGCGCCGAACCGGAAGATCCCCGCCGCGAGCTCGTCGGGGCCCGAGTCGCCACCGCCCAGGCCCTCGGCCGGAGCCGGGTACTGGACGTCGGCGCGGCCCGCGTAATACACCTTGAGCTCGCTCGCGGCGCCCACTTCATCACCGGCGGCCAGCTTGGCCGCCACCGCGCCGAGCCCCGGGCGCGTCAGGTCGAGCAGCCCGCCGAGATCCGACATGTCGGCGGCGGCGGCCCTGCCCGGCGACAGAAGCGCCGCCACCAGAGCCAGCACGACCGCCGTACAGACCCGACGACGCGGGTACCAACGTAACTTGCTCCGTCTCACCACTGTCTTCTCCCTAAACCCGTGAGAGTGTTGCTGAGTCCAGCGCGTCAACCACCCGCCTGCTCCTCGTACTCGGCCTTGATCTTGTTGCCCACCCGGTCCATGAACTTCGTGATGGCCGGCTGCCACGCCGAGACGGGCTTGTTCCCCAACTGGATCTCCAGCAGCACCGAGTCCAGTTCCTGCTGCTCGCTGGCGGCCTTGCTGGCGGCGGTCTCCGAGTACAGCCCGAGGGTCGGGTCCGCGACGGCAAGCGGGACGCCGGCGACCTGGTGGTCGTGCTGGTCCTGTACGGCCTGGCGGTTGCCCGGCTCGTAGATGACGGGCGATGCTTCGGCGAGGTACCGCACCGGCAGGAACATCTGGCTGCGCCCGCCCTCGGTGAGGGTCGGGTCGGAGCCGTTGCGGTTGAACGTCTGGCCCTCGACGCCGTACCGGAGGGCCAGGTACTCGCTGCTGCCGAAGGGTGAGCACATCCAGTCGAGGACCCTGAGGATCTGCTTGATCCGGTCGGCTTTGTCGGTCCTGGCCACAGCGGTGAAGCTGGACAGGGTCGGGCCGGGCGTGCGTACCTGCGTCCCTGTGCCGTCGCGGGTGGGCGAGAGCATGCCGGTCAGGCGGAAGCCGGGCACGTCTATCGCCTGGCCGTAGAACTTGCCCCACCCGGCGTACCCGCCGATGGTGAACGAGGTCGTGCCGGCCAGCATCCACCCGTTGCGCTTCGTGTTGGGCGCGCCCGCGTGGTCGGGATGCATCACCCCCGACTTCACCAGCTCGACGGTGTCCTCGAGGGCCTGCGTGAACTGCGGTGTCGTCCCGGAGTGGGTGAAGACGCCACCCTCGGCCTGCCAGACGCCGACGCCGCCGGGCCAGTTGCCGGTGATCCCGTTCATCTCAAGGATCGTGTTGAACGGGATCTGTCCGAACGCCCACCGACCGGCCCGCTCGTCGGTCAGCGCGCCCGCCATCTGCTTGAACTCGGCCCACGAATCGGGCTGGAGGCTGAGTCCTGCCTTGGCCAGCAGGTCGGCCCGGGTGTACAGCACGGTGCCGATCCGTGCCCGCGGCACGGGGATGCCCCAGATCCGCTGGTCGTAGACGGTGCTGCGCCAGGCATCGGTGGGCAGGGCGGCGAGGTTCGGGTAGGCGAGGACCGCGTCCCCGGACAGGTACTCGGTGAGGTCGGTGAATGTCGCCTTCAGCATGGCCGGCATCTGCTGGACGACGCCCTGGATAGCCACCATGTCGGGCAGATCGCCACCGGCGATGGTCGTGGCGACCTTGCTCCGGTAGTCGGTCGAGGCGACGTACGCGATCTTCAGTTCGGTGCCGAGTTTGCTGTTGAGGTTCTGCCAGTAGGGGTTCGAGCCGAGCGCGGGGGCGATCGGGTCGTAGGTGTACGTCAGTGCCGTGACGGCTTCGCCCCGCACCGGTTGTGATGCGGCGCTGGAGGCGGTCGGGTAGGTGAAGTATCCCGGCGACACCCCCGCCGGCTCGGCGGCCAGGTCGGGCGTGGCCGCGGTGACGGGCTTGTAGGTGGGCAGCTTGACCGACCCGGTCGAGCTGTTCGGCGAACTCGGGCTGCCGTCGCCGCAGGCCCCGAGCAGCGGGGCCAGCCCCGTTGCCGCGCCGAGTGCCAGGACCTGGCGGCGGCTGAAGGTGGGTGCCATGACGTCTTCTTTCCACATTGTGTGGACGACCGGTCAGCCCTTGACGGCGCCGACCATGAGTCCCTTGGCGAAGTGCTTCTGGATGAAGGGGTAGACGAACAGGATGGGCAGGACGGAGATGACGAGAATCGCCATCTGGACGGAGATCTGTGGTGGCAGGTTCTCCACGTTCGAGCTGAGCTGGTCGGACCCGATCGGGGTGTTGTTGACGACGTAGGTGCGCAGCACCAGTTGCAGCGGCCACTTCTCCGACGACTGGAGGTACAACATCGCGGAGAAGAAGGCGTTCCAGTACGCCACTGCGTAGAACAGCCCGATCACGGAGACGACCGCCTTCGACAGTGGCAGGACGATCCGCAGCAGGATGCGCATCTCCCCGGCACCGTCCATATAGGCGCTTTCCCGCAGCTCGCCGGGGATTCCCTGGAAGAACGCGCGCATGACGATGACGTTGAACGCGTTCACCAGCACCGGCAGGATCAGTGCCAGGTAGCTGTCCAGCAGGCCAAGCTGTTTGACCGCCAGGTACATCGGGATGATGCCCGGGTTGAACAGCAGGGTGAACACCGTCATCAGCAGGATCGGCTTCTGCAGCAACGAACCTGGCCGCGACAGCGCGTACGCCAGAGCGATCGTGGCGACGAGGCTGAGTGCCGTGCCGACCGCGGTGATGCCGGCGCTCACCAGCAGCGCACGGGTGACGATTCCGCCGGACAGGACGGCCCGGTAGGAGTCCAGCGTCGGTTGGTTCGTCCACAGCACGAAGCCGCCCGCCCCGTTGACCTCCGCCGGAGAGGCGATGCTGGTCACGAGCACCGCCCAGAACGGCACCAGAACCGCCAGGCAGCCCAGGCCGAGCACGAGTCCCCGCGCACCGAACCCCAGCTTGCTGGGCTCGCCCATCCAGGCCGGACGCCGGCTGCGTCCCGAGCGTGGCCGCCGCGGCCCGGTGCCCGCGGCGGGGCGCGCCACGGACACCGCGGTCGGCACAGATCGGCTCGTCACTTGGCGTACACCCCCTGCTCGCCCAGGGCGTGGGCCAACCGGTTGGCGCCGAGCACGAGCGCGACACCGACAATGCCTTTGATCAGCCCCACCGCGGCCGCGGTGCCCCAGTCGCCGCCGACGATCCCGTGGTTGTAGACGTATGTGTCGAGTACTTCGCTGGCGCCGGCGCCGACCTGTGCCTGCTGCAGGATGATCTGCTCGAACCCGACGGACAGCGAGTCACCGAGCCGCAGAATCAGCAGCAGGACGATCACCGGGCGGATGTAGGGCAGGGTCACATGCCACAGGCGGCGAACCGCCGAGGCGCCGTCCACCACCGCGGCCTCCATCTGCGCCGGATCCACTCTGGACAGTGCGGCGAGGAAGATGATCGTCGACCAGCCGGTGTCCTTCCAGATCACCTGCGATGTGATCATGAGTTTGAACAACTCGGGTACGCCGACGATGTGGAACGTGGACAGGTCGGCCGAGCGCAGCCAGGCGTTGAGCATCCCGCCGTTGCCGAACATCTGCTGGAACAGGGCGACCACGATGACCCAGGACAGGAAGTGCGGCATGTAGAGGATCGACTGGGCGAGGCGTTTGAGCCGTTCGCTGATGGTCGCGTTCAGGATCAACGCGAGGCAGATCGGCAGCGGGAACACGAAGACCACCTGGATCAGCGTGATGATCAGTGTGTTGGCGAGTGCGCTGAGGAACACCGGGTCGCCGGTGAGCACCGGCTCGAAGTTGTCCAGCCCGACGTACGGGCTGTGCCAGATTCCGAGGAACGGCTGGAAGTCCTGGAACGCGATGATGTTCCCGCCGAGCGGCAGATAGTGGAACAGCAGCAGCGCCGTGACCCCGGGAAGCGCCAGCAGCAGCAGGACCCGGTCGCGCCGCCAGCGGTCGCGCAGGCTATGCATCGCCGCTCTCCACCGGTGCAGGCAGGCCGATGGGCCGGCCCGCGACGCAGGCTCGCACCGCCGCCCGCAGCCGGTCGTCGGCATTGGCCGCGACCTTCCTGCTCCGGGCGACCGCGGGCGCCGGGTCGGTGGCGATGTCGGTGACCACCGCGACGACCGTCGCCGCGGCACGATGGTCGAGCTCGATCACCAGGTCCGGGGCGCCGAGGTCGGCGAACATCTGAGATTTCGTGGTCTCGGTCGGCTGCCGGAGGTAGACGGTCGGGATCGCATGTCGTGCGGCCAGGATCGGCGAATGACACTCCATGCTGACCACCAGCGACGAGACGGCGTAGACCCCGGTCGCCTCCTCCAGCGGCCAGTACCGGTCCAGGATCCGGACCTGAGCGAGCGTCTGTGGGCTGAGCAGGCTGGGAAGCTGCTCGTGAGCGAGCTCGACGGCATAGCTCATCTCGGGCACCACGACGGCCGGCAGGCCGCTGACGCGTACCCAGGTCTCGATCGCCGCCGCCAGCACCGCCAGGTCGTGCGTCACGGTGGCCCGGTTGACCGCGTCGCGCCGCATCTGCTCGCGGGTCGGTTCCGTGCCGTAGATCTTCGCATAGGGGGCGTAGCGCAGCCGCGGGACGAAGCAGGCGAACCGACCGGGCTGCAGGCCGAAACCCTCCAGCAGGCGAGCGGCGGCGACGGCGTCAGTGTGGTCGAACGCGAACGTGCCATCCGGCCCGAAGGCGAGGTCGGGCCCGGTTATCTTCTGGCCGCGCAGGGTGGCCAGGGTCAGCGTTTCGCGGCAGTACACGAAGTCGGCGCTGTCGAAACGGTCCTTGACGTCGTCCTCGAGATAGGACGGTGGGAGCAGATCGACCATCTGTGCCAGCTCCGGCAGCGTCGCCATGGTCGGTGGGCACAGCGGATCCACGGTGACCCCGAAGTACCCATACGGGCGGCCCACGTGCTCGCGCCACCAATCGATCTCGGTGCCCTGGAAGGCGTCGGCGCCCGATCCGTGCATCAGGACGTCCGCGCCGTCGATGGCGGCGGCCAACTCCGGGGTGCTCGGCCCGTCCCCGCCGAGAGTGCCATCGACGACGCGCAGGTCGGGAAACGCGTGCCGCAGCATGGATCGTTCGCGCTCCTCCAGCCGCACCGGCCAGAGGATGACCTCGACCTCGGGGGCGAACCGCTGAAACGCCCGCACCACGCCAGGGGAGTGAGCCACGTCGCCGATGTTCACCGTCGCCCAGGAGGACCGCAGGAGGACGGTGCGACATGTCGCTGTCATATGAACTCCTTCGTGACGTAACGTGAATTCAAAATAGGGATGGTGAGACGTTACGTCAAGAACCGAGTAGGCTTGCACCATGGCAACGCAACGTGACGTCGCACGGGCGGCTGGGGTGTCACTCGCCGTGGTGTCGGCGGTGGTCAACGGCACGAGCCACACCCGGATGAGGGAATCCACCCGCACCCGGGTGCTCCGGGCGATGCAGCAATTGGGCTACCAGCCGAACCAGACGGCGCGCTCGCTGCGGCTCAACCAAACCGACATGATCGCGATGATCCTCAACAAGCTCGACAACCCGGTCTACGGACCGCTGCGGCACGGGGTCTACGAGGCGGCGGCGGAGCACGGCGCGACGGTCCTGCTGGGCGATGCCGAAACGATGCGCTCCGGCAGCCAGTTCCTGACCCGGCTGCTCAGCCAGGGCACGGTCGACGGTATCTTGATCCGCGGCGAAGGGCTGCTGGACGACGACGTGCTGGCTGAACTCCGCTCCCACCCCAAGCCGATCCTCGTCCTGGAACACGCACTGGACCATCCCTGGATCGACGTGGACGATCGCCGCGCGGGCGAGATCGCGACGCGGTTCCTGGTCAACCTCGGCCACCGCCACATCGTCTTCGTCGGGGGTTTGGGATACCTTTCCCAGCAGCGCTACCTGGGCCACCGGCAGGCGATGGACGCCGCCGGCCTGACACCGGCTCCGCACCTGGCCACCGGGTTCGGCGAGCAGGCCGGCGCCGACGGGCTCCGGCAGGCCATGCAGGCGGCAACCGCGCCGACCGCCATCGTCGTCAACAACATCATGAGCGCGGTCGGGGTCCTGGCCGCCGCGAGCGACCTCGGCATCGCCATCCCCGGCCAGCTCTCGGTGGTCGGCATCCACGACGTCGACCTGATGCAACACCTGCGCCCGGCCGTCACCGCAGTCCGGATGCCCATGTACCAACTCGGCCGGGCCGGCGTCGAGGCGCTTTACGACCTGATCGCGGGGCGGCCAAGCGCAGGCGGTGTCATCACCGACCCCGAACCCAAACTGGTGATCCGTGACTCAGCGACTGCTCTGACCCGGATCCGCGATTAGCGTTCGCATGATCGCCCGCGGCTCATTTCGACTGCCGTCAGCCTCTGTGGTGGGGCCCGGGTGGCCATGATCGGTGGCGCTGCGCCAGCAGGAGCAACGAGCCCGCGACGAATTTTTCGCCACGCATGCTGCGGCATAACCAGCAGGGTCGTCAAGGTCTGCCCGAATACTGGCGCCACCATCTCGGCCAAGAACACCAGCGCGTCCATGGCCGGCACGACAACCAGCTCATCATCTGATCAACTCGGTCCGTCAAAGGAGCCGCACCCGTCGCCCAACGACCGCGGTGGTGGCGAACCGCCACACGGGCGGGCCTGAACGTCGACGCACGACCAGTCTCAATCCCTCAACCCCAAGAGACTTCGAGGCGGGCATCACTGAACCATGCGATCTGGAGAATCCGGGCAGATGACGCGTTGATCGACGTACGCTCGCCCTAGCAAATCGCGCAGGGGGTTCGACCATCAATCCGGAGGCTTGATCACGCATGCCATATACCCCGGTATATCAGGTGATTGATAAGGCCGTACGCCGCCCCTCGCCCTTGTCCAGGGAAGGCGGACGACCGGTTCTGGTGTTCACGGGCGACATGCAACTGGCCGAGCAGGCGGTCGAAAAGGCGCGGCACTTCGACCGGCGGGCGCCGCATGCGGAGATCGATGCGGAAGCGACCGGCTTCTCCGACGTCACGGCGATCGTGGAGCGGCTGACGGGCGTTGACGGCCTCCTGGCGCGCTGGGTCAAGGGCACGCTGCTCCCGCCTCTCCGCTTCCCGCTGACCCGATTCGTCCTTTGGGCTTGGGGCGAGCGCAACCTCCAAGTTCCCGGAGCCGGGAGTCCGCCCAACCCCGTGGTCGTGCGCAACGCCTACCAGCGATCTCTGGCTGAATGGCGGAGGAAGGAGGCGTTCACGGGACCGGCGCTGCGGCGCTGGGCTGACTACGTGAGCAGGACCATGACCACCTGGCTACCGGCCTCCGGGCTGGTCGCGTTCGGGCTGCAGAATCTCATGGACCGCGTCAGCCTGGTGCTCTGGTTAGTCAGCCCGGCCGTGGCCGTCATCTGCGCCCTGCTACACGCCGCGCTGTTGATCCGCGGCCTGATCTTCTATCGCTGGTTTCGCAAGGCGCCTTTTCTGAGGCGCCTGGAGGGCGAAGACCTCATCGATTACGCGATGCGCTTCGCTGACCCCGGCCGGGACGAGGCCGAGCGGCAAGAGGCGGTTGAGAGGCTGATGGTCACCGCGCTGCTCGAGGACCTCCGCCAGGCTTACCGACGTCGCGTGATTCCCTGGCCCGGCTGGGGCCGCCACACCTATCCCGTGGTAAGGATCAAGAACGCCGACCTCGGCAGGGCGGGCCGCCGCTTCATGGAACTGGTTGACATGGTCAGGGTCAGCACGGGGCAGCGAGGCCCGCTGCTGCTGGTCGTCTCTACGTCGGAGCCGCCGACCGTGCACCGCGCCGAACTCGACACCAGCGGCACGGCGGGTCCGGTCGAGCTCTACCGCACATGGCAGGAAACCATGCGCAGGGTCAGGCCGAGCCCATACCTCGTGATCAAGCTGGAAAAGGACGGCCCCCAGCCGGGGACCGACAGTAGCGCAAGGTTGTTTCCCATTCGCCCCCTGGCCTTCTGGGCAGTGGTGCTGATACTGATAGGCGCGCCGATTACCGCGACCTTGGCGGCCACCGTGGATTGCGGTACCGAACTGCACAGGGTGGCCGAGCAGTGCGTGGGCCTGGGGCCACTGGACAAGATGGCGCCGCACCCGTTCGTACAGCCGGCACTGAACCGGATAGAGGAGCAGAACGGCCAGATTCCGTTCGACTCCAAGGTGTTCACGATCGCCTACCTCGGCCCGCTGACGACGCAGCCCGGCGCGGCTTTCAAGGACGGCCAGATGACGGCGGTGGCGGGCGAGCTGGCCGGGATAGGCGCATATCAGGCCAGTTACAACAGGAGCAAGTCCGACTGGAAGATGAAGGTCGTATTCGCCAACACCGGCCAGGACTTTCTCAGCGCCGAGCTCGCGGCTACCGGCGTCGGGGAACGTGCGCGGGAAGACTCGTCGCTGGCGGCCGCCGTGGGGTTCGCCTGGAGCCGCGAGGAGGTCAGACAGGCGGTGGAGGTGCTGACGAAGGCGAACGTTCCGATGGTCAGCACGGTCTCCACGGTGGACAAGATCGCGAATGTGGTGGCAGGCCGTCCGTCGGCCTACCTGTTCCGGCTGGCCGTCGTGGACAGCCTGCAGATGAAGGCCACGGTGCACTGGCTTGACACACTCGCGCTCGCCAAGGGGATGGGAGCACGGCCCAAGGTGGCCGTCGTCTGGCAGCAGCAGCCAGGTGAGCTCTACAGCCAGGACCTCAAGGATCTGTTCTGGAAGGAGTACGGAGCGGAGAAGACGGAGCACGCTTTCGCCGACAACGCCTCACTCCAGAACGCGGTGAAGGAAGCCTGCGCGTCGGGCGCGAAGGTGATCTACTACACGGGCAGGGCCGACTTCCTGAGCAGCCTCAAGCTCGCGTGGGGGGCCTCATGCGAAAAACAAGGGATCAGACTGCTCGCATCGGACGACGTCACCGGTTCCGTCGCCAATGACGTGCGATCCAACCCGGACAAACACGATGTGAGCATGTCCTTCGTATCACTGACTGACGTCCGTGACACTTCGCTCAACCAGGGCCAGAAGACCTTGCAGCAATGGGCGGCTGCAACGTCATCCCACATCTCCTTCGCCCACGCCGCCTTCGGCTATGACGCGGCCCAGGCCGTCGCGATCGCGCTCAACGCCTACCTCACACAGAGCGGTACCGGCGACATCCGCAGCGGCGTGCACTACAACCTGCGTGGACAGGAGTTCGACGGCGCGAGCGGCAAGGTCTCCTTCTCCGCCCACGCCAGCAACCACGACGCCCAGGGCCGCGAGGTATGGCTCATGACCGTCGAGTCAGGCAGGCCGATCCGGGCGGCATTGGTTTGCCGGCCCACCGCTGAAGCCGCCAACTGCAAACCGACCGAGTCGTAACGCGCGTACGCAGACACTTGAACAGGAGCGGGTGCGCAGTGGTGCGACACGAAGTCGCCACACCAGCCGGCCGACGGTCCGGCCGTGCCGCTGTGGCGGCTCCCGCTACCGCTGCGCCTCCGGCCGGGCGACGAACCGCGACGATCCGGAGAACCACCGCCCGGCGAACAGCACCACGCACGAAATCCAGTAAACGGTGGCGTACCAGGGCGGCTCCTCGGGGCCGACGAGGGTGGCCCCGCCGCGTTCGAAGTCGAAGGGCGAGACCAGGGAGGTGAAGACGAGCACCAGGAGGTACGGCGGAGCCGTCGCCAGCGCCAGCATGCGCCCCGCCCGCGAACCCCGCAGAACGAGCACCGTCATGACCACCGCCGGGCCGAGCGCCGGCAGGAAGAACAACCCCTCGGTGCGGATGATGTGGCTGACGGTGACCGAGGTGTCGCGCGGGAACGAGACGACTCGTAGCACGAAGAGGATCACCCCGGTGGCGACCGACAGGTCGAGCAGCGCGGCGGCCACGTGGCGCGATTTCGCTGATCCCATGGGCCTTGCATACCAGCCCACGGGGCGCAGCGTCCGCCGTCGTACTCAGGCAGGGACAGGGAGACGCCGCCGTCTGTGCGGCCGGACGACGCCTTCGCCCACCCGCGTTCGGCCGGGTGTCTCTCCCGCTTCCTCGCGAGGTACGTCTTGAGGACCTGGGCGAGTATGTGGCCTGGCTGCGCCGTCCGCCCGGGATGCGCGAGGGGAACATCGCGCCGTTGCCCTCGGTGGAGCACCACTGCACCGAGGCGACGGCGAACCTGGAACTGTCCGCGCTATCGGCGTTCTCCTGGCACGCCGCTCGCCAGGGGGTCGACCTGGGCGATTTGCTGATCACTTGGCAGCCGGCGGGCGACGGAGCACGATCTGGAAACCGTTCTTGCCTCACATCAGCAAGGGCGGGCTCCAACCGCGCAGCACGATCAGCCTCAAGGCGGCGCGCGAGCTGCCGCGGGTGCTCACGGTCGTCGAGGTGCGGACGATCCCGGACGCGTGCGACCGGTTGCGCGACCGCTTCCTGTTCGCGCTGCTCTACGAAAGCGGGATCCGCATCGCAGAGGCGCCTACGACCTGGTGCGACGGCTGTGCCGGCAAGACCGGGACCGCCCTTGACCCGCACTGGTATCGGCTCACCGCGGCGACGCGCCTGCTGATGGCGTCTCGATCGAGGTGGTCTCCCGAGTCATCGGCCACGCCGACATCTCCACCACATCTGTGACGACCTCGTCCCTGCGAACCCGTCTCCAGCCCGTCTTCCCGGCCGACCCGCAAAGCCTCGACAAGCTGGGCCGCTGCCCAGACTCCATCGTCAGACGTGGTACCGAATGACCCCCTCCCAGCCACCACGTGCTGCCTGCGTCACAGAAGACACGATGGTGTAACCCATCTGCACGAAATTCACCGTCTCGATGGTCCTGAGCATGTCGATCTGCAACTTGTTTGTCCCGACACCCGTACTCCATGTGCAATTGGAGACACACGGCATCACGAGGGTTTTCGCTCCCGCGCCAGAGCCGGCTGCGGCCAGGACGGGCTGTGCCGCGACGGCTGCTGACGGCACGAGCGCTGTACCGACGAGGCCGGCGAGACTCAACGCGAGCCCAGCGACGATTCGTTTGTACACGGCGCATCCTTTCGTTCGAGAGGGCATCCCTATGGTGCCCACCGGGATAGATCGGACTTTATTGGCGGAATGAACGCTGCTCCAGGTCAGCCACGGGGCATTCACCGGTCTTGTGGGGGCGGCCGGCGGTCGCCGCGGGCGGACAGATGCCGGACCGCTTGGCGGTTGGTGCGTTCCGCAAGAGAGTCGCGCAGTCCTGCCCGGCCCAGGATGCGCGGCAATGGCCGTGCAGACCGGTGACGAAGACGCGGGCGGCCGTTCGTCTCCTCGGCGCCGATGTCTACGCGCATGATGTTCGCCTTCGGCGATCGTGGGGCCGAAGCGGGTCTGAGCCGAGGCTGCGCCCCCCACAAGGGGCAAGCCCTCACTTTTGACCGCAGTTCGCCACCGACTAAACTCTTAGTGACGGTGATGGACCCCACCGGGGCGGCCAAGCCGCCCGAACCGCCTCCGGGCTGATGGTTCCTGGCACAAGTCAGGACCTCGCATGGAGAGGCGATGAGGAAGATGACCACCGTCCACCTGTCTCCCCCACCCGATGAGCGTCCTCATGGGGAGGCCATCAACGATCACACCGTGGTTCGGCTGCGCTGTTCCATGATCGTGTTCCGCGGCGACAGGATCCTGCTGATCAGACGCGTGCGCGACGGGCGGCCCGAATGGGTGCTGCCCGGCGGCGACCCGCACCCCGGGGAAGGACTGGCCGCCTGCGCCCGCCGCGAGACCGTCGAGGAGAGCGGCCTGCGGGCCGAACCGACGCGGTGCGCGTTCGCCTTCGAGACCATCGCGCCCGCAGGCACGAACCGGACGATCGACATCGTCTTCCTCGCCGAGCACGCCACCGGCGAACCGGTGGGCAGCGAGCCAGCTCTGCGGCCGCAGTTCGTCCCGGTCACGCTGCTCAGCCGGTTGCCGCTGCGCCCGCCGATCGGTGGATACCTGCGCGGCCTGCATGATCGCACGCTGCCGCCGACGATCCCGTTCCTGGGCAACCTCTGGCGTCCAGGCCCCGTACCGGAGTTCCGGCCGCCGAACTCCGTCCAGACGGCCGACCTTCCCCGGCCTGGACAAGACGTCACGTGACGACGCCGCAGGGCTCCAAGAGACAGCGAGGTCAACCTGCGCCATGAGCCGCCACGTAGGCGCTGAAGGCCGTTGAAGGCAGGGCTGTCTCGGGTGACGTCAAGTAGTCAGGCATGTCGGGAAAGTAGGGTTTCCGGGTACTTGCCACACGGATATTCAGGGGTCTTCCGGCATTGTGCTGCCTCGTTTCTCCCGGCCTGAGCGTGCGGTGGCTGCCGACGGGCCGGTGTGGTGGCTGGTGGTCGCCAAGGGAGCAATCAACGCCCCACCTAACCCAGCACTCCGGCAGGCCGCTGACCAGCGAGAACGTGCTGCGGGATAAAATTGGGTCCACCCCGCACCGCCGGGCCCGCGCCAGGGCCCCGCCCACGGAGGTGAGCGCGTCATGGTGTTCGACCAGACAGATCTACGCGAGCTGGCGGCCTTCGGCGACGAAGTCGGTGTGCTGTCGCTCTACACCACGATGGAGCCGGGCACGCAAGCCGGGCGCACCCGGCTGCGCAGCGAGATCGCCGCGCTGCGCCAGGAGCTGTCCGCGGACCCCGACCACGAGCGGGCCAGGCTCGCGGGCCTCCGCCTCGACCTGCTGGAGCCGCGGATCGACGAGCTGCTCGACCCGGCCGGTCCCGGTCTCGGGCGCGCCCTGTTCGCGCAGGTGGCCGGTGACGAGGTCCGTACCGAGTGGGTTCAGCTCCCGGTGGGCGACCTCGCCACCTTCAGGGAGCACGCCTATCTGCTGCCGCTCGTCACCGCCGTTCAGGCCGACAGGCCCGCCGGGGTGGTCAGGGTGGGGCGTGACGGCGTACGGCTGTTCGACTGCCGGTACGGCCTGACCGACGAGCTGGAGCCGGTCAACTTCAGGCTGGCGACCGCGGGCGGGTCCGCCAAGGGGCCGGCGACGCTGCCCGGCCTCTCGCGGAGCGGCATCCACCCCGACCGCTTCGACCAGCGCGTCGAGGAACACCTGGCCAGGTTCCTGCGCGAGTCGGCCCCGCAGGTGGCAGCGGAGTCCCGGCGGCTGGGCTGGGAGACGCTGCTGCTGGTGGGCGACCCCCGCGACACCTCGGTGCTGAGCGAAGCGCTGCCCGCCGGCACGGAGATCATCCAGATGGACGCCGTGCTCGATCCCGCCCTGTCGCCGTCGGAGGTGCTGGCGTTCGTCCGTCCCACCCTCGACGAGGTGCGGGCCCGGCGTGACGCCGCCCTGGCCGTGCATGCCCGGGACCTGGCCCTGTCGGGCGGCAACGGCGCGGTCGGCCTCGACGACATCCTCTCCCTGCTGCGGCAGGGCCGGGTCGAGCACCTGCTGCTCGACGACGCCGGCGGGTGGAAGGCCGCGCCGCCCAAGCCCGTCGCCCCCGAGGAACTGGAGGAGGAGATGATCGAGCTCGCCCTCGAGCACGGAGGTGAGGTCACCGTGCTGGAGAGCAGGGCGGCGGGCGAGCTGGCCGAGGCGGGCGGAGTGGCGGCGATGCTGCGCTGGTGAGCGGTCGTCGCGATCGCGAGGCACCATCGGGCGGCGGGCCGCCGCGCTCCGAGGCAAGGATGGTCACAGCGCGGCGGCCGGTGGCGAGTTCGGGCATGAACGTGTAGATCGTGGACCGGCTGACGTTCAGCAGCCGTCGCGGGAGGTGATGATTCCCCTTGCGTTCGCCACGCGTTTTCCGACGTTCTGGTGACCCGCCGGCGGGTCGTGAAGAGGGCCCCGGCCAAAGCGAACATTCGATTCTCAACATGGTCAACAAGGCGCCCTGACCTCAGGAGCGGTCAGGCCGGGTCGGGTGCGCAGGCGGCTTCGGGCGATCGTCATGACCATCACCAGGAAGCACTCGACGCGTCGGCCGCTACAAGCCACGAACGCGACCACCGACCAGGCCCGGGAACGGAACAGCGTGCTGCGGGAGCAGTTGGCGTGCTGGTGGGCTCGGCAAGATGGTGGAGTCCACGCTGACCTGCCAGCCGATCAGCCCGGCCGCATCCGCTCGGGTCTGCAGCTTGGTGATGAGCTGCGCCCAGACGCCCTCGTCCGACCGAGTCCGGCAGCAGCGGCTCCAGCACTGCCCACTGTGCATCCGTCGGATCCCCGCGACCCACACAGTGATCATCTCAAGTAGAGATCACTAAGGAAACACGCCTTAGAGGTGCGATGCCGAAACCGTGACATGGGGGACGTGCTCTTCCGAAGTCCACCGTACCGCGCGGCGCGCTGTGGCAAACTCGCGTCACCGCAGCTCTCTCGTGACACGGGGTGGCCCATATGAAATGTGGATATCGCCGTATATGCCGTGCATCGCTGATATGGCTGCTTATTCCGGCAATGCTGGTCGGTTGCGACCGCAAGAACAGAGACACGGCGTCCCACCAGCCGAGCACCTCTCAGCACGAGATCACATCGAGCGCCGAACCTAACGACAGCTCCGGCGACGACGAGCCCGGGATCACCATCGAGGTCCCGATCGAGGTCCCGATCGAGGTGGGCGGCGACTCGGACAACAACGAGCAGGACAGCGGATCCGAGCAGAACTCCGAAGCGGAAGAACCGGAACACGACCCCACCGAGGACGCGTTCCGATCCGTCAGCGCGGGCGATTGCCTGCCCATCTACCGCACCGGCTACGGCGACGACTGGAGTCAGCCGAAGCCACCCGAACCGGTCTCCTGCCGCGGCAACTATGCCGGTCTCTTCTATGTCACCCAAACCGGAGGCAGCGGCCTGATCTGCCCCAACGGCCTCGCCGAGGACTCATGGCGCTACTCCTCCGCCATGTCGAGACAGACCACGACACTCTGCCTCAGGCGGATCTGGGTGAAGAATTACTGCGTCCTCGCGGTTGATTCCGGGAACCAGAACCTGTCTTTCGGCCTGTCGACCGCCGTGGGCTGCAACGCCGACCGCGTGCCCAAGTCCTACAACCGGATCATGGTCGTCTCGGACGTCTACCGGGCCCCGCCGGACGCCCACGCCGACCACTGCAAGAAGAACCAGTACGACAACAGCGTGTACTGGATGGTCCTGGTGTCCGGCGGCGAAGACATGGTCTGTTTCACTGACCCGAACACCTGACAGAACTGCCTGGCCTTAGCAATGTCCTGAAGATCTTGGTGAATGAGTCGCTCACCCTGTTGCTAAGGGGCGATCGGGGTGAGTGTACGGGTGCCGTTGGTGTGGGTGAGTCCGAGGTTGACCAGCGGCGGAGGTTGAGAGCGGCGGCGCGGTGGTGGGGCCAGCGGTCGTTGGCGGCGGTCCCGAGGGCGGCGGTTGCCGTGGGCGACCAGCCAGGCCACCGCGCGTTCGCCCATGGGCCGCGAGCGGCGGTGATCGGCTTGCCAGGCGGGGTCGGTGCCGGCTTGGCGGCGGGCGGAGGCCCGCAGGTCGTGGTGCGGGCGAATGGTCCGCATGCGGCCGGTCGTGGCGGTGGTGCAGCGATCGCGCAGCGGGCAGGCGCCGCATAAGCCGGTGAAGGTGGCGCGGCGTTGCTGGCAGCGGCCCCCGCTCGGCGGCGAGCAGGTCAGGGGTGACGGCGGCCTCGTGGTGGGCGGCTCCGGCGCCGGGCCGCAGGGCGACGGCCGGAGCAGACGAAGGTGGCCTTGCGGCCGAGCAGGTCGCCGAGCTTGCCCCAGATCGGGGTGGTGGCCGCGGCGGCGAGCATGTACGCGGTGACCACCCCCTGAAGTTGGTCGAGATCCCCGAGATCGCCGGCGATGGTGGGCAGCGCGGTGCCGACGATCAGGCCGTCGAGCATGGCCAGGAACATGCCGGTCAGCAGCTCGAAGACGCCCAGGCGTGTCGTGACGGCTCAGATCGTGTAGGGGCGGGCGGCCCTGGCGTCGCGCAGCGCGTGCGCCCACCAGGCGAGCCGGTCCAGCATGACCTTGGCGGCGGCGTCGGCGGCCGGGTCGAGGGCCTTGCCGTCGCCGTCGAACTGCGCCCACGGATGTTGCAGTCCGACGGTGTCACGCAGGGTGACGGCGTGCAGCTCGGCCAGGACGAGCCGGAGCTGCTCGACCGCGCGCAGCCCGGCGGAGAAGGCGCCGTAGGAGACGAAGGCGACGGGCTTGGCCTGCCATTCGACGCCGTGCCAATCGATGGCGTTCTTCAGCGCGGCCGGGAAGCTGTGGTTGTACTCGGGCGTCACGATGACGAAGGCGTCGGCCGCCGCCAGGCGCGGCGAGACGGCCGCCAGCAGATCTCTGTCCGCCTGGGAGGCGGGCGGCCGGCCGAGCATGGGCAAGACGGTCGGCAGCGGCGTCTCGGCCAGGTCGACCAGGTCGGCGCTCATGTCGTCACGCTGCTGGAGGTGGTCGAGCAGCCAGTTCGCCACGGAGGGTCCGAAGCGTCCCTCACGGGTGCTGCCGAGAATAACGGCGATCTCAAGCACTTGTGGCCCTTCTGTGTACACTGTATCGAGCGGATACAACGTACACATGGAAGTGTACGTTGTCTACTTTCGGTACGTTGTATCGCAGGTGAGGAGAAGGGACGATGGCATGGCCACCGACAAGAGCGCACCACTGTGGGAGCGGCTGGAACGGCCCGCACCGGCCCCCCGCCAGACGTTGTCTGCGCAGCGCATCGCCTCGGCCGCCGTCGCGGTAGCCGACGCCGAGGGCCTGGAGGCGATCACCATGCGCCGCCTGGCCACAGAACTGAGCGTCGCCCCCATGGCGCCCTACCGCTACGTGTCAGGCAAGGACGACCTGCTGGAACTCATGGTCGACCACGTCTACGCAGGCATGCGCCTGCCCGCCGGCCTCGGCTGGCGAGAGAGCCTGCACGCCCTGGCCATGGGCACCCGTGAGCTGATGCTGGAGCACCGGTGGCTGGCCCAGCTTCCGCCGCAGACCAAGCTCGCCCTGACCCCCAGCCGCATGGCCGTGGCCGAGCAGACCCTGACGGCGCTCGACGGCCTCGGCCTGGACCCCGACACCATGATGGGCATCTTCCGCAGCGTGGACGCCTACGTACACGGCGCCATGAGTCACGACAGCGCCGTCGAGGCTTTCATGAGCGCGCAGAGCCTGTCCACCAACGACGAACTACGCACCGAACTCGCCCCCCTCATGGCCTGGCACATGCGCACCGGTCGTTACCCCACCTACCAGCACTACCTGCGCACCGCCACCCGAAAGGACGACAGGCAAGGGCAGTTCGACCTCGGCCTCAACTGTCTCCTCGACGGCATCGCCGCCCGCGTGACCATCTGAGGGCGCCCCTTGAAGGTCATGCGGGTAGCGAACGACTCAGCACCATGCGTCGAGACGGACGACAGGTTGTCGCCCTGCGACGATTCACGATGCAGGCGGATCTGGCGCTCTTCCCGGTCAGCTCGAAGTGGCCGGGCACGTAACAGCACTGACGCCCTGTCCCCGACCGAACCTTGACCGGCGATCACTGGCCTGGGTTCGCTGCCGCCTGCTTGGCTGAGGTTGATCCACGTGTCAGAGCTTGATGCCCTTGATCACGGCGGCCAGTTCTGGCGCCAGGGGCCGGCTGGCCATCACGGTCACGACGACGCCCTGACGATGCACCCAGCCGACGTACCGGCCGTGCCCCAGCGCGCCGTCGCCCTCCATGCTGAGAACCTTCCTGCCGCCCAGCTTCACGACCTGCGGGTCGTTCGCGAACCTGCCCTCAGTGACGGGCAGTTTCGTCAGGGACGCCGGCTTGTCGGCCTTCGGCCAGCACACCACCCGCACCCACAGGCTCCGGTGCCTGCGGTCCACGCTGTCGCGGTCGTCGGACCAGCGGTAGCCGTACTCGGTGACGCCATCGTGTTCGGCGGCCACGACCTGGCCGTAGACGAAGCCTTTGGGGAGGTGCTGGACGCGGACCCCCTTGAGGGCCTTCGCACCATGAGCCGGCTTGTCGGTCTTCGTCTCCTTCAGCTCCGCCTGGGACGGTGCCGGACAGGCCGGGGTGGCGGCCTGAGCCGGGGCGGGGACGGCGATCAAGGTCGCGGCTGCGGCGAACGCGGTAAGGATCTTCATGCTGAGCTTGGATGCGGCAGACGGCTCAGAAGTTCAGTACGACTTGTCGGCGTCCTCCCCCGCCTGAAGGACGGGGGCTCCGCCGCGACTTCCTCGCCAGGAAGGAGGAGTCGCCATGAGCTGTCATGATGCGAACTTTGTCCGGGCCGGGCGCATCGAATCACGCGTACTCACTGACGGCGATCCCGGCAAGAGACAGCGGTGGAACCCACGGACCGGCGAGCGCACGCGGCTTGCCGCCGCCGGCGCGGTGGCCGGCGCGGACCGCACATGGCTGGCGACGCCGCGGGCCCAGACGGTACGCCTGACCAACCTGAAGGACGGGTCCGTCCTGGACATCGGCCTCAAAGACGGCGCCGGCCCGCAAGGAGCCTGGAACGCAGGCACGGTGACGGTCAGCGGGGACGGGAAGCTGCTCGCCTCGATCACCGACGACGAGGTTCAGTTCCGGCGAATGGCCGACGCGCAACTTCTCACCACGGTGCCGCTGCTGAGCAACGCGGACATTGGCGGTGAGCAGCCCCAGGGCGCCTTCGAGCGCCGGACGTTCCGCTACCTCATCGAGGACCGGGTCTTCTCCATTGACCTCTGACCTCTCCATCTCCCCGGCGAACTCCTCGATCAACTTCGGCAGGCTCGGCCCGGGCGGCCAGGTCTCGCTGATCCAGACGGGCGACCGGACCCAGCTACGCGACGTGCGCGACGGCAAGGCGGTGGGCTTGCTAGCAATATTCGTTGGGACTGTTCGACAGGGCGACCGTAGGGTGCAGCCATGGACTGGCAGACCTGGCACGACGAGTACGACCTTGACAACTCCGTCCTGGCGCGGCGACTGCAGGTCGTCCAGGACCAGCTTCGGCTGGCTTTGGACGCTCGCCCGCCTGGTCGGCTGAAGGTGATCAGCTTGTGCTCGGGGCAAGGCCGGGACCTTCTCGGCGCGATAGTCGATCATCCCCGTCGTGGCGATGTCCGGGCGCGTATGGTCGAACTGGACCCGCGCAACACCGCGATTGCCCAGGCTGCGGCCGCAGCCGCCGGACTGGACCAAGTCGAGGTGGTGACGGCAGACGCTGCGCTCACCGACCACTACCAGGACATGGTGCCAGCCGACATCGTGCTGGCTTGCGGAATATTCGGCAACATCACCGACGAGGACATCGAGCGCACGATCGGCTTCTGCCCACAGCTATGCGCCACCGGTGCCACCATCATCTGGACGCGGCACCGCAGCGCGCCAGACCGAGTCCCGCGGATCTGCACCTGGTTCGAGGACCGAGGATTCGACCGGACGTGGCTCTCCGACCCGCAGGCGGGTTTCGGCGTAGGGGTGCATCGCTTCACGGGCCGGCCCCAGCCGCTGGCTCTCGGCGAGCGCATGTTCCACTTCGTCGGCTACGACGTACTCAAGGACACCAGCCCCCGGGCTTGACCCTTGTCCGCCTGCGGACTCGGGGACTGCGTCCCCGAACCCTGCATGGCGTGAGCATCGCCTGCCCAGCGGGCGCGCGAGCTCATGTCGAGCGGGCAGGCGATGCTCACGCACTGAACGACGGGCTGACCGCGGTCAGCCGTGAAGGGAGTGCTGGGCCTCAGTCTGAGCGAGCCGGTAGGAACGAGTGCCGGTGTCGATGATGGCGGCGTTGAAGGTGAGACGGTCGACGATCGCAGCGCAGAGGCGCGGCTCTGCGCAGGTCTTGGTCCAGCCGGCGAAGGACTCGTTGGAGGCGATGGCGACGCTGGCGCGTTCTTCTCGTTCGGTGAGGACCTGGAACAGGAGGTTGGCGCCGCGTTCGTCGAGTTTCAGGTAGCCGAGTTCGTCCAGGCAGAGCAGGTCGTAGCGGCCGTAGCGGGCGATGGTTTGCCCAGGACGAGTTCGTTGACCAGGGATGCGGCCAGGATGTACTTGACTCGGTAGCCGGCCATGGCGGCTTCGGCGCCCAGGGCGATGAGCAGGTGGGACTTGCCTTCCATACCGCGGCACCTGCCGCTGAGGGCGCACCGTGGGCCTCGCGCGTGATCGGCCCCGCCGAGTTGGTCACACTATGCTGCCTGGTCGGGCCAAGGCGGCGGACGGCCTCGATGGATCTCGAAGGCCGATGCGATGGAGGACGATCAGGGGCTGGGCCGTCCCTCCTGCTGTGGATGTGGGTCGGCCCGCTGGTTGCTTGCTGCGGGTCGGGGGAGGTTGCGTTGGCTGATGAGGGTCAGTACCAGCGCGATGGTGATGAGGGCCAGGCCGGCGGAGCTGTAGAGCACGGCCGAGGCGCCGGAGGCGATGGCGTCGCCGAGGAGGGCCTCGATGGTGGCGCGGGTGGCGGCGGGGGCGAGGTCCAGGACGTGCTGGATGTCGCCGTCGGCGGCGGCGGAGAGGACGGCCTCGCGCGCTGCGGCGGGCAGGGGTGACGCGGTGGCGATGACGTCGGCGATGCGGGCGGTGTAGACGGCGCCGAGGACGGCGGTGCCGATGCCGGCGCCGATGGAGGCCAGGCTGGTGATCGTGCCGGCGACCATCCCGGCCCGCTCTGTGTCGGTGACGTTCATCGCGACGGCCATCACCGGTGCGCCGGCGATGCCGCCGCCGACGCCCCAGATGAGCAGGGGGACGATCAGGAGCCACGGGGAGACAGCCGGGGTGAAGGCCGGCGCCAGCAGCGCGGCGCCGGCCGCTTTGCAGGCGTAGCCGACGGCGATGACGTGGCCGGGAGCGTATCGGCTCAGGAGTTTGCCGCCGAGCATGCCCGCCGCCATCTGGGCGAGGAAGACGGGGGTGAGCAGCAGGCCGCTTTGGGTGGGGTTCAGGTGCATCGATCCCTGGAAGAACTGCACGAAGTAGACCGTGCCGCCGATGGTCAGGACGCGGGAGATGAAGATCCCCAGGGCGGCGCCGGTGAAGGCGGGCTTGCGGAACAGGGCGAGGTCCAGGGTGGGGGCGCCGGTCCGGGATTGGAGGAGGAGGAAGACGGCGAACAGGACGGTGGCGATCGTGAGCTGCGTCAAGGTCGCCGCCGATCCCCAGCCCTGGTCTTCGCCGCGTAGCAGGGCCAGGTTGGCCAGGGCGAGTGCGCCGATCAGCAGGGTGGTGCCCGCCCAGTCGGTGCGGCCGTGCCGGGCTCCCCGTCGATCCCGGGTGGTGACGTCGGCGGGAAGGGTTCGCAGGCACATCACGAAGGCCGCGGCGCCGATCGGGACGTTGATCAGGAAGATCGCACGCCAGCCGAGCGTGTCGACGAGGATGCCGCCCAGCAGCGGGGCGATCAGGCCGGCCGCGGTGGCAGCGCTGCCCCAGGTGGAGATGGCCATGTTGCGCCGTTCGCCGTCCAGTTGCCGGGAGAGCAGGGGAAGCGCGTTGACCATCAGGATGGCGCCACCGATCCCCTGGACGGCACGGGCGAGGTCGAGCACCACGGTGGTCGGCGCCGCGCCGCAGACGATGGATGCGGCGGTGAACAGGGCGATGCCGAGCAGGTACATGCGACGCCGGCCGATGCGGTCGGACAGGCTGCCGGCGACCTGGGTCACCGCGCCCATGGTGATCATGTAGCTGATGATCACCCACTGGATGCCGGCGAGGGTGCCGCGGAGGTCGGCCTGGATGGCGGGCAGGGCGATGGTCACGATGGTCATGTCGATCACGACCAGCGCGGTGCCGGCGATGACCAGGCCGAGGAGGGCGCGCCCGCGTACGGTCCCGGGCCGGCCGGCGGTCGGCGCGGTCATCGGGGACCTCCGGGGAGGTGCATTTTGGTAAGGCTCACCTAAGAAGGGTGCCGGGGCCGAACGCTAAAGTCAACGGTGTGTGAAGTTTAATGAGAGCTATGCTCAGACGGTGTCTCGTGATCCCGACAGGGCCACCGCCGGCGCGGAAACCGCCGACGCCAAAGGCTCCCGCCGCCGGCGGCCGCTCACACGCAAGGGCCGGCCGACCCTGACCAAGGACCACATCGCCCAGGCGATGCTCGACCTGGCCGGCGCGCGCGGCTTCCGGTCCGTGACCATGCGACTGCTCGCCGAGCATCTCGGCGTGACGGTACGAGCCCTGTACAACTACGTCGAGGACCGCGACGAGATCGTGGCCCGCGCGGTCGCGCTGTTCATCGAGCAATGGCCGGCGCCGCAGCCTGATCCCGAGCAGTGGGAGCGCAGCATCCGGGAGTACGGCGCCGCGCTGCGCGCGGTCTACCGGCGCCATCCACGCGCCCTGCTGGTGTCGCTGGACGAGCAGATCGACGGCTCCGCGATCCACCCGAATCGCCTGACCCACACCGATGCGTTCCTGGGCATGCTGCGTGCCATCGGGCTGAGCGTCGCCGACGCTCAGTTCGTGCACAGCGACCTGACACTGCGCGTCTTTGGATTCGTCCTGCTCGTGGACTACCGCCAGGACCAGGGCGAGCCGGTCATGGAACACACCCCGGTCCCGCCGCTCTGGCTGCGGGCACATCCCGCCCTGGCCGTTCCCCACCTGCGCGAAGCGGTCGCCGCCGCTCCCCTGATGAGCGTGGACGAAGCGTTCGAGCGCGTCATGGACGGGCTCATCGTCATCGTGCACAACCTGCTGGCCCCCGCGCGGCACCTCAGTCAATCGTGAGGTCCTCCCGCGTTCTTCCGTCGGCAGCGACGAGCCGACAGCCGCCGAGACGCCATGCCGGCCGTCCGCCAGAGCTCGCCTAGCGCGGCACCGGCGGTCCTGGCCAACCAGGATCATGGTGCGTGGCGGCTCCTCCCCAGAGGTGGTCCGGGTCCGGCAGGGCATCACGCGGCGGCTGGTTTCGACCGGGGCGAGAGCGGCGAGCATGCCCGCACCCCCGCAAAGGTGGGGGTTGCGGTCAGTCAGGATCCCCCGTGCCTCGCGCGGCTCGTCCCAACGGCTCGAACGTGCATCAGGCGCGGATCACCGCCACGGCCTCGACTTCGACCAGTTGATCGGTGTAGCCGAGCACGGTTACCCCGAGCAGCGTGCTCGGCGCGTCATGGTCCCCCATGTACTCGCGGTAGACCTCCCAGGCGGTGCTGAGGTCGGCTTGGCGGGAGGAGGCGACGTAGACGGTGCTTTTGGCGATGTCGGTCAGGGACGCGCCGGCGCCGTCGAGCGCGGTGACGAGGTTGCGCATCACCTGGTGGGTCTGGGCGGCGTAGTCGCCAGGGGCGACAGTCTTGCCGTCAAGGTCGAGGGGGCAGGCGCCGGCCACCCACACGCAGCGCACGGGGGTGTCGGCGACCGCGGCGTAGGCGTAGTCGACGGCTTGAGCGAGCCGATCGTCGCGAATCAGTCGGACAGCAGAATTACTAGGCATCCGCCTATAATCTACATGTGCTTATCATCTGTCAACGAGTACGGTTAGTGCTGTGACAGCTCGTCCTGATCTCGCGGCCATGCTGCAGCCCCTGGTGCAGTCGCTCATCGCCGCCGAGCAGCCCGTGCTGGCCGCGCACGGGATCTCCATGTGGGGCTACGCGGTGCTCACCGCCCTGGCCGACACCGCCGTACGCACGCAGGCCGCCCTCGCCGAGGCGATCGGCGCGGACAAGACCCGCATCATCAGCACCCTCGACAGGCTCCAGGACGCAGGGCTGATCACCCGGGACCCCGACCCCCGCGACCGGCGCGCCCGCATCCTCGCGATCACCGCCGAAGGCGCCCGCCTTCATCGGTCCGTACGCACCGCCATCCAAGCCGGCGAGGACCGCCTGCTCGACCGGCTGCCGCCAGCCGACCGCGCAACCTTCCTGCGCGCCGCGCGGACTCTGGCCCGACTCCCCCGTGACATGCGCGACCACCCCTCATGACGGCCAGAGCGGTAAGCCAGGCCATGCACCTCCCGACACCGCCCTGCTCATCATCACCGGCCCCCGCGCTGGAAGGCAGTCGGACAGTCGCGCCGGTGGCGCGCGAGTGTGGCATCAACGCCAACACCCTGGGCGGTTGGGTGAACCGGCGGCGGAGCGCGAGGGCTCAGGGTCTCTGGTCCGGGCTGGGCCTTCACGGCCGCTCAAGCGCCTCCGGGTAGTATTCTCCGCAGCTTGAGAACCGAGACTCAAGGTGGCTTGCGCCGGTGGGAACGACACGGCTGGGGTCGGCCCGAACCTCGCCACCTTCCGCCGCACCGGTGAGCAGGGACGGGGTTCCGTCACGGTGAAGTTCTGGCGGACTATCTTCGAGGTGGACGGCGCGTGTGAGCAAGGCCAGTGAGCTGATCGGTGCGGCGTTGGAGGCGCTGGCCCGCGACGATGAGGCGGCCTTCGACTCCGCCGCCGCCTTCCTGGCCGACGGGGACGACGCCGATCGGGTGCTGATGGAGGCCGCGGCCCGTGCGATCTCGGGGTTGTGGCGCACCGGCTGGCAGCCCGCCGACGTGGTCAGGATCGCGGCCAGGCGGCTGAGCGACTGGCACGGGCGGACGGCGGCCGACCTCATCGCCTGGGAGCTGCGGGCCTACGCGCCGGCCACGGTGGATGAGCGCTGGCGCGAGCAGCTCGCCGCCTTGGAGGCCGTGGTGTGGTGGAAGGGCGGCTACCTGGCGGCGCGGCAGGCACGCGACGGGACGGGGGCCGGCCGGCTGGTGACCGTCTCCGGCGTGCTGGAGCTGCTGAAGTTGCTGACCGGGCTGCCCAGGCTGGAGTCGCTCGGCCCCCTGCCCGGGGCCGCCCGCCGCACGGTCCGGGCACGCCCGCACGCGGTCAGCGAGAAGACGCTCACGCGGGTGCGGGCGCTGCTCGCCAAAGCCGAGTCGACGCCGTACGAGGCGGAGGCGCAGACGTTCACGTCGGCGGCGCAGAGCCTGATGGTCAAGTACAGCATCGACACGGCGATGCTGGATGCGCAGCCGGGCGGGGGCGAGGCCCCGGCGGGCATCCGGGTCGGCATCGACGCGCCGTACGAGCAGCCCAAGGCCGTGCTGCTCAACCTCGTCGCCGAGGCCAACAGGTGCCGGGTGATCTGGTCGAAGGAGCTGGGGTTCGCCACCGTGCTGGGGTTCGCGGCGGACCTGTCCTGGGTGGAGATGTTGTTCACCTCGCTGCTGGTGCAGGCGCAGACCGCGCTGGTGAACTCGGGCACCAAGAAGCACGGCACCGGCCGGTCGAGGAACAAGACATTCCGCCAGTCGTTCCTGTCGGCGTTCGCCGCAAGGATCGGGGAGCGGCTCGCCGAGGCCACAGCGGAGGCGGTCGCGCAGGAGAGCGCCAGCCGGGGCACCGACCTGGTGCCGGTGCTGGCGGCCCGCGAACAGGAGGTGGAGCAGGCGGTCGAGCGCATGTTCCCGAACCTGGTCTCGCACGCGATCCGCACCTCCTGGGACCAGGAGGGCTGGAAGGCCGGCCGCACCGCCGCCGACCAGGCCAGCCTCAAGGCGCGTGACCGATAGCGCTGCGGGTGCCGGACGTCCATCGCGCAGGCATGAAGGTACGGAGCCCTTGATGTTTGTACGAGGTCCGCCTGCGGTGGCGGGCGATGGGCCACCTTTTCTGGGGCCGTTCTGGACGACGATGATCCAGTGTGCGAACATACGTTCGACAATCGTCCTCCCGAATGGAGTGCCTGTGCGCCTCTCAAGCTCTGGCCGTGCTCCTCTCTCCCACCGATTAGTCGCCCTGGCTGGGTCGCTGTTCCTGGCAGCGGTCCTGCTCGTCGCTCCGGCACCCGCCGCCTCGGCCGCCGACACCGTCACCGACCTCGGTGTCACCGCCGGCAGGGGCGGCGACGTGGTGGGGCACAGCGGCAAAATCTTCGTCGCCGCCGACGATCGGATCGTGGTCACCAGAAGCGACGGCGCGCTCATCAACACGATCAGCGGCCTGTCCGGTGCGGTGGCCCTGTCCGTGGCGGACAACGGCAGGAAGGTGTACGCGGCGCTGCGCGATTCGGATGAAGTGATCGAGATCGACATCGCGACGCTCGCCATCACCAAGCGGGTCGACCTCACCGCCTACCCGTGCCCGTCCACGCTGGCCCAGTCGTACGAGCGGCTGTGGGTCGGATACGGGTGCGGCCAAGCGGGGGAAGGAGGCGTCGTCGCCCTTGAGCTGTGGAGGCCGACACCCGCCCTCGTCCCGGTCGGGCCAGGCACGACGCAGCCTCCGCTGCTCGCCGTCGCCGGGAACACACTGGTGGCGGGAGAGCCGGGAGCCGACCCCGCCTCGATCAGGGTGTACGACGTCAGCACCACCCCGGCCGCCCCGCGGGGTGACATCCGCGCCGACACGTCCCTGCGGGACCTCGCCCTCGCCGACCACGGGGCGACGGCGCTGTCGGCGCCGGCCGACACCCACCGGTTCGACGCCTGGGACACCACGACCAACGCCAGGACAGGCGCCTACGACAGCGGCGAGCTGAGCGAGCACGGCCTCCCCACTGCCGTCGCGGCCAGCCCTAACGGCGCCTACGTCGTGGGCGGCTGGAACTCCCCCGCGGGCGACGCGGCGGAGCTCGTGGTGTACGACCCGGCCACCGCGCAGGTGATCTACTCGGCCGACCACCAGGGGAAGACGCTGGTGGCGGGCAGCATCGCCTTCTACGGCGTCCTCACCTATGCGGTGCTGAAGGAGCCTGACACCGGACGGATGCACCTCTGGCGGCTGCCGCATTCGCCCTACCACGCCTCCACCCTGACCATGACGGCCCCCTCCGAGGCGACCGCGCTCAAGCAGTTGACCTTCAGCGGGCGGCTCACGCTGGGCACCGGCGCGCTGCCCGGCGTGCAGACGCTCGAGCTGTACCGCTGGCTGCCCGACGGCAGCTCCCGGCCCTTCCAGGAAGTCACCACGGAGGCGGACGGCACGTACCGGTTCACCGATACCGCACCGAAATGGGGGTCGTACGAGTATCGGCTGTACTGGCCGGGCAACTCATGGTTCAGGGGCAGCGGCGCCTCGGCCGTCGTCGAGGTGGACCTGTACCAGCCGGTGCTCACGGTGACCGGCCCGGCGACCGGCGTCGTCGGCGAGCGACTCGCGTTCGACGGAACGTTCGCCGCCGACGGCAGCACCTTCCCGCTCACCATCGTCACCGTCGTACGTAACGTCTCCAACTCCGATGGCACCACCTCGACAGCCCTGGCCAAGATGACGGCCGCTGCCGACGGGTCGTTCAGCTTCGCTGACACGCCGACAACGGCCGGCAAGCACACGTACGTCATCCAACTGGCGGGGAACTCGACAGTCGAGTCGGCGAGGACCACCCACGTGGTCGTCGTCTCCCAGCCCCCCGCGTAACCTCCCGGCGGGGTGACGGCGATCCGAATCGCCGTCACCCATGTCGTTGGGCACGCCGAACCACACGACTCAGCCCGGCCGGGTCTTCCCGCCACGACGTGCACTTCGTGGCAGCCGCCATGCGCGTGCTCCGGTCGGTTGGTCAGTTCCCGGTGCCGGTGCGCCCGGACCGGCAGGTCGGGGCACACCACAAGGGTGAGGTGATGACTTCGCGTCCTGGAGGGAGCGGCGTCCGGCTTCTGCCGCTGGATCGTAGGGGATCAGCTCGGATCCCCTGCCGAGACCGCCATGACCGCGAACCTCTGTGGACCACGGGAGTCAGCCGTTGACGACAGGCCGGTCACCGTGGCTCAGCCAGGCTCTCGAAGCAGGGCCGCAGCAGGTCGAGGATGTCCTCGGCGGGCGCGTCGGCCAGCGAGCTGAGCTTGAGCAGGTAGCGGTCCACCACCACGCCTGTCATGATCGCGGAGATCAGCGCGGCCCGCAGCCCGGCGTTCTCGGCGGGGATGGCCCGCTCGATCGTGTCCAGCCAGTTCCGGCCCGCCTCGCGGAACCCGTCGGCCGCCTCCTCGTGGGTGAGCATCGAGCGCAGCACCACCAGCGAGCCCACCGGCTGGTCCCGCAGGCGCTCGCGCAGGGCGCCGAGCAGGGCCTCGGCCGGATCCCCCGGCGCCAGGACGTGGGCGGACAGGTCGGCGCAGCGCGCGAACAGCTTCTCCTTCGAGCCGAAGTAGTGCATCACCAGCCCAGCCCTGACCCCGGCGGCGGCGGCGACCGCGCGAATCGTGGTGCGCTCGTAGCCGAGCTCGGAGAACGTCTCGCGGGCGGCGGACAGGATCCGGGCTTCGGTGTCGCGGCGCTGCTGGGCGCGGGTGCGGCGGGGTGGCTCGGCCATCGTCTCATTGTACGGGTGTTCAACCCGGCATTTTCGTTGTACGGTCATTCAATGAACATGCGTCCAACGAAAGTCGTGGAAGAGATCCTGCGGGCCGGCCTGGCGGGCGACAACGAGCGCTTCCTGAAGCTCATGGCCCCCGACGTCGTGCTCGAATGGCCGTACCGGCCCGACGGCGTGCCCGGCGAGTTGCGCGGGAGGGAGGCGGTCGGCGCGTTCGTGGCCTCCGACGGAGGGCTCATCACCTTCACCGAGTACACCGACGTGAAGATGCACGAGACCGTGGACCCGGAGGTGGTCATCGTCGAGTACGCCGCCCACGGGGTGGTCACCGCCACCGGCGAGCCGTTCGAGCAGCACCCGATCGCGGTGCTCAGGGTCCGCGACGGCCAGGTGGTGACCTACCGCGACTACATCAACCCGCTGCCCCTCATGAAGGCCCTGCGCTCGTAGGCCCGTCGATGACCGCCGGCACTCGCAGGCCGATCGGCCGCCTCGCTGACGAGGCGGTTGGCGATGTCGCTGGGCTCAGCCGCAGGTGGGAGCCGCGCTGAGCATGGCGTCGTCAGTGAAGGCGGACGGTCACGCGGCCTTGGGGGCACAGCGCATGCCGATGTAGATGCAGCCCGTCCCGTCCGGCAGCGTGGAGAAGACCACGGGTGTGTAGTCCTCGCTGAAGGCCGCGCCGACCCCCGTACCGGCGAAGACCGTCTCCGTCACCGGCAGCAGATCGATCTGGAGGGGCTCGGAGAAGTCCTTCATGCCGTCGACGAACTCATAGAGCGCGTGTCCCGAGCCGCCCCTGTCGGTCACGGTGATGACCACGCCTTCGCGCCGGTACGTACCGACGAGGGGCGCCCAGTCGATCACGGGCGGCGCGGCCGGCGGGGCGAGGGGCTCCGGCATGGTGACCCCGGCCAGGTCGGCGAGGAGTTCGCGGTAGAGCGCCGCGTACACCTCACGCGCACCGCCGCCGTTGGTGAGCAGCGCGACCGCCACGCCCGCCGACGGCACCACGCGCAGGTAGCCGTACTGGCCGATGGAGGCGCCGTCATGGCCGTAGCCGGCAACGCCGTTCCAGTCGTACAGGGTCCAGCCCAGGCCCCAGCCGTCCGAGCTGACCGTCCACTTGTCGGGGCAGTCCACCACCCGGCGCCGCATCTGCGCGACCGTCTCCTCGGCGAGGACGCGGGTGCCGTCCTCGGCCACGCCGCCGGCGAGGTGCATCCGAGCGAGCCGGGCGAGGTCGCCGGCGGTGGCGATGACCCGGCCGTACGGGCCGGCCGAGCGCGGCATCAGGTCCCAGGACGGCGCCGGGTCCGGCTCCTGGCCGGGCTCCCCCAGGTGCCCCATCGCCGCGCGGAACCGCAGCGCCTCCTCGGGCAGCGTCATGGTGTGCGTCAGGCCGAGCGGAGCCAGGAGCAGTTCCCTGAGCGCCTCGTCCCAGACCTTGCCGGTCACCACCTCGATGATCCGGCCGAGCACGTTGTAGCCGACGCTGCTGTACGAGATCACGCTGCCGGGCGGACAGTCGAGCGCCACGGCCTTCGCGGCCTCGACGTACTTGGCGAGGCAGTCGTCGCCGCGCCCACTGTCGTAGGTGAAGTCGCAGGTGAGGCCGCTTGTGTGGCTGAGCAGCCGGCGGGTGGTGATCACCTTGGTCGCCTCCGGGTCGGCGGCCGAGAACTCCGGCAGCACGTCCACGACCGGCGCGTCCAGGTCCAGTTCCCCGGCCTCGGCGAGCCGCATGATCAGGGTGGCGGTGTAGATCTTGGCGATGGAGCCCATCTGGAAGACCGAATCGGTCGTCACCTCCACGCCGGTGCCACGGTGCAGGACGCCGCTGGCCAGTTCGTGGACGGTGCCGTCGACGAGGACGGCGAGGGCTGCGCCCGGCACATGGTGCTTGGCGCGGAGTTGGTCGAGGCGGGATTGCCAGTGGGCGAGATCCAGCTTGCGGCCGGCGGAGTCGCGCGTCCCCCATGCCCCGTCGGCGCCCCAGTTGCCTTGCTCGTCCCAGCTCACGTTGTTCGACATTGCGGTTTCCCCTCTCGATGCGTACGTCGCCTCTCGATGCGCACACTGTACGCATAACGGAACGGTGTGCGCAATCCGCGTACGACGTGCGCTACGATGAGGGGCGACACAGCTTCGGACGAAGAGGAGCAAGGTCGCATGCCAGCCGACGCGAAGCCGATCGCCTCGGTGTGGACCCGTCCACACCATCCGCAGCGGGAACAGCTGACCCGCGAGCAGATCGTGGCCACGGCCATCAAGCTGCTGGACTCGGACGGCGTCGAGGCGCTCAGCATGCGCAAACTCGGCGCCCGGCTCGGCGCCGGAGCCACCTCCCTCTACCGGCACGTGGCCAACAGGGACGAGCTCGTCCAACTGGCCGTCGACGACGTTTACGGCGAACTCGACCTACCGGCCTCCGCCGAGCGCACGCAGTGGCGCACGACGGTCGCCCGCACCGCCGCCGAAGTGCGGGCCATGGTCCTGCGCCACCCCTGGATCGCCCCCGAACTCGGCCAGGTCGGACTCATCCACATCGGCCCGAACGCCACGCGGATGACAGCGGAACTGCTCACGCAGTTCGAGGCGGCCGGCTTCCCCGCGGACGAGAAGCACGAGGCCGCGGCGACACTCATGTCATACGTCATCGGGATCGCGACCACCGAGGCCGCATACGTCTCACTGATCGCCCGCAGCGGTAGCACCGAGCGCGCATGGGTGGCGGACCACAGCCCGGACTTCGACCAGGACGCGGACCCGCGACAACTCCGCGAGAACCGATTCGGGTACGGCCTCGACCGGATCCTCGACGGCCTGGCGGCCCGGCTCGAACCCGGCAGTGATCGGGCCGCCCGGTGGCATGGCGACGAGGGCTAAGGCTGCGGTGTCCGCTGCTGCGACCGCACTCGGGCGGTGAAGGCCTCGATGGCGTCGACGAGCGCCTCGAAGCGGACCGAGTGGTACAGGTCGAAGGCGTGGTTGCCGCCACGCAACTCGGCATAGACGACGGGGGAGGCCGACGTACGGCGGAGCTGGTCGGCGAAGTGTCTGGCCTCGGCCACGGGCACCAGCGGGTCCAGATCGCCGTGGGCCACGAAGAACGGCGGTGCGTCCGCGGTGATGTGGGCCGCCGGCGCGGACTCGGGCCCCTGCCCGAAGTAGCTGCCGTACCAGCCGTTCAGGTAGATGGCACCGGTCACGGAGGTGTCGGCCCGCTCGAAGCCCGGCTGGTAGGCGGGGTCGTTGGGGGTGAGTGCGGCCAGCGCCGCCATGTGCCCGCCGGCCGAACTGCCCGCGACGAACAGCGTCGAGGGATCCGCGCCGTACTCGTGCCCGTGCTCGCGCACGTAGGCGATGATCTTCTTGAGGTCGATCAGGTGGTCGGGGTGCTGGGCCTGGGGCCGTAGCCGGTAGTTGGCGCTGATGGTCACCCAGCCGTGGCCGGCGAGCCGATAGAGCAGCGGCAGCGACTGGCTGTTCTTGTGGCCGCCGGTGTAACCACCTCCGTGCAGGTGGATCAGCACGGGCGCGCCTGATGGGCGCGAGCGGTGGTGGTAGAGGTCGAACAGGTTGCGGCGGCCGGCGTCGCCGTACGAGACGTCGGCCACCCGGCGGACGTCCATGCGGCGCTTGAGGATCGGCAGGAACAGGATGCGGGCCCACGGCGGACGACGGCGCAGCCCGGCGGCGAGGTCGGCGTCGATGGCGGCGTGCCAGCCCGCGCCCAGGCCGGCGTCCATCGCGCGCCAGATCCTGGCCCGCTCCCCCAGGCCGCGGCAGGCGATGACCGTGAGCCCGATCGTTGTCACGGCGGCCAGGGCGACGATCGCCCAGCCGCCCGCCGTGTGGATGTCACCCTCGGCGAACGCCAGCGCCGTCGGGGCCAGCAGCAGCCAGAAGAAGGCTGCGAACGGCAGTTCGTTGGCGGCCAGCCCGAAGAAGTAACTCACCCGGCCGGGCGTGCTCCACCCCGGCAGCGGCCGCAGCGCGAACAGTGTCCCGATCGCGACGAGCACCACAGGGATCAGATATCCGACGGGCACCGAACCTCCAGAACCACACTTCCTTCGAACGCGCCAAGCCTCCCCCACCCGCCCGCCTCGCATCTACGACGGATCCGATAACGTCCTTTAACCCGGAAATGAAGAATTCGGAGGCCCGCCCGTGGAGATGCGAGAGATCGAGATCTTCCTGACGCTGGCCGAGGAGCTGCACTTCAGCCGTACGGCCGAGCGGCTGGGCATCAGCCCCGCCCGCGTCAGCCAATCGATCAAGAAGCAGGAGCGGCGCATCGGCGCGCCGCTGTTCGACCGCACCACCCGGGCGGTGCGCCTCTCCCCGCTCGGCGAGCAGATGTACCAGGCGCTCAAGAGCGGCCACCGGCAGATCATGCAAGGTATCGCGACCGCTCAGGCCACCGCCGACGGCACCGCGGGCACACTGACCCTCGGCACGCTCGGCCCGCTCTCCACGCAGATCAAGAACGTTCTCGACCTGTTCCTCGCCCGCCACCCGAACGCCCGGCTGCAGCACCGCGAGATCCAGCCCGCCTCCCCTCTCGACCTGCTGAAGTCGGGCGAGGTGGACGTGGCGCACCTGTGGCTGCCGATCCGCGAGCCCGATCTGACCGTCGAACCGACCTCGTACGCCTCCGACGTGGTGTTGATGGTCTCCGCCGACCACCCCTACGCGGGACGAGACTCCATCTGCCTGGAGGACCTCGGCGACTGCACCGTGGTCGAGGGCCGTTCGATCCCCGCCTGCATGGAGGAGATCTTCAACCCCTACCACACCCCTTCCGGCCGCCCCGTTCGCCGCGGACACAAGGTCACCACCTGGCAGGAGACCCTCAGCGCCGTCGCCTCGGGCCAGGCCACCGCCGGAGTCACCGCCGAGGCCGCGACCTTCTACCCCTGGCCCAGCCTCGCCTTCGTGCCGATCCGCGACGCCCCGCCGTGCCGGTGGACCTTCGCCTGGCGTACGGCGAGCGAGACGCCACTCATCCGCGCCTTCGCCCGAGCGGCGGCCGACACCCGGCAGCCGACGGAGTAGCAGGGACCGGACCGCGTACGCGGCCTGACGCTCGGCGTCCTCAGCGCGGGACGCACGGGTCAGCCCTTCGAGCCGGTGAAGGTGATGCCGGCGATGAGATGCCGTTGCAGGACCACGAAGAGCGCGATCACGGGCAGTGAGGCCACGACCGACCCGGCGAACAGGATCGGGAAGTTGGTCTGGAACTGCCCGCGCAGCGAGGCGAGACCGGCGGACAACGTCATCATCTCGGGATCGGTGTTGACCACCAGCGGCCAGAGCAGGCTGCTCCACGACCACATGACGGTCAGCAGTCCCAGCGCCAGCAGACCGGGCCTGACCAGCGGCAGCATGATGTGCCAGTAGATCTGCAGCGGGTTGGCCCCGTCGAGGCGCGCGGCCTCGTCGAGTTCCCTGGGCAGGGTGCGGAAGAACTGCCGGAGCAGGAACGTGCCGAAGGCCCCGAAGACGCCCGGCGCGATCAGCGCCTGCAGCGTGTTGAGCCAGCCGAGCCCCTGCATGATCTCGTAGCGCGGAATGATGAACAGCTCACCGGGAACCATGAGCACGGCCAGGAAGAGCAGGAAGACAGCGCCCCGGCCGGGAAAGCGCAGCCGGGCGAAGGCGTAGGCGGCCAGTGAGCACAGCAGCAACTGCCCGGCGGTGACGACTGCGGCGACCACGACGGTGTTGAGGAACTGCCTGGCCAGTGGCACGGAGCGGAAGACGTCGCCGAAGTTCGACCACTGCCAGGAGGGCGTGAACTTGGGCGGCAGGCGCAGCGAGTCGGGGAGGGTCTGCAGCGAGACCACCACCTGCCAGGCGAAGGGCGCGAGCATCACCAGCGCGCCCACGGTCAGCAGCACGTGGGCCGGCCACGTCCTGGGCCTATTCATAGTGCACCCACTTCTTCTGCAGCCTGAACTGGATCGCGGTCAGCACGAGGATCAGCCCGAGCAGCAGGACGGCGATCGCCGCGGCGAGCCCGCGCTGGTTCTGCACGAAGCCCTTCTCGAAGAAGAGGTAGACGATCGTGCGACTGCCGCTCAGCGCCGGGCCCTTCAGATCGACCATGAGGTAGACCAGGTCGAAGACCTGCAACGCGTTGATCATCGTGATCACGACGACAAAGAACGTGGTCGGCGTGAGCAGCGGGAGCGTGATGCGGAAGAACTGCCGCAGCCGCCCCGCGCCGTCGATCGAGGCCGCCTCGTAGTAGGGGCGCGGGATGCCTTGAAGCCCGGCCAGGAGCAGCACGGCGTTGTAGCCGATCGTGCTCCAGATGCCGACGATCGCGATCGCGTAGATGGCGAAGTCGGGATCGCCCACCCAGTACGGCCCGTCGATCCCCACCTCGCCCAGCAGGTAGTTGATCGCGCCGAAGTCGCCGTTGAACAGATAGCGCCAGGTCAGGCCCACCGCGGCGGGCATGGTGACGACCGGCAGGAAGTACAGGGTCCGGTAGACGCTCAGGCCGCGCAGCCCCGGCACGTTCAGCAGCGCCGCGACGACGATGGACAGCGGCACCCCGGCCATGACGAGCACGGCGTAGAGCAGGGTGTTGCCGAGCGCGCCGAGCACCTCCTCATCACCGAGCAACTCGGTGAAGTTGGCCGTCCCCACCCAGGTGTAGCCGCCGAAGACACCCGACTCGGTGAAGCTGAGATACAGGGTCTGGGCGATCGGCCACAGGTAGAAGACGGCCAGGCCCAGCGCCATCGGGGCGATGAGCAGGTACCCCCACGCCCACTCGCGCTTGGAGAGCATCCGTTACTCCTTGGCCAGGATCTCGTTCATCTGCGCGGCGATCTCCTTGGCGACGTCGGCCACCGGCCGCCTGCCCGCCCAGGCCTCGGCGAGCAGCTTGTTCTGCACGTCCTGCCACTGCGCGGTGTTCAGCGTCGCCGGGTACGGCACGCCGTGCGGCATCGAGGCGTCGTAGGTCTCCTTCAGGTGCCAGGAGGGGAAAGCCTCGAACCAGCCGTCCTGCGTGCCGGGGCGGGCTGACAGGGCGCCGCCGCCGCTGGCGCTGAGGATCTTCTGCGCCGGTTCGGAGGAGACGAACTCGGCGAAGGCCGCCGACTCCTGCGGGTGTTCGCTCTTGGCCGAGACGGCGTTGGCCAGGCCGAGCAGGATGACGGCCTCCCGCGCGGGCCCCTTGGGCAGCGGGGCCACGTCGATCCGCTCGCGGATCTCGGGGTTGGCCCAGTAGGTGGAGGCGAACCAGACGCCGCCGTAGTACATGCCGTACTTGCCGGACTGGAAGAGCTGGATGGGGTCGGTGTCGGTGTAGACCTGCGCGACGGGCGCGACCCGGTCCTTGATCAGGCCGGTCCAGAACTCCAGGCCCTGGATGGAGGCGGGGTCGTCGAAGCCGCTCTTCTTGCGGTCGGGCGAGAGCACGTGGCCGCCCGCCTGGATCATCGTGTTGTAGAAACCGCCCTGGTCCCACATCGGGGCGAGGATGCCGAACTGCTTCTTGGCCGGGTCGGTCAGCTTCTCGGCGGCGGCCTTGACGTCGTCCCAGGTCCAGTCCGCGGTGGGATACTTCACTCCGGCGGCGTCGAAGATCTTCTTGTCGTACCAGAGCGCCGGGATGCTCACGTTGTGCGGCAGGGCGTACAGCTTGCCGTCGTGGCGGTAGCCGTCGACGACCGCCTCGGGCAGGCCCTCCGCCTTCGACTCGTCGAGCGGGGCGATGATGCCGCCTTCGGCGTACATGCCGACGTTGAGGCTGTTCATCCAGAAGACGTCGGGAGCGGCGCCGCCGGACGCGGCGGTCTGGAGCTTGGTCCAGTACTGGTCCCATGGGGTGATCTCCAGCTTGACCGTGACCGCCGGGTTGGCCTGCTGGAAGGCGGCGATGATCTTCTCGGCGCTGGGCTGGTCGTTCTTGTCCCAGATGGCGTAGCTGATGGTGACCTTGCCGTCGGCAGCGGGCTCACCGGACGAGCCGCAGCCGGCGGCCAGGACGGCAAGGCCGAGCAGCCCGGCCAGGGGGAGGCGAAAACGCACGGGTTTCTCCAGGTGGGGGGTGGCTCAGAACCGCAGGTTCGCGGTCCAGGCGGCGAGCTTGCCGTCGATCTCCGCCCTGGTCAGGGGGTGACCTGGGGAGTCGGGGCGTTGCTGCCAGGGGTGCGGTCCGGCGGCCGGGCGATATTCCACGCCCAACGCGTCGAGTCGCTTCTCGTGTACGGCGAGCCGGACGAGGAAGTCCGCGAAGTCGCGCTCGTCGCTCCACACCGCCTCGGCGAAAGCGGCCAGGCGGGGGAAGGCCATGTAGTCGAGGAGCCGGGGCGAGTCGATGTGCTCGGTCCACAACGCCGCCTGGGCGCCGAGGATCCGGCCCCGCTCCTGCCCGGTCAGGCCGCCGGGGATCGGGTCGAAGGCGTACACGGCGCTCAGGGACGTCACGCTGCCGATCGGCACCGGCTCCTGCGCGCCCTCGGCCTGGCGGAAGTCCAGGTAGGTCTCGGCGAAGGGCGAGACGACCACGTCATGGCCGCTCCGCGCGGCCAGCGCCGTGCACCTGGCCCCGCGCCAGGAGGCCACGGTGACCCCCGGCGGCAGGCCGCCCTCCATGAGCTCGTCCCAGCCGAGCGGCTTGCGCCCCCTGGCGAGCAGGAAGTCGGTGAAGTGCCTCATGAACCAGGTCTGCAGCTCGTCGGCGTCACGCAGGCCGAGCTCGCGGATGCGTTCCTTGGCGGGGACGCTCTCGTTCCACTGGGTCTTGGGGGTCTCGTCGCCGCCGACGCAGACGTACGGGCCGGGAAAGAGCTCCAGAACCTCTTCGAGAACGTCGGTGAAAAAGGCGATGGTTCCGTCGGCGACGTTGACCACGTTCTCGCCGACGCCCCATTGCGTACGTACGTCCAGCGGGGTGTCGAGATTGCCGAGCTCCGGGTAGGCGGCGATGGCGGCCTGCGTGTGACCGGGCAGGTCGATCTCCGGGACGATGGTGATGAACCGGTCGGCGGCGTAGGAGACGATCTCCCTGATGTCGTCCTGGCTGTAGTAGCCGCCGTGCGGACGCCCGTCGAAGCGGCGCGGGCGCCCGGCGCCCAGCGGCGACTCGCGCCGCCAGGCGCCGACCTCGGTCAGCTTCGGATACTTCCTGATCTGCAGCCGCCAGCCCTGGTCGTCGGTCAGGTGCAGGTGCAGGACGTTGAGCTTGTGCATGGCCAGCAGGTCGATGTACCGCAGCAGGTCGTTCTTGGGCAGGAAATGGCGGGCCACGTCGATGAGGCAGCCACGCCAGCCGTACCGGGGCGCGTCGGCGATCACGACGGCGGGGACGCTCCACGTCCTGTCCGCGACGCGGCCGCTGCGGAACGCGGCCGGGTCGAGGAGCTGGCGCAGCGTCTGCGCCCCGTAGAAGGCGCCGGTCGGGGTCGCGGCCTCGATCAGCACCGACTCCCCTGTGACCGTGAGCCGGTACTCCTCCGGCCCGAGCCCGTCGGCCGGCCGGAGCTCGACCCCGCCGGGGCCGTCGGGCAGCGGCAGGCCGGTGGCGGGGGTGAGGCTCTCGCGCAACCAGGTCGCCGCCCTGGCCAGCGCCGGGTCGGCGGTCAGCGGGGTCGTGGCGGTGAAGGTGAAGCGCCCCTCCGCCGGGGTGCGGCGGGCGGGCGCCGGGATCGTCGTCACAGGGCCTGCACCGTCCGGGTCCGGCGGGCGCGCTCGGCGGCCCACACGACGAGGTGCCCGGCCAGCGCGTCAGTCGCGCCGGCTCCGAGCGGCGCCTGGTCGCCCGCGGCCACGGCGTCGATGAAGGCCGTGATGAGGCCCGTGTCGCCGCCGCCGTGGCCGTCGGTCAGCGACGCGCCGGCGCGCGTCCCGGTGTCGATCCTCTCCTCGGCGCCGGTCACGAAGTCGACGACCCTGATGTCCCGGCCATCTCCCTCTGCGAAGCCGTGCGTGCCGAAGATCCTGGTCTTGCGGTGTTCCAGCGGGGTGAAGGCGGTCATCGTGAACGACGCGGTCGCGCCCCGCGCGAACTCCATCAGCACCACCTGCTGGTCCACCACGTCGTTGTCGCAGTCGTAGACGCAGCGGCCGTACGGGCCGTCCGCCAAGGCGCGGGTGACGCCGGCCGCTGTGGCGTCGGAGGTCACCGCGCCGAGCGGCCAGAACTCGCGGCCGGGGTCGCCGAGACAGTCCAGGTAGAGGCGCCGGGCGGAGTACGGGCAGGTGGGCTCGACCGCGCAGCTCACGCAGCGCCCGCTCGCCCCCGGCGGCCGGTTCTCCGGCCGGAAGTGGGTCAGCGAGCCGAAGGAGGACACGCCGACCGGCCGGTCTCCGATGAGATGGAGCAGCCAGTCGATGTCGTGGCAGGACTTGGTCAGCAACATGGGCCCGGACTCGCTCGCGTTGCGCCAGTGGCCGCGGACGAAGGAGTGGGCCATGTGCCACCAGCCCACCGGTTCCAGGTGCTGGACGCTGGAGATCGTGCCCAACCGGCCGCTGCCCACGAGCTGCTTGAACGCCCTGGTGTAGGCCGTGTAGCGCAGGACGTGCCCCACGGCGAAGACCACTCCGGCCCGCTGGACGGCCTCGACGACCCTGCGTGCCTCCGGCTCGGTGGGCGCCATGGGCTTCTCCAGCAGGATGGCGTAGCCCAGCCCCGCGAAGGCCACGGCCGGCTCGACGTGCAACCGGTCCTGGGTGGCGATGACCACGGCGTCGGCCAGCCTCGGGACGGCGGCCAGCTCGGCCCAGTCCGCGAAGCACGCCTGCTCCGGCACGCCGTGCTCGCCGGCCAGCCTGGCCCGCCTGGCCGGGTCGGGATCCGCCACGGCGACGATCCGCGCCCGGCCGTCGGCGGCGGCCGCCCTGGCGTAGATCTGGCCGCGGGCTCCCGCCCCGACGACCGCTACGGTCACTGTCATTGCCGCGCCCTCCCCCATTTATTGCGGAGTCCATAGATAGTCTCGACCAGATCTTGCCGTCAAGACCTCTCCTCCTGGATGATTCGGCAAGTGGACGCCCATTGCGGGCGGACATAATTTGGAGACCGCCATTACTGAAGGGAATGAGCCTGTGCAGGTCAGCGGTGGGGACCTTCAGCGGCTGCGTCAGCTCAACTCGCTCAGCAGCCTGCGCGCCCTGCGTGAGTCAGCCGATCCGCTGACGCTCACCGAACTGGCCGCGCGGACCCGGCTGTCGCGGAACTCCGTCATCGACGTCATCACCGATCTGCACGAACGCGGCTGGATCGGCGAAGTCGAGCCCACACCGGGCGGCATGGGCCGGCCCGCCAAGCGCTACCGCTTCCGCGCCGATGCCGGGCACGTGCTGGGCATCGACATAGGAGTCCACAAGGTCCTCGCCGCCATCACCGACCTGGCCGGCCGGACCGTCTCCAGCGGGCGGGTCGCCGTGGACGGGCGTACCACCCGGGCCGAGCGGCTCGAGGCCATGTGGCGGGCCGTCGACGCCGCGCTCGCCGCCTCCGGCCTGAACGCCTCCGACCTGTGGGGCGTCGCCGTCGGCAGCATCGGCGTCGTCAACAGGGAGGGACTGATCACCCGGGTCAACGACCTCCCCGACTGGCCGGGGGTCGACCTCATCGGCCATCTCGGACAGCGGCTGTCCTGCCCCATCACCGTCGAGAACGACAGCAAGCTCGCAGCCCTCGCCGAGCAACGACTGGGCGTGGCCGCGGGCGTCCACGACCTCGTCTACCTGCACGCCGGACGGCGGCCCGGTGCCGCGCTCATCCTCAACGGCCGCCTGCATCACGGCTGCAGCGGTGCCACCGGCGAGGTCGGCCTCATGGAGATGACCGGCTGGCGCACCATGGCCGCGCACCTGGAAGGTTCAACCGCCGCCCGGGGGGTCCCGGCCGAGGACGCCGCCGGGCTCGTCTTCACCGCCGCCCGTGCCGGCGACCCTGACGCCCTGGCGGCCGTCAGCACCTACGCCCACCATCTCGCGCTCGGCACCGCCGCCATGGTCCTGACCCTGGATCCCGAACTGGTCGTCCTCGGTGGCGGCTTCTCCCGCTCCGCCGACGTCCTGCTGCCCGCACTGCACCGGGCCCTCGAACCCCACTGCCTGCGCGTCCCCGAGATCCGGCCCTCGGCGCTCGGCGAGGAATGCGTCGCCCTCGGCGCGGCCTGCCTGGCGCTGGAACACGTGGACGAGCACTTCTTCTCACCCGACGGCTCGATCTCCCGTCCCGCCGCGCCCCAGCGGCTCGCCTGACGACCCTTCTTCTCTTCCGGAAAACGCACACCCCCCTCCCCGAAGGACACGCGCATGCGCAGATCACTCCCTTCCCTCGCCATCGCCCTGGCCCTGGCCGGACTGCTGACCCCGGCACCGGCGGCCGCCGATCCCGTCGATCCGTCCGGGCCCCCCGGGCCCTGGCCGTACCATCTCGACTGCGACGGCGACCGTCCCGGCAGCACCTGCACGGTGGTCGTGGAAGGCAATCCGCGTCCGGGCCTCGTGGAGGAGATCACCACCACCGTCAGAAGCGGCGACCAGGTCTGGGCGCGAGACACCTTCTACAGCCGTACCGCGAACGCGCGCAGCCGTCCCTTCGTGCTGCCCGAGCAGAAGGTGACGGTCGACGTCTTCATCACCCGCATGCCGGAAACCAGTGCGGGCACGCAACTGCGGCTGATGGCGTGGAACCTCTTCGTCGGCGGCACGATCAACGGCCAGGAGAAGACGGGCGAGAATCTCAGGCAGATGATCGAGTACCTCAACGAGGTCGATCCCGACGTCCTGTTCGTGGTCGAGGGGTACGGGTCGGGGAAGAAGATCCTGGACGGCCTGAACGCCGGCCGGCCGGCGGGCAAGCGGTTCTCCGGTGTGCAGCTCACCCAGCCGGCCGACTACAGCGTCAACGGCGACAACCTGTGGCTGTACACCAAGCTCAAGGTCGAGAAGGTCTACCCGCGCTACGCCGATGCGGACATCACCTCGTTCAACCTCGGCGGCGCCCGGCTCGGCCTGCCCAACGGCAGACACGTACACGCCTTCAGCATGTGGACCTGGCACGAGATCTCCGCCAACTGGGACACCCACGAGGCGGCCGTGCAGAACCTCTACGGCCAGTCCCGGACGAAGACCGACGCGCAACTCCTCGACGACGACCGCTTCCGTCGCGTCGCCATGGGCAAGGCCATCCTGGACAAGGCGCTGCCCTCCTTCATCGGCGATGACGACGCCCCCGTGCTCATGGGCGGAGACCTCAACGCCTGGCCGCACCTGGACTGGACCGAGCAGTTCAAGAACGCGCGCGGGCACGCGGGCATGGTGTTGCCGTGGCCGCTGACCAAGATGTTCACTGATGCCGGCTTCGTCGACACCTTCCGCTACGCCAACGCCGACGCCGGGCGTTATCCCGGCCGCACCTGGAGCTCGCTGAGCGGCTACCGCTCCGCGCCCGCCCGCACCGACTACGTGTTCACCCGAGGCGAGGACGTCAGCGTCCTCGGCTCGCGCATCGACGACCACCGTCTGCCCCGCCACCAGGGCGACGCCCTCGACCAGACCTATCCGTTCTACTCCGACCACAGCGCGGTCGTCACCGATGTGGTGATCCGCGGCTTGGGAGGGGGCCCCGACCGGCCGATCGTCAGCGAGGAGCCCGAGGACGCCCCCGGCGTCTGGCCCGCCGCCCCGGCCGGCACCCCGGTCCCGCCGGCCGAGCTCAGCGCGACGGCGACCACCTTCAAGCCCGGTGTCGGCGACCCCGCCCGGGCGGTCGATGGCGATGTCACGACCTCCTACCAGTCCGACGACGCGGAGACCGTGCCCCAGCCCCACTTCATCACGGTCGACCTCGGGCGGGTCCGGGAACTGTCCGCGACCCGGTTCCAGCCCAGACTGAGCTACGACATGAACGGCACCGTCCTGAAGGGCGTGGTGCAGGTGAGCGACGACGGCACGACGTTCAGGGACGTCAAGCGGGTCGAGTGGCCGCGCATGACCGCGCCGAACGATGTCGACATGACCGGGGTCATGGCCAGATACGTGCGGCTGCGCGTGGACTACGGCATGGGCGGGGCCTCCGCGATCGCGGAGATCATCCCCTACGTGCCGCTCGTATGACGCGCGCATCCGGCTGGACCGGCTGCGGGTGTCGGATGCGGCGGGCATGCCGGTTCGACCGGAATACGAGCGGATTCCGGTCCGCCGCCAGGTCGAACTGACCAGGGCGCGGCTGCGACCCGCCGATGGGCGGCGGGTCGCAGGAGCGCTCGGTCAGGTGAGGGGACGTCTGGCCACGGCATCGGTGACGCCCGTCACGGTGCCGTTCTCAGCGGTCTCCAACCGCGTGACGCCCTGCGGAGCTTCCAGGACGTTCTTCGCGGCGGGTGCGTCGGTCTCTATCGCGGTGGTCACCGGTTGCCCGCTCGCATCGAGAAGGACGTGACCGGTCTCGTCGATGACCGGCAGCCGCCGGGGCATCGCGGCGAGGTCGACGGTGCCGTCCTTGCCCACCCAGGCGGGCATCGCGGGCTTGGCCACGGAAGGAACCGAGGCGAGGTACGGCGTGGTGAACCAGTGATTGCCTGATGCGAGAGTCCCGCCGTAGTAGTGGCCGTCGCCTGGGGACACGAGGCCGAACCCCAGGGTCGCGTACCATGCCTCCCCGCAGGGAGGGTAGCCGCCGAAGTTGGTGGACACCCTCCATCGGGAGGCGGAGCTGGTGTTCGAGTACCAGTCCGTCCGCATGCACACCCCCCACGTCTGTGAATAGAAGCTGAAGACGAGGTACTCGTAGCGCAGCAGGATGCGGCCGGCGGGGACGCCGGTCTCCGAGGTGCAGTACAACCAGACCTTGTAGGGCGCCCACCAGAACTTGGTGGATATGTTGGTCTCGACCTTCGCGTAGCCGTAGCCGTTTCCGTCCGACACTTCGGAGGTGATCAAGCCGCAGAGGTTGTCTGATCGGTAGAGCCATGCCGATTCGTCCACGACATGAGCTTGTGCGGGGACGGCGATCACCACGACTGCCAGGCAGGCGATGACGATCGAGGCGATTCTCCTCAGGGTTCTCGATAACACACGTGCTCCCTCCTGTGGGTGTGGGGTGTGTGCGGGATTGCCTCCCTACCTGCGGACTGCAGGTGGGCGGACACGAGCACCTGTCCTCGATCGGAATCGAAAGGGCCCAACAGGCAAATCCTGCGACGGCGGCTGCCCCGGCGTCTTTAGCACGGAGCGCAGGAAGCATTGGCAGTGGGCGCAAGCCGGGACGCCCAGGTGCCGGACAGGGCGGGTGGGCCCGCTCCGGTGGCCGCAGGGCCGCCGGTCTTGCGACCGGGTCCGGGGTTGTGCACTGTTGGGTGGTGCAAGAGAGCGTAGATGCGACGTGCGAGCACGCGTACGGAACCTCGTGGATGCACCAGACGGTCGAACGGAGCCCCGTGGTCTCCGTGTCCACCGATGCGGTGCCCAGGAAGGAGCGCCTGGCCTGGTGGGCGCACATGTCCGCGCACGAGATCGCGCCCACGGCGATGTCCAGCGCCCATGCCGGCGACTTCCACGGCCGCGCTCACTCGATCGACCTGGTGGGCGTGCGGGTGGCCGAGTTCACGATGTCGCCGCTGAGGGGCTGGCGTTCCCCCGCCCACATCCGGCAGCACGATCCCGACGGTTACCAACTCCTGCTGGTCCACGACAGCCCGATACTGCTGGAGCAGCGTCGCAAGGACTCCTGCCTGCAGGCCGGCGACTTCTCGCTGTTCGACACCTCCCACCCCTACGTCACCGAACTCATCGACGTCGGCAAGCCCGCACGGCTGACGATCCTGTTCCTGTCAGGCGACGCGCTGCCCCTCCCGCGCGGCAAGATGGAACAGTTGCTGGCGCACCAGCTCTCCGGCACGACCGGGACAGGAGCGATACTGGCTCGCTTTCTCACCGGCCTGCGCAAGCACGCCGCCGGCTGCCGCCCTGAGGAACTGCCCCGCCTGGGCACCGTCGCCGCCGACCTGGCCGCCACCTTTCTGGCGGGCCGCCTCGGCGCCGGGGACAGCCTGACGCCTGAGAGCCGCCGCCGTCTCCTGATCGCACGGATCGATGCCTTCATCGACCACCACCTCGGCGATCCCGACCTGGATCCGGCCGTCATCGCCGCCCACCACCACATCTCCGTACGGACCCTGCACCTGCTCTTCCAGCAGCGTCCCGAGACGGTGAGCGCCACGATCCGGCGGCGGCGGCTCGAACGCTGCCTCGCCGACCTCGCCGACCCGCGACTGCACGATCGGCCGATCGGCGAGATCAGCGTGCGCAGCGGGTTCAAGACCGCTGCGGAGTTCAGCCGCGCCTTCCGCGCCGCCTATGGCATCAGCCCGCGCGACCACCGCCGCCAGGCGCTCGAGGCGAGGTTGCCACCGCAGTGACAGCCTCATCTGCGGAAGCGGGGGATCTGAGCAGGCCACGTACGGAAAACGGAGGCCCAGGCCGCGGGCCGAGGACGCCTGCGGCCAGGGACCGGCGGGCCGGAGGCCGGCGGAACGCCACCGCCTGACCGGCCGGCCCTGCGCCGCCGGGTCGCGGTTCAGGGGCGGTCGGCGTACCAGGAGGCGGCGAAGTCGAGGGTGCGGGCCTGGTCGGGCTCGTCGCCCGCGGGGCTGAGCAGGAAGTCCGTCGTGCCCGCGTCCGCGAACCTGGCCAGTTCCCTGCCCACCGTGCTCTCGTCGCCGGCGATGACCGTCTCGTGCAGGCCCGACAACCCCTGGCGTGCCAGCATCGAACGGTAGGAGGCGAAGCCGGCCGCGAAGCCCAGCCGCCCGGCCACCTCCTCCCGCACCCGGTCCGGGTCGTCCGTGACCGCCACCAGGGCGGAGGCCACGACGCGCGGGGCGGGGCGACCGGCCGCCCGCGCCGCCTCGGTGATGCGCGGCGCGACGTGATCGGCGATGGCGGCGGCGCCGGTCCAGGTGGTGACGGTGCCGTCGGCCAACTCGCCCGCGATGCGCAACATCTCGGGGCCGAGCGCCGCCAGCAGCACCGGCGGCGGGGTGGCGCCGGGCACCTCGACCTGCCCGGCGACCGACAACGTCGTGCCGCGGTACTCCACCGCCTCCCCGCGCAGCAGCGGCACCAGCGCGGAGAGGTATTCGCGGGTGTGCCGGGCCGGGCGGTCGTAGGACAGGCCGTAGGAGCCCTCGATGATCTGCCGGTGGCTGGGGCCGACGCCGAGCGTGAACCGGTTGCCGCTGACCGCCTGGGCCGTCAGCGCCTGCCCGGCCAGCGCGAGCGGGTGGCGCGGGAAGGTCTGGACGACCGCGGTGCCGACCTCCAGGCCGGGCGCCTCCCGGGCGCCGAGCGCCGCCACGGTGATCGCGTCCAGCGAGGTGAGCTGGGACAGGAAGACGCCGCTGAACCCGGCGGCGGCGGCCGTGCGCATCCTGGCCAGCAGGGTGTCCAGGTCCGTGCCCAGGGTGTTCAGGTAGAGACCGACTCTCACGACGCCTCCCTAAAGTGAAGCGGACCTTCCGCTTCATGTTAGGCAGGCTACAGTAACGTGAATCCTGGATTCCGGTTAGGGGGTGCACGATGCGGGCCGACGCCCGGCGCAACCGCGAACGCATCGTCGCGGCGGCACTCGACCTGTTCGCCCGGCACGGGGCGGGCGTGTCGATGGAGGAGATCGCCCAGGAGGCCGGCCTCGGCGTGGGTACCCTCTACCGGCACTTCCCCGACCGCCGGGCCCTGGTGGAGGACATCGCCTCCGGCACCCTGACGACCCTGCGCGACCACGTGCGCGACCGCGCGAGGAGGGCCGTGCCGCGGTGGGAGGTGCTGGCCGACGTCGTACGCCACTGCGCAGGGCAACCGCTGGCGCTGATCACCTCGTTCACCGACGCCTCGCCCAGGTCGGAGACCCGGCTGCGGCTCGTCCACGAGATCGACACGCTGCTGGCCGCGGTCGTCGAGCAGGCGCAGCGGGAGGGGTCCGTACGCGGCGACCTCACGCCCGAGCAGGTCGTCGGCCTGATCAACGTGGCGGTCTGCCGCCCCGGCGCCCGCGCCGACGACCCGCTCACCACCGTCATCCTCGACGGCCTGGCCACTCCGGCCCCACACCCGGCAGGGCGGGATGGTGGGCCCGAGTGATGGGCCCCGCGATGGGCCCCGTGATGGGCCCTGCGGGGCATGAGAGCCGCACTCGCCACCTCTGACGGGGGATGCGGCGGACCATCGTCGCTACTCGTCCTCCGTGCTCTTCGGGATTCCGTGATAGATGTCAAGGAGCTGCTGGGTCGAGTGCGGCAGGGACGCGTAGGTCTGGGGCCATCGACGGGCGTCCGCGAGGTTCCGGCGGGTGCGGACGGTGTCGCGGTGGTCCGGGCCGAAGAGTCGTAGGCGTGCTTGCAGGTTACGTTCGTGCAGCGGGATCGAACGGTCCCATTCGCCGGCATATTCATAACCGTAGGCAAGACCGTCCCGGGCGGCCAAGGTGTCCGGATGGTCCGCGCCCAGGTCCCGTACGGATTCGGACAGCGCTCGTTGCCGATCCTCGATCTGGCCGGAGACGGCAGCCAAGGTGACGCGAAAGAGCGCGGCTTCCTTCCTGAGGAAATGAAGGGCGCTGCCCGGTTCCGGATCCGCCTGGTGCGTCACCGCTTCGACGTGGGGAAGGAGAATCCGCCAGACGGGCCACAAGCCGAACTCCTGACGATCGGGAAGGGCCGTGGCCAGGGCGGTGGCGGCCTGTTCGCGAGCTCGGGCGACGTCCTCGGGCAGGCGGTGCGGGTCATCCGGGTCCGGGGTGCGGGCGACGGCATGGACCAGGCGATGGACCGCCAAGGTGTCGCTCCTCACGGTGATCATGCTGTACGCGGCGAGCCGGCCGGCCGCCGAGATGAGTGCCGGGCCGCCGGCCAGGTGCCCGAGGAGGGCTCGGGGGATGTCGTCGGGGGCGTACCAGGCCAGGATCCGGAGGAGCTGTCCGGGCAGGGGATCATCGGCGAGGCGATCCAGCGTCACATGCCAGACGCGGGCGACGGTGCGTGCGGGGTCGACGCCTTCAGCCGTGTCCCGGTACATGGCGCGCGGGTGCTCGGCGAGCAGGTCCAGATACGCACGCGGGCTGATGCCGGTCTGCGTCATATACGCGCCGGCCTGCTCGATCGCCAGCGGCAGGCCGCCCAGTTCCGTGCAGAGTTCGCCGGCACCGGCGAGGTCACGCTCGCCGTCATGGGTGAGGATGCCGCGGAGAAGCTCCACGGCTTCCGCCTGGTCCAGGACGTCCAAGCCGACAGACGCGGCCAGGCGATGCCAGCCGGTGGCACGGCGGCTGGTGATCAGGAACCGACCGGTGGGTGCCCTTGCCAGCAGCGGCTGGACGTCGGCGGGGTCGTTCACGTTGTCCAGGATGACCAACCAGCCCTCATGGGTGGCAAGCCACTGCATCGCCTGCTCCTTGAGCGCCTCCAGCGGAAGGAACGCGGACAGCGCCGGCTGCAGCGCGGTGGCGAGCTTCGCCAGCCCGGCGTCGATGCCGGCGGCGCTGTCGGCGGTGATCCACCAGATCGGGGAACAGCGGGCGGCGGCCCGGGTGGCGGCCCAGTGCGCGGCGAGTGTGCTCTTTCCGATCCCGCCCAGTCCGTGCACCGCTTGCACCACGGCTCCGCCCGGTCCTTCCAGCGCCTCGTCCAGGCGGGCCAGGGCCTGGACGCGGCCGACGAACAGACCCGTGCGCCACGGCAGGTTGCTCAGCCCCCGCGGAGGTGGGAGATCCGCCATCCGGACGAATGCCTCGGGTGGGATCACGGTCGCCTGATCAGACTGGATCAGCACGTTCATCGCGCCTTCGCCCGTGGACGCGATTCCGCTGAGGTCACCGCCGATGGACAGGGCACGATCTCCCTCGGCGCTCGCCCCGGGCGTGGCAGTGCCGCTCTGCTCGTCGTTCGGTGGTGTGGGCCGGTCGCTCATCGTCGCAGGGCCCGTGTGGCGGCGTTTCCGGACCTGTCTCCGCCCACGAGAGTGCCTGGCCGGCCGGGCGTGTTCAGCCCCGCCACCACGATCGGGGCCGCTGTCAGCAGCGTCCCGGCAACCGCTCCGCCCCAGGCGTACGTCACGCGCCGAGCCATCCGACCTCCGTTGCTCCTGAGCCGATACTGTCGGGTGTGCACAGTCCCGGGCAAGAGAGTGGACGGGGCCGGCGAAGCGATCCACCTCTCCACCACTGAGCAGTCGCACGGAAGCGGGCGCACGCTCCGCCCACTGGGCCGGCGGATCGCGGGCGGCGCTAGGGCGTTAGGCGTGAAACCGCGCTGGAGACCCGCTGTCGCCGCGGCGAAAGACTGGCATCTCATGTCGGAGAGTGACGGGCATGGTCGCTCTTAGCGACGGCACCGTTATCCTGGCGTAACACCATTCCGTCTGACACGTATATATGGGCATGCGGAGTCTCAGCATCTTCCGCCGCGGGCGGGGCCGGCGGAGGTCGCCGCCCGCGACGCACTCCGCCGGCCGCACCGGTGGGCGTTCGGGCAAGGACGGCGGGGTCAGGCGCGAAGTGATCGTTGCGGTCGTCGCCGGGGCCGTGGCGATCGGGACCGCTGTGGTGACCGCATGGTTCACCCAGTGGGGGGTCATCCCGAGTTCCGCCGATCCTTCCCCGACCCCCGAAGCCTCGGCGCCGGCCTCGGTTTCGTCCACGACATCCAGCGCGTCGCCGGTGTCCACCCCGCGCTCGACGCGCCCGGCTCCGGGTGGGTCGCTCCCCGTGGCGCTCGACCTCGTGCAACAAGAACGTCTGGAGGCGTCGGGCGAGACCTGGGTCACCGCGAACGCGGCCGATCTCACCGATCGCGAACTTGCCCAACTGGACTCCCTGCGAGTCTTTGCCAACGCCGCCGACCCCAAGCTCTCCATGCCCCAGTTCTTCCGCGGCATCGGGGCGGTCGATCCGGGCGAGAGCTTCATCAAAGTGGTCCTGCGCGGGGCCCGGCCCGAAGGCGTCCGGATCACCGGCATGACAGCGATCACCGAATGCGGGCCACCCCTGCGCGGCACCTTGTTCTACTCGCCCCCGGCTGGAGAAGAAGCGAGTGCCCCGATCGGGTTCGACCTCGACGAGCCGGAGCCCAAGGCGCAGCGGATCCCCGACGAGGGCGACTGGGAAAAGGACTACTTCGCCCGCCGGACCATCTCCCTGGCCCACAACGAGACCATCGCCCTGCGACTGGAGACCGTCACCGCTGAGCACTACTGTGAGTACACCTTCCAGATGCAGGTGGCCACCGCGACCGGGGCCGTCACCCAAGTCATCGACAACGCCGGCAAGCCGTTCGCCGTCAGCGCACTGCTCCGGAACAACGCCAAGGGCGACCTGGCGTTCAAGGACTACCAGCAGTTGTACGTGGGTGGGGTCGGCAATCCCCACGGTGATGACCTCGGCTGGAATCTGTGGGACGCCGCCAAGTACGAACGCGTCTACTACGGCATCGACTGAACAGCCGGCCATCCGATGACGCGGATCGGCGCCGGCGGAGCGACAGAGGTTCAGCAGCCGTCGGTGCGAGGCGGCAACCTTCGCACTTCGAGGGGACGGCGCCGCTCGCCATGACCGCCTCCACCGCCCAGGCTGCGGACTACTGGCAGTCGTCCGCGCCGACCAGCGCCACGGGCGTGGGCAACCTGAAGACGAAGTCCGTCACCATCAGTCGAAGGGATCAACAACACGACCTACACCACTGCGCACAGGACCCTCGCCAACTGGCATTACAAAGCCTGCGCGGCGACCTCCGGCCTCGGCCAGACCTACCACTGCACCAGCTCCTGGGTGGTGTGACTCCAGGAAGAAACACGGTCTCTGAACCGCAACAGCCGCTGCCGCGGCGGCCCTACTCGGCGGCCTCGTCCATGACCTGACGCCAGAAGGCCATCGCGGCCAGGCCGGTGCAGGTGCACCGGCCTGGCCGCATCGGGCCGTCGCGGAGCGAGTGCGTGGGTGTGCCGCCGTCCGGGAGCCGGGCGCGCTGCCAGGCAAGACCCACGGCCTCAGCCATCCGGGGTACCCAACGCGCACCCGAACAGACCGGGATCATCTCTCCGGCCGACAATGCCGACCAAGGAGCCGAGGGCCCGGTCCGCACCCGTCAAAGCACTCGCCGGTGATCGACTTCACGCGGCGGGCGTGCTGGGGAAGCTCACCGCGAGCGATCACGGCGATCTTGGCCCATGCCGGGCGTCGTGATCCGGATTCCGCCACTCAGCGGAGCTTGCCGAGGATACGCCAGCTCTTGAGTTGGGCGTTGGCACGTTCGCCGGGTCCGCGTGACCGTGTGTGAGAGCGATTGGCCGTCTTCTGGGGGAGGGGCTTGGTGCGGCCCTTGTACGGCGTGGCGACCGGGCCTTCGGCGCCTTCGTTACCCTGGTCGGCCAGGGTCAGGACGTCGGCCTGTGTCAGTGCGCCCCGGATGCGGGCGGCGGTCAGGTCGTGAGTGCTGCCCGGCAGTGCGCCGGAGGTCCAGATGACGGTGCCGTCTGGAGAGGCGAGGCCAGGCCGGCGCGGATGCTGGTGGTGGATCCGATCGGTTCAAGCTGCTGGAGGGCATGGACGCGATCGGGCCGACCGAGGTGTGGCTGGATGGTGTATCGCCGGGGAAGATCGCTCATTTCGCTGGGGAGGCCCTGGTCACCGACGTTGCCGACGTGCACCGCTCAGGCCCTCGTCGGGCGCTCCTCCCCGGCCAGCGCGGCGAAGTACGACCGGTGTGGTTGGACTCAGTTCAGCGGCCTGAAGCTGGGGTAGTTGTCGGTAACGGTTTGGCCCCGGAAAACCGAGCTGGCACACCTTTCTTACGGGCCCTTCACCACGTGCTTGGCAGCGACGGGCCAGCCGGCAAAGTGCCCGGTGGTGCCCGTTTCATCTGCCGCACCGAATCGACCACTTCCGCTGGGGGTCTCCCTCAGAGGGCCTGTCGATCGGCAGGTTCTGGCCCTGGAGGTGAAAGGCGGCGCATCTCGTCCAGAGGCTCAGGTACGACCGGTTCGATCCCGCCTGCGGCTCAGGCGATCGCCTCCACCTGCCGGGCCGGGGCGGAGGCGGCCTCGTCCGGGGCTCGACCACGTACGCGATGGGTGACCGTACGCTGGTGAGCGACGTCAACGGCGACGGGAACGACTTCCCGAAGACCTTCGACGACCGGCACGAGCCCGCCTTCCGCCCCGGTCACCGTCAACGCAGGTCGAAAGCCCGGACGGTGGTCTGCTTGACGGTGTTGCCCGCCTCGTCCCACGCCTCGACCTTGAGGGTCACGGCGCCCTTGGTGGCGCCGAGTCCGGGATAGCGGGTCTTCGCGGTGTAGGCGCCGTCCTTGCCGCGCTTGACGGCGACCGGCGTGTACGTGGCGCCGTCGTCCGTGCTGGCCCACAACTTCAGACCGGCGATGCCGGCCATCCTCGACGCGGACGGCGAGTGGTAGGCGGACACGGTGAAGGAGTGCGTACGCCCGGCGCGCACGCTGTTGGCGGCGTCCAGCGTGTCGCCCAGGTCGTAGCTGACGAACACGACCGGAGCCGGCCGGCAGGGCTGAGCCGTCCCGTACAGCACGTCCAACGAGCAGAACGAGCCGGGCAGGCGCTCGGTCCCGACCGGGGCGGTGAAGGTCCACTCGGTGTCGTGCCGGTCGTTCCTGGCGGTCAGCCGGTAGCGGCCCGACCGCTCCGGCAGGGTGAAGACCGGCAGGACGGTCGAGCCGCCGGCCTCGGCGCGCGGGATCTCCTGGCCGTCCCTGTAGAGACGGACGTCGAAGCCCGGCTTGGTCAGGTCGTTCGCCGGCCAGTAGCCGCCGCTGTACTGCCTGGTTCCCGGGGAGCCGTAGCTGGGCTCGAACTCCGCCCACAGCTTGTCGCCCTGGACGCACATCATGCACCGGAAGAACGCACCCAGGTTGGCGCCCGGCCGGGCCAGCTCGTGGACCTTGGCCGAGCCGGTCGCGGCGCCGGGAGTGAGCGGCGTGGCCATCCAGGGCTGCCGGACGCGTACCGGCTTGTCGAACACCTCCAGCGCCCACTGCGGGACGCGGAAGTCCGCCGGTGCGCCGCGCATCTCCTCCATGCCGTGCGACCAGAGGAGTCCGCCGTCGAGCGGCCCGACCCAGTCGCGGCGTTCCTGCCGGGTGAGCCTGGGGCCGCCCCACCCGGCGAGGTTCGCCGACAGCGGCAGGACGTCGTCGGGCCTGGCCGCGTACCGCCAGTCGTCATAGCGGTGCGGGGACACGACGTGCACGTCCAGATCGACCCTGGCCAGGTCGCGCTCCTTGAACGTGTAGTGCAGCGAGCGCGACACCCGGCCCTCCTCGTAGGGGGCGAAGGTGTAGGTGTAGGGGGACTCCTCGGTGCCGGTCACCCGTACGGTCACCTGCTTGCCGCCGGTGAGCCGGTCGCGCAGGGCGAGCCCGTCTCGGGAGGGCAGGGACACCGTCGGCACGCCGATGGGTTTGGCCTCCCCGGTGAACGGGATCTGCGTGAAGCCCAGCGGGATCGCGCAGCCGGTCCCGGGCTTCGGGAAGTACGCGACCGCCGCCGCGCCGGCGTCACGGATCGGGCCGATCCGCTCGATCTGGACGCCGCACGTGTCGCCGAACACGCCCGTCGACATCGGCGCCTCCAGCAGGACGAGCTTGCCGCGCAGGTCGCGGCCCGCGAGGTCCTCCGGCCTGCCCTCGCCGACGTCGGTGACCTCCACATCGCGGGTCCCGGTGAACGGCCGGAAGTCGGGGTATCCGTCACTCTGCTCGTGCACCCCGAACGTGTTGAAACCGTGCAGCGCGGGGACCGGATGCAGGGTGAGCCCGTCGCGCCCGCGCACGCTCATGGCGACCTCGGCCTGTCCGAGGGTGAAGCGGGTGTGGAAGCGGAAGGCGCCCTTGGTGACCTTCTCGGTGGGCAGCGCCCACAGCCGGGCGAACCCTCCGTAAGGCGCGCGCGGCCAGGTGAACCCCATGTAGGAGTCTCCGTTGACCACGGTCCGCTGATACGCCAGGTTGGGGAAGTTGCTCAGCGGCTCGGCGGGCTTCGGGGTGCTGAACCGCACCTCGCTCAGCTTCCGGCCGTCGAGCGTGATCTCGGTGTCCCCCGTGACGTTGAGCTCCGGCACGGAGAGCATCGCCAGGTTGAACCGGTCGTCGTCACCGACCCACTCGACGAACTGGGCCACGCTGATGACGCCCTGCGGGACGCGGACGACCGTGGTGCCCTCGGCGGTCACGGAGACGCCGCCGATGACGCCCTTGTCGCCGGAGACGTCGATGGTGTCCTGGGCCCAGGGGGTCAGCGGCTTGCCGTCGCGGCCCAGGGTGCGGATGGTGAGCGTGGCCTTGGGCGCCTCGCGGACGACGCCCACGGGGGTGCGCAACCGGACGCCGTCGGCGGTCGCGGTGACGGCGCCGGTGTAGTTGTCCAGGCCGGTCAGGGTCTTGGGGTCGACGGTGACGGTGGCGGTGGCGGTGCCTCCGGCGGGCACGGTGAGCGTCGTCCCGCCGAGGCTCAGCCCGCCCTCGACCGCGCCGCCCGCCGACTCGCGCAGGTCCGCGGCGAGCGTCAGCGTGACGGGCGCGCCGCCCAGGTTGGTGTAGGTCACCTCCCGGGTGGCGGGTTCGGCGCCGCTCTCGACGGCGCCGAAGTCGATCCCGCCGGTGGTGGCGAAGACCTGCTGGGTGTACGCCCTGGCCAGGTCGACCCGGCCGGCGCCCTGCTTGTACACACTGAGCGCGTCGTCCTTGGCGGTCGACATGAGCGCGGCCTTGAGCTGCGGCCCCGTCCACCCGGGGTGGCGCTGCGCCATGATCGCGGCGGCTCCGGCGACGTGCGGGGTGGCCATCGAGGTGCCGTTCAGGGCGGTGTAGTGCTCGTCGAGCGGGCTGCCCAGGCCCGTGCCGGCGGCGCGCGCCGCGGTGATGGCCACGCCGGGAGCGGCGATGTCCGGCTTCAGGCCGCCGCCGACGCGCGGTCCCTGGCTGGAGAAGGGGGCCCACGCGTCGTTCTTGTCCACGGCGGCCACGGTGAGCGCGGCGTCGGCGGTGCCGGGGGTGGCGACGGTCTCGGCGCCTCCCTCGCCCTCGTTGCCCGCGGCGATCACGAACAGGGCCCCGGTCGACGCGCTGAGGGCGTCGACCGCCTGGCTCATCGGGTCGCTCCCGTCGCTCGCGCCTCCGCCCAGGCTCATGCTGATCACCTTGGCCCCGGAGGCGGCGGCCCACTCCATGCCCTCGATGATCTGGGAGTCCTGGCCCTGTCCCTGGTCGGACAGCACCTTGCCGACGACCAGCCGGGCGCCGGGCGCGACGCCCTTGTGCCTGCCGCCTCCGGCCGCGCCGGAACCGGCGACGGTGGAGGCGACGTGGGTGCCGTGGCCGTGGCCGTCCCGCACCTCCTCGCCGGGGATGAAGGACTTGCTGTCGGCGATCCGGCCGGCCAGGTCGGGGTGGGTGGCGTCGATCCCGGTGTCGAGGACCGCGACCTTCACGCCGGTGCCGTCATGGCCGCCGGCCCACGCCTGCGGCGCGCCGATCATCGGGACGCTCTCGGCGAGGTCGGCCTCGACCTTGCCGTCCAGCCACACCTTGGCGATCTCGCCGCGCAGCGCCGACCGCCCGGCGAGCCCGTTCCCGTCGGGTACGGCCCGCACCGCGGTCCAGAAGGCGCCCGCCTCGGCCTTGCTGACCTGGAGCGCCGAGGCGTTGACGCTCTCCAGTGTGAGCACGGGTTCGCCGGCGGGGATGGCCTCGGCCGCCGCGGCGACGGCCCTGGCGGTGTACTGCCCGGGATACTGCACGATGACGGGTAACTGCTTGGTCCTGTCGTCGGTGTAGCCGTTCTCGGCCAGGTAGGTGACGTTGAACAGCTCCGGGTCCAGGCGGCCCGCGTTGACGGCGGGCACGGCGTCGCTCGGGGTGACGTAGACGCCCTTCGGGGTGGCCAGCGTGGCGAGCTGGGCGGTGCTGCCGTCGGGGCGCACGCTCGACTCGGGCCGGACGGAGTACGTGCCGCCGCCCGCGTCGCTGAGGCGCACCCGGTCGCCGGTGATCAGGGTGACCGTGCGGTCCCCCTCGCCGAGCCCGGTCAGCGCGATCGGTCCGGTGACCTGGCCGGTGACCTGAGCGGTGACCTGAGCGGTGTCCTGGCCGGTCGCCGGGGTGGCGGGTGTGGGTTCCTGGGCGGCCAGGGCGGGGCCGCCTGGGACGGCGAGCGTGCCGAGGACGAGGGCCGAGGCCGCGAGGAGCGCGCCGGCGCGGCGGGACCTGAGGGAAGGGGGATCATGCGGTGATCTGCGTGGGGACATGCGGAACTGCCCTTTCGGGTGCTGGGGGGAGGTTCAGACGGGCTCGAACCCTTCGGGGGCGTCCTCGAGGGGTTCGACGGCCGGCTTCTCCGGCGGGCCCGCCGGTCCTTTCGGCGCTGGGTCGGCGCCGACCGGTTCGCCATCGGTGGAGTCGGTTTCGGACATGCCACAAGCGTCGTTCGCGCCCCCCAGTGGGGACTATGGGTAGGCCACCCCATTCGCGGTTCCCGTACCGGGTGGGTCACTACGGGGGTCCCCGAGACGCGCGCCGAGCGCGGTACGGGAGCGCAGGCCGAGCTTGCGCAGCGCGGCGCCGAGGTGCTTCTCCACCGTCCTGGGCGAGACGAACAGCCGTCGGCCGATCTCCCGGTTGGTCAGCCCGGCGGCGGCCATTTCGGCTATCTCCCGCTCCCGAGGCGACAGGTCATCGCCGTAGCCCTGCGGACCGCCGGGGTAGCGGCCCTTGACCGTCACGCCGTGCCTGCGGGCGAGCTGCGCGGCGCGGTCGAGGTCCCATCGGGCGGCCAGGTCGCGGAACGCCGCCATCGCCTCCAGCAGCGGCTCCCCTGCCCCGGCGGCCCCGGCCGCGAACTGCCGTCCGGCCGCCAGCTCGCGGACCTGGGCCGCCTCATACGGCGCCCCCAGCAGGTCGTAGCCGGTCGCCGCCGCGCGGAACTCCGCCGCGGCCTCCGTGTCTCCCCCGATCAGATGGCCGCGCGCGTGCCCCAGCGCCGCCGAAGCCATCGGCGCGTCGAGGCCGCCGAGCTTCGCCGACAGGCGGTCCACCAGCGCGACCGCCTCGTCCCGCCGGCCCGCCGCTGCCATCGCCTCGGCCAGCGCGGGCAGCGCGCGCACCGCCAGCGGCCAGAGGCCCTTGACCTCCCACACCTCGACGGCCGCCTCGGTCGCCGCGAGTGCGGCCCCGGCCTCGCCGCTCGCCGTGGACAACCGCAGGAACGCGGCCACCGACAGCGTGAGCAGCTCGTAGGCGCCATGGGCCAGGGCGTTCCCGGTGACCTCGGGCAGCTCGCGCCTGGCGGTGTCGACCTCGCCGCGCGCCAGCGCCAGGCAGGCCGCGACGATCTCGGCGCCCAGGCGGTCGTACGGGCGCCCGCCGTACTCGTCGAGCAGCAGCGCGGTCTCCTCCTCCAGGCCGTCCCAGCGGCCACGGCAGCAGGCCAGCAGCAGGGCGATCAGCCGGCAGCGCGACCGCGGCTCACGTGACGACTCCTCGCCCGCCGCGCCCCGCATCGCCGCGTCCAGCAACTCGGCGGCGACCTCATAGCCGCCCGCGAGGCACGCGTTCTCCGCGATGGACCGGTAGGCGCCCACCTCCTGCCGGTGCCGTGGCCGGCCGCCGGTCCTGCGGCGCACCTCCTCGGTCAGCGCCAGCCAGCGCGGGTCGCCGTACCCGCTGAAGGAGGTCGCGACCTTGCCGAGGACGAACACCTCCTCGACCGGGTCGCCGATGCGCGGCGCGGTCTCCAGGGCCCGTTCCAGCCACACGACGTGCTCGGCCAGCGGCACGCCCGGGTCCATCGGCCTGCCGAGCGTCGCCATCGCCCACGCCGCGAGGTCGGGCCGGTCGGCGAGGTCGCCGACGGCGGCGGCGATGGTGCGGCGCTGCACGGCCGGGTCCACCCCGAGCCTCTCCTGAAGGGTGCCGATGAGGAAGTTCAGCTCTCCGCGCAGCGGGCCCGGCTGCTCCGTCTCCAGCGCCTGCGACAGCAGGTCGATGATCTGCGGCGGGCGCAGCACCTGGGCGGCGGCCCAGCCCAGGCGGGCGGCCAGGCGGCCCCGGCGATCCGGGGCGAGCGGCGCGTGGCGCAGCACGTCCTCCAGGATCCGCACCGCCTCGGCGTCGTCGCCGAGCCGAGAGGCCAGCTCGGCCGCCTGCTCGGCGGCCCCGACCCAGTCGGCCAGCCGCCCGGCCTGGCGCAGATGGTGGGCCTCCTGGCCGAGCGGCACCGGACTCAGCATCCGCACGGCCGCCGCCGCCCGCGCGTGCAGCTCCTGCCGCCGTCCGAGCGGGATCGCGCCGTAGATCGCCTGCGCCGCCAGGACGTGCCGGAATGCCACCGCGCCCGCCTGCTCGGCCAGCAGCCCGGACACCAGCAGCTCGTCCACCCCGGCCACGGTCTCGGCCCTGGGCAGCCCGGACACCCGGGCCAGGTCCGCCGGACGCGCCGGCGCCTGTAACACCGCCGCCGCCTCCGCCACGGCACGCGCCGCCTCCGGCAGCCGCGCGACCCGCTCGCGCACCGAGTCACGCACCCCCGGCGGCACGTCCAGCTCCGCCACCGCCTTACGCGCCCACCGCCCGCTGCGCAGCCTGATCAGCGCGCCCCGCGCGCGCAGCAGCGCCATCAGCTCCTGTACGGCCAGCGGCAGCCCCGACGACAGCTCGTGCAGATGCGCGCCGAAGTCGTCGGTGACGCCCGGCTCCCCGAGGATCGCCGCCGCCAGGTCGCCGGTCTGCGCGACGTCCAGCGCCTTCAGCAGGATGTGATCGTGGAACACCGCGTCGGCGGGCCGCCCGGTCACCTCCCTGACGACCGCGCCGGCCTCCTCACCCCGGTAGGTGAGCACGACCGACAACCCCGGGGGCGGCGCCGCCAGCACGTAGGCCAGGAACTCGACGGTCTGCTCGTCGGCCCAGTGCAGGTCCTCCACGACCAGCACCACCGGGCCGAGCGCCCGCAGCATCTCGGCGAGCCCACGGAACAGCCGGTGCCGTTCGGCGGCGCGATCGTCCAGCGGCTCCAGCGCGGGCGGCAGCACCGGCGCCAGCTCGGGCAGCAGACCGCGCAGCGCGCCCGCCACCGGCGACAACTCGGCCCGCGCCAGCGGCTCCTCGGCTCCGCGCAGCGCCTCCACCAGCGGGCCCAGCGGGAACGGCTCCCGGATACGCCGGGCGCCCCCGCGCAGCAGCAGCCGATCGGCCGTCCCGGGCAGCGCCGCCAGCTCCGCCAGCAACCTGCTCTTGCCGATCCCGGCCTCGCCTTCGAGGACCACCACGGCGGGCGGCCGGCTCACCGCCGCGACCAGGCGGCGAAGCTCCTCCGCACGCCCGACCAGGACCGGGGAGACCACCCGTCCCTCGACCGTGTCACCGTTGGCCATCGGGATCGCCTCCGCTCACCTGCCCCTTGCCGCGACCATTCATACCGCAACCGGCCCTGCGGACATCCTGGCGGGCCGTGCGTCCTGCATGAGGCGTCGGTGCACGCGGAACCGCCGGCTGGAAGTGAGTGATCAGCAGGCCCACCGCCCGCCCGCCACGGCCGGGAACGAGCCTCCGAGCCGGCAGACCCCGGTGCCGGTGACGAGCCGGTGGTCGAAGGAAGACGGGCGTTGCGCGCCTCGCGGGCTCGATCGTCGAGGTCGGGCGCAGGCGACCGGGTGCCGCCGGAACGCGGGCCGTGGCCCTCGGGCCTGGTGACTCTGCGTCCGCCGAACCCCCGCCGACGCCGGTGAGGGGATGATCGATTCCGTCGGTGCGACCCCCTACGCTGCCGTGGCATGACCTTCTCCCCAGCACGACCGGACTTGCCGGGCTACCGGGCCAAGCTCGACTCGATTTCTCCCGCGCGCGCCTGGAAAGCGGCCCGCGAGCTCGTCCTCGACGGCCGCGAAGACGCCCTGGCGCTGGCCGCCGAATTCGCGGAGATCGCCGAGCCGTCCACCGACAAGCTGCTCAAGCTCTGGCCGGCGGCGCCCGACCCGGACGGTTTCGCCGAACTGCTGCTGGGGCCCGCGTTCACCCGCGAGGGGCGTACCGAGCTGGAGCTGCGCCGCCGCGAGACGATCACCGGTGTGCGGCACCTGACCATGCTGCGGACACTGCGCCTGGACCACTGCAAGCACCTCACGGACCTGTCCGACCTCGCCGCGCTGACCGGGTTGTTCCGGCTCGAACTGGACGGCTGCGCGGCCGTCACCGACCTCTCCCCGCTGTCGGGTCTCCCCGTGCTGAAAACGCTCATCCTCCGCAGCAGCCGGGCGCTCACCGACATCACCCCGCTGCTCACCCTGCGCCATCTCGACCTGCGCAGCAGCGGCGTGACCAGCGTCGAAGGGGTCGGCGACGCCTTCCCCCACCTGGAACGCCTCGACCTCGACCACTGCCGGGCGATCGAGGACGTCCGGCCCCTGTCGGGGTTGCGTCGCCTGACCGAGCTGGACCTCTCCGGCACCAAGATCCGGTCCATCGCCGGGCTGCGCGACCTGGGCTCCGTCACCGAGCTGACCATGCACTGTGCCCGCCTGACCAGCCTCGACGGCATCGACGCCATGCCCGGGCTGCGCCGGCTGTGGCTCAGCGGCTGCACGAACCTGTCCAGCCTCGACGGCCTGGGCCACCACCCCCACCTGACCAACCTCGGCCTGCCGAACGCGCGCATCCCGGATCTGCGCCCCCTGTCCCGCCTGCCCGCCCTCACCGAGCTCAACATCGACAACTGGCAGAAACTGATCTCGCTCGACGGACTGGAAAACCACCCCTCGCTCGCCGAGATCAGCCTGACCTACGCCCACGACCTGCGCGACTTCTCCGCCCTGGCCCGCATGCCCGCCCTGCGCGAGCTCACCCTGCAGGGTCTCGACCAGCTCACCGACCTGACCCCGTTCGCCGGGCTGTGGCGGCTCGAGGAACTCCACATAGCCTTCGACGATCATCTGCGGGCCCTCGGCGACCCCGGAAACCTGCCCGGCCTGCGCGTCCTGGACCTCTACCGCTGCGGCGCCCTGGCGGACCTGGGGACGCTCATCGACCTGCCGTCCCTCAAGGAGGTCCGGGTGAATCAATGCCCCGCGCTGACGTCCACCGTCATCGCCGACCTGGAGGCCCGGGGCCTGCTCGTCGACTGAGGGGCGACCATTGCTGCTCCGCGCCCACCCAGGAGCTGCGGTCGCAACTGGACGGCGGTGTCTTCAGCACCGTGACGCCCGCAGCGGCGGCGCTCAGACCTGTTCGAAGTGGAATGCCTTGATGAAGCAGTCACGGGGCTGGGTGACTGCGAAGAGGATGCAGTCCACGAGTGACTGTGCGGTGAGGGCGTCCTTGGCCTCCCGTGGCGTGGACTTCCACTCCTCGGAGAGGGGGTCGGTGTTGTCGAAGTCGGGCGGGTAGAGCGATATCACCCGGACTCCCTGGGGCCGCAGGCGCTTGGAGAGAATCTCGGTGAACCCGGCTTGGGCGCTCTTGGCCGCATAGAAGGCGTCGTGCGCGTCCGAGCGGTGATGTCCGGCCGTTCCGCAGGCAGAGACCATCGTCACCACATCCGGCTTGTCCGAGTTGAGCAGGAGAGGGAGGAAGTTCTTCACGGTCAGGACCGTGCCCGTTGCGCCGGATGCGATGGTGTCGACGACATCGGCGTCGGAGGCTGACTGGAGGTCCGGCCCTTCGAGGTAGCGCGAGCCGTTGTTGATCAGGATGTCGACGCGGTCGGTGTGCTGGGTGACGCCGGAGGCGAAGTCGCGGATGGAATCTCATGGTTTCGCTCCTTGTCCGTGGACCGGCTGTTGTCGCGGTGGCGTGCGGCGGCTGACTGCGGCGGCGGCTACTCGGTGCCGGTCCGGTTGATCGGCCGGATGGTACGGGTGATGCTGCACGCCTCGGAGCTGGTCGTCTGTTGCGGGCCTCGGGGATGTACGCCTGCTCGACCCGCGACCGGCTGGACGAGTTCCGCGACCTGGGGACCGAGGTCCTCCTCCTGGGCGGCTCCAGGAGTCCCGCCTTCCAGAAGCGCGCTGGAGCGCATCCTGCCACGCGTGCGTCGCACGGAGTTCGCCGGCCTGGGCCACGCGGGGCCGTGGAACGCTGACAAGGGTGGCGACCCGCAACGAGCCGCCGCAGAACCGCGACGCTTCTTCACCTGACAGCAGGCGAAACGGCGTGCGACACCGGCCGGAACATCCCGGCCCCTCCCCGGCGCGGTTGCCGTGCGGCCGGCAGGGGCCTGCGCCTGGTGACCGGGCGCGACCACGTTCTCCACCCGCGGCCCCGAGCACCGGCGGCTGTGCCGGACTTCCGCTTCGCATGTGGCGACATGCGCTGATCACGCCACTCCGGGTCCGTCTGTGACCCACATCACGCCGGGGCCTGTCACGTTCCCGGTGCTCGTCTCGTCCGTGTAGTGCCGCAAACCGGCCCATCACTCTCACGGACAAGGGGACCATCGTGTTCGCCGCCTACCTCGTGATCACTCTCCTCGCCTCGGCCGTCGTCGGCCTGGCCGCCATCGCCAACCTCATCGGCCATGATTACCCCAAGAAGCAGGCGGACCAGCTTCGCGTGCCCCGTTCCTGGACGCTCCCGCTGGGCGTGCTGCTGGGGGCGGGCTCGCTGGGACTGCTGGCCGGGTTCGCCGTTCCGGTGCTGGGCCTGCTCGCCGCCACCGGCCTCGTGTTGTACTTCCTCGGCGCGTTCTGCGTCCACCTGCGGGTCCGTGACTACCATTTCGGCGCATGGTCCGTGTTCTTCACGCTGGCGGCGGCCGCCCTGGCCGTGAACGTGGCCTACTACTGAGTGCCGGGCGGCATGATCTCGTGGAGAGCCCGGTGTGGTGAGAGTCGCCCGCCGGGTGCGGCGGGCGGGCCAGGGAAACGGACCTGGAGCGGGCCTGGCGGCAGCGGCTGGGAGCGGCTCGTCCCGGTTCAGGCGACTGAGAGTGTCCGCAGGTAGTCGGCCACTGCGTCGGCCGACCGGGTCCGTACGGCCACATAGCCGTCCGGCCGGACGAGGACGAACGTGCCCTTGCCGGCGCCATAGCGCTTGCTCGGGGGCCCCGGCTCCAGATGGTGGACGCGGATGTCGTCGCCGTGGAGTGCGTCCAGGCGCTCGGCCAGACCTGGCACCACCGCGCCGAAGTGCAGCAGCGTGAAGTGAGGGCCGCGGAAGAGGTCGAACAGCCTCGACGGCTCGCCGGTCACCGGGTGCCGGCACGGCGAGTCGGGTGCCCGGTCGCCGGGACGGACCTTGCCCTTGTCGCCGACCGACAGCTCGGAGTCGCGGTAGTTCACGCTGAGCTGGGAGGTCTTGCTGATGATCGCCTTGGTCACCGCGGTGCTGCGCATCAGCGGCAGGATGATCCGGTCGCGCAGGCAGGTCATCAGCGGCTTGGTGGAGAACAGCGTGGTCATGCCGGCGCCGCTGGTCCTGAGCACGGATTCGGCCACCGGGCGGCGCTCTCGCTCATACGTGTCGAGCAGGCTGTCGGGGGCTTGGCCGCGTACCGCGCGGGCCAGCTTCCAGCCCAGGTTGTAGGCGTCCTGGATGCCGGTGTTCATGCCGAGACCGCCCGCGATCGGGTGGACGTGGGCGGCGTCTCCGGCGATGAAGACGCGGCCGGCACGGAAGTGGTCGGCGAGCCGTACCTTGTAGCTGAAGCGCGACAGCCAGGTCGGATTGTGCAGGCGCACATCCGTCCGGCCGGTGCGCTGCGCGAACAGGCGCTGGAAAAGCTCGAGTGAGGGCTCCTGGCCGGCGCCCTCCTCGCCGGGACGTACGGTGAGGCCGAACTGCCACGACTGCGTACCGGGCAGCAGCGCGAGGCCCACGGACGACTCGTCCGCCGCGTACCAGACGTAGGAGCCGTCGCGGGGCAGGCCGTCCACCTCGACGTCGCCGAGCAGGTAGTGCTCGGTCTCCGACACCAGCCCGGGGAAGGCGAGTCCGGCGGCCTCGCGCACGGCGCTGCCGCCGCCGTCGCAGCCTACGAGGTAGGAGGCGTGGATCACCTCACCTGTGGCGAGGTGCGCGACGACCTGGTTGTCGGACTGCTCGAGGCCGGCCAGTCGCAGGCCGAGCTCCACGTGGCCGCCCAGTTCGGCCAGGCGGGCGCGAAGTATCCGCTCGGTGCGCCACTGCGGCAGCAGGACGAGCGTCGGGTACGGCACGTCCGGCCGCGGGTGGGCGCCGGCCAGGAGGTGCAGTTCCGCGACGAATCGGCGGTCCATGTGGATGCGCGCCGGCATCTCGGCCGTTCCCGCGTCGAGGAAGTTTTGGACCACGCCGAGATCGTCGAAGACCTCCAGGCTACGTGGCTGTATGCCCTTGCCCCGGGACTGGTGGTGGAATTCGGGAGATCTGTCGATCACTCGGAAGGTGACGCCGCGCCGGGCCAGCTCGCAAGCCAGCGTCAGCCCGGTGGGTCCGCCTCCGACGATGAGTACGTCTACGTCGGTCATGTCTTCCCTCAATCAAGGACGGAACCTATCCGTTCCGTTTGGAGGATAAGCGGCCAGGAAGTCGAGACGCAACCGTTCCGTCTCGTGTTACGATCGCCGGCATGGCTGAGATCCGCCCGCGTGGCCGTGGCGCCGCCGTCCTGCGCCAGGCAGTCACCGACACCATCGTCGCGGCGGCGGTCGCCGAGCTGGCCGAGACGGGTTATGCCGGCATGTCGATGGGGGCGGTGGCCCGGCGGGCCGGTACCGGAAAGGCCGCGCTCTACCGGCGGTGGCCCTCGAAAGAGGCGATGGTGGTCGACCTCATCGACGTCATCGCCTCCCGGCAGGTCCCGGCAGGCGGGGCCGATGACCTGAGCAGCGACGTACGCGCCTACGTCCGGGCGGTGGCGGATACGCTGTCGGATCCCGTGGTCATGCGCATCGTGCTCGATCTGACAGCCGAGGCCGCTCGCAACCCCGAGCTTTCCGCGGCATTCGACACCGCGATCCGGCAACCGCGCAGGACGGCGTGCGAGCGGTTTCTGCGGAACGCGGTGGAGCGTGGCCAGTTGCCCGCGGACCTCGACCTCGACCTGGCCCTCGACCTACTGGTCGGGCTCACGCAGTGGCGGGTACTCAACACCGGCCGGGCCGTCGACGACTCCTACGTCGAAGCGACGAGCAAGCTGATCATCCAGGCGCTTCCGCTCTGCCTGAACGCCGGCGAACCGATCACCAAGCGGCTTCGGTGAATCTCGGGGACGACCGGGGTGCACGGCCCCGGCGGGATCAGGGCCTGTGGCGCCTCCCACCAACTGGGCATGCTCCTTCATGGCCGGGTCACGGTGCTGACGTCGCGCCGTTGCGTGCCTGGCCGGCGCTGTCCGGCACGAGCGGCAGGAGGATCTCATAGAGGTCGCGAAGCTGGTCAGCGCCGATGGGCGGAAAGACGATCGTCGCTCCAACCGCGAGCAGGTAGGGCAGCAGGGCCGCCGTCCGGGCCTCCTCGTCGCTGGTGACGGCTGATCGCCACACCCGCTGGAGCGCCGACAGCCTGGCCTCGTCGAGGCGGGTCTGCACGGCACGCACATCCGCGTCCCATGTCGCCCACGCCCGCACCGCGATATCGAGCTCTGGACGATAGAGCCCCGCGCCGCCGGGCCGGACGAGTTTCGTCAGCCGTGCCAGGATCACCCGGGCGCCGGCCGATTCGCCGACGTCGGCGATCGCATTCTCGAGCGTTTCGATCGACAGGCTCTCGAAGTGGGCGAGAAGCGCTTTCTTGTATCCCTCGGCGCCATCGAAGTGATGGTGGAACGACCCTTTCGACAGATTGAGCCGGGCGGCGATCCGGTCGATTCGAATCCCTGCTGCGCCTTCCTCTGCGAGTACTTTCAAGCCTTCGTTCAGCCACCGGTCTCGTGCCGTGCTCATCGGGCAAACGTACCACTGAGTATGGAACGGTCCGCGCTCGCCGAGGCGCCTGCGCGCTTCATGCCGCGAAGCTGTAGACGCCGACCGCGATGCAGATCAGCAGCATGGCGGTGGCGTTGAGGAAGAGGTTGCGGCCGAAGTCTCGGGCCGCGATGTGCATCGCGATGGCGACCACGAAGTAGAGGACGAGCGCAGCACAGGTCACGGCACCGAGATACGGCAGCCAGATGCCCAGGATCAGACCGGCCGCGGCGGCGAACTTCAACGGCGGCATGATCCACCAGTGACGGCGCGGCCAGTTCACGTTTTCGAAGCACTGGGCGATGAACGGAACGGGCTTGATGCACATGACGGCGTCACCGACCTGGATGATCGCCAGGACGACAACCGGCCAGACCGGATCGGGCAATGCTGACACGTCTCTCCTCAGGCAGTGGATTGATCACGATGAACCAGTTTCCATACTATACCGTATAGTATGCTCCGGACTCGTTCATGGTGGTGTCGTATGCGCGACCGGCGGGCGGGACACATCAGGCGCTCTCATGCGGCCCGAACGCCACAATTTCGGACAAGATAGGTTCTCCCCCATGGCTCACCGGATTCTGGCCCTGACGACCGTGCTCGCGCTGGCCACGACCGGGTGCGGGATGCTGCCGACGAAGGCCGCCGCACCCCCGCCCACCACCACCGCGCCGGTGTCGAGCGCCCCGGCCACCAGCGC
>NZ_SSXE01000170.1 GCF_021699195.1 Nonomuraea sp. MG754425 | reverse complement strand
CCCCAGGCGGGCCCGGCCCGTCCACCCGGCCCACCACCCAACGGGCCCGGCCGCTCGCCGGGCCCGCTGCCCAGCGGGCCCGCCTGTCCAACGGGCCCGCTGTCCATCGGGCCGGTTGCCTGGCGGGTCCGCCGCCCGGCAAACCGGCCGTTCACCCGGCCCGACGGACCGCATGCCTGGCGGGACCGCCTTCCGGCGGGCGCGGGCGCGGCCCCGTTCCGAGGTCGGCGCTCAGCCCCGGGCACCCAGCCCGTAGACGCGGCGTGCGTTCTCCACCCCCACCATCGTGGCGACCCGCACCGCCTGGGCCGCCGACCACTCCCCGTCCGTCACGAACCCGCCCAGCGCCCGCGCCATCGCCCGCCGCCACAGCACCGCCCCCAGGTGGTGCAGTTCGGCCGGCCCCCAGGCGTCGGAGGAGTAGAGCAGCTTGGCGAACGGCGCCACCTCCAGGCTCTCGGCCACCAGCGCCGCGCCGCGCGCGCCCGTGTGGTTCACGCCCAGCCCCACGTCGAAGAAGACGTTCGGGTACACCTGTGCCAGGAAGCCCGCCTGCCGCTGGTACGGGTAGCAGTGCAGCAGCAACAGCGGCACCCCGGTCGGCTCGGCCAGCTCGATCAGCCCGCGCAGCAGCAGCGGGTCGGCCAGCCGCAGGTCGAGGTCGGGGTCGCCGAAGCCGGTGTGGAACTGTGTCGGCAGCCCGCGTTCCAGCCCCGTCCAGATGAGGTGCCGCACCAGGACGGGATCGGCCAGCCGCCCGCCCCCGGCCGCCAGCCACCGCCCGGCGGCCTCGGCGACCTCCGCGCGCGACGGCGGCGCGGGGTCGAAGCCGAGCCCGCACCGGTAGGCGGCGACGCTCTTGAGCCCGCGCGCGGTCCTGCTGCGCTCCCACAGCTCCTCGGCGAACCGCTCGGCGAACCCGGCGGCCGTGCACCCGCCGGCGGCCACCTGCTCGGCCACGCTCTCCAGGCGCACCACCTCGTCGGCCGGCGCGCCGCTGGCCTGCGCCATCCCGGACGGCCCGAGCAGTTCCTCACTCCGGTAGCCGGTCTCGACGAGCAGGTGCCCGAGCCCGGCGGCCCCGAGCAGCAGCCGGTTGACCTCGGCGGCGCCGAGCTTGGCCCGCCGGGCGAGGTACTCCTCGGGCGTGCAGAAGGGTTCGAGCCCGAGCACGGGCGCGCAGTGGCGCAGGACGGCCAGGCCGAGCTGGGAGTCGAACTGCGTCATCCACTCGGGCACCGGCCGGTCGGACTCGGTGATCAGCTCCTCGAACGCCACGCGCGACAGGTCGTGCGACGTCGCCCCGTGCACGTGGTGGTCCACGAGCGGCAGTTCGTCGACCGCCTGGGTCAGCACCGCGGGCACGAGGTCGAACTCCATGGACATCGGCGCTCCTCCCCCGTCATTCCAGGCTCTCGTACCCTGAGCCCGGGGGCGGACACGCGACGGGCCCCGCGGGACGATCGCCGTCCCACGGGGCCCGTCAGAAGCTCCCGTCACAAGCTCCCGTCAGAAGGTCACCGGCGTCAGGCGGCGGCCTTGGCGCTCAGCGCCACGCTCGCCTGCCGCGTGACCCCGCTGACCGTGACGGCCACCGTCACCTGCCCGGGGCGCAGCGCCGTCAGCGTGCCGGTCACGGGGTCGAGGACGGCCACGTGCCAGGGCTTGGCCGTCAGCCGGGTGCCGACGTGCAGGTTCGGCGAGCCGGACCACCGGGCCGAGACCGGGTGGACAGCGGGCACCGTGCGCGAGCCCTGCACGACCGCGGCCGTCACCGTGGCCGGCGCGCCGACCGCGACCGTGGCCGGGACGGTGAGCGTGAGGTCGTCCACGTGCGGCCGCACCTGCGTGCCGATCCAGTCGGGCGCGTCGGCGAACCAGTTGCGCCGGACGTGCTCGGCCTCGGCCCGCGTCACCGGGTCCACGCCCCACAGCGACCATCCGGTGAACCCGCCGTCGTCGGGGGCGGTGGCGGGGTTCTTGCCGGAGTTGCCGTTGATGACGTACGGCACGGCGTCCACCCGCGCGGCGTGGAAGGTCCCCACGTGCCCGCCGATGAACGCGGCGCCCTTGCCGGTGCCGCGCTGGAAGTCGGCCAGCCACCCCTCCACGAGGGCGGCCTCCTTGCGGTCGCCGAGCTGGCTGCCCTTGCCGGGCGTGGGGTCGCGCGGCGGCACGTGGAACAGCACCGCGACGGACCCGATCGAGCCGTCCTCGGCCGCCTCGTCCAGGGCGGAGCGCAGCCGGGCCACCTGGTCGTAGCCGCCGCCCCTGAGGTTGAGGCGGGAGGTGTCCAGGGTGATGAACCGGGTGCCCTTGTGGTCGAAGGTCCGGTACGTGGCGCCGAAGGCGTCCTTGAAGTTGTCGATCTTGCCGCCCATGACCTCGTGGTTGCCGGGCACGTAGTAGTACGTCAGCGTGCCGCCGAGCTCCTCGTCGAGGACCTTCTTGGCCAGCGCGAAGTCCTCCGGCGACGCCTCGTCCACCAGGTCGCCGTTGATCACCAGGAAGTCCGGCCCGGCCGCCTTGATCTCGCGCAGCGTCCTGCGCGCGTTCCTGACGATGTCGCTGTCGGGGTCCCTGGCGACGAACTGGGCGTCCGACATGACCGCGAAGCGCCACGGCATCTGCGACACCTCGCTCCTGACCACGGGGTCGGCGACCTTGGGCGCGGCCGGGGCGGAGACCGACGGCGGCACCTTGGCGACCAGGCCGTCGATGAGGATCTCGTTGGTGTAGCGCACGTCGGCCTTGGTCTCGGCCACGTAGAAGCGCCGCAGCTTGAGCGGGTAGCTGACGCCGGGCGGCACGGTGAACTCGACGTACTTCCAGCCGGTCCACGTCAGGTACGGCCCGCGCAGGATCTGCGACTGGCCGAGCGCGTCGTAGAACTCCAGGCTGGGCCACTCCCCCTTGCCGGTGGAGTTGATCCACATCCCGAACGCCTGCGGCTGCCCCTCGACCACGATCTGCTGGGGCGGGCTGGCGTAGGCGGCCCGGGTGGCGGTGGAGGTGGAGAAGTCGTAGGAGAGCTTGAGCCCGCCACCGCTCTGCCCGGCGGCGGCCGAGAGCGAGCCGGTGGCGCGGGCGGCGGCGAACGTCCACGACGCCGCGTCCTCGAAGTCGGCGACCGGCTTGTCCTCGAACCCGACGGTGACCGGCACCGCGGTGCCGATCTTGCCGACCTTGGCGGTGATCAGGCCGGAGCCGGTGCCCTTGACGGCCTTGACGGTGAAGTAGCCGTGCTCGGCCGCGGTGACCTCGAACAGGCTCTTGTCGTAGTCGAGGGTGAGGTCGCCGGGCTCGATCGGCGCGGAGTTGCCGTTGCGGTCGTAGCCGACCACGCCGAACGTGGCGGTGGCGTCCGCGCCGGCCAGGCCGAGCCGGTCGGCGGTGGTGCCGAGCCGCTCCAGGGGCTGCAGCACGGTGAGTTCGATGGCGCCCTTGGCGGTGCCGCGCGAGGCGGTGACCGTGGTGGGGCCGGGCACGAGGGCGTGGAAGCGGCCGTCGCGGACGACGCCGTGCACGGCCGGGTTCGCCCGCCAGGACGGGGTACCGGCGGCGGGGCCGTACGTCTCGTCGTAGCCGGCGGCGCTCAGCCGCCTGGTCAGGCCGGGGAAGACGCGGTCGGGCCGGCCACCGGCGACGGGCCCGACGCCGGGCGCCTTGGCGGGGTCGCTGGCCGTCTCCAGCCAGAAGCCCTTGAGCTTGCCGCTGCCCTCGGGCGCGTACAGGGCCAGGCCGTTGGGGACGTGCCGCTCGCCGCCGTCGGACGGGCTGTTCTCCACCTGGACGTCGGCGGAGCCGGGCTCGCGGGCGAGCATGGTGGAGGAGCCGCCGCCGTCGAGGTTGAGCGCGTCGGCCGCGCCGAGGTCCCGCATCATGGCGGCCAGCTCGTTGAGCGTGACGCCGCGGCTGTCGGCCTGGCGGCCGTCCACGGTCAGCAGGTACATCTTCCTGCCGTCCGCCGAGAAGCCGACGGCGGTGCGCGGGTGCGCGGCCGGGTCGGTGGAGTTCTGCACGGCGCCGTCCTTGACGAGCACCCAGTTGCCGCCCACGGCCGCCTGGACGCCGTCGTCGTCGGAGGGCTTGGGCCGGTAGGCCACGTCCACCTTGTCGCCGGGCTTCAGCGCGGACAGCGCGGCGGCGCCGGCGTCCCGGCCGAGCAGGACGGTGGTGCCGGCGGGGATCGGGCCGGTGCCCGCGGAGCCGCGTACCTCGGAGACGACCCCGTCCACCAGCACGACCTCGGCGACGGAGGTGGCGCCCTCGACGGCGCGGGCCCGGTTGTAGGAGCCCCACAGCGGCGTGAACAGGCCGACGCCGCCGCTCTGCACGATCTGGTTGAACTGGGTGAGCTTGACCGGGGTGCCGCCGGCCGGGGTGGCGGTGCCCTCGAAGTACATCTTGAGCACGCGCCCGACGCCGTCCGCGGTGACGGCGACGGCGTTCTCGTGCCCGGCCGCCGGCGACTGGACCAGCGTGCCGTCCTGCACGCCGATGCCCTGGGCGGCGCCGGAGTTGTTGATGTCGAAGAAGTCGCCGTTGACGGCGGCGACGGCCCGGGAGCGCTTGGCCGGTCCGGACAGCGGCTCGGTCCTGGTGACCTCGCCGGAGAAGACGTAGTCGGCCCGGTTGCCGGAGGCGGTGCCGCCGAGTTCGGCGGTGACGGCGTCCGCGCGCAGCCAGCCGAGCTCGTCGTAGGTGTCGAACGAGGTCAGCGAGATGCCCGGCGCGACGGGCCGGGTCTTCTTGGCGGTCTCCAGCCGCTGGGGCGCCGCCGTCGTCGGGGCGAGCAGGGTGGAGGCGGCCGGGTAGGACGAGGCCGTCGTGAGCGTGTCCTCTGCGGGAGGGGTGGGGTCGGCCTGCGCGGGCGTGCTGACGGCCACGGGGCCTAACACGAGCGCGGCGGCGGCCAGGAATCGGAGGGTCTGCACGACCGAACTCAATCGCTCGTGGATATAACTTTCAAGACTTACCGGTGAACTAAAAGAAAATTTCAGATCTTGCCGCCCGCCCGGCCCACACCCGCCCGGCCCACGCCCAGGCGGGCCGGGCCCAGGCGGCGGGCTCAGGCGGCGGGTTTGACGGCGATGAGCCGGTCGAGGGCGGCGTCGTAGGCCGGGTCGAGCCAGTAGTCGGAGTGCCAGCGCGCCTCCGGCAGCGGCTCCCCCGGCCCCGGCCGGTGCGGGTCCCAGCAGAACAGGTCGACCGCGTCGCGCTGCCCGCCGGCGAGGGGATCGACGCGGCGGAAGACGGGCCCGCCGATGGGGTCGCTCAGCCGGTAGAGGTTGCTCCAGGTCACGCGCTCGCGTAGCGCGCTCAGGCCGTCGCCGCCGAAGTAGGCGGGGAAGAACGGCGCGTACAGGCGGCGCAGCGGCGAGCCGTGCGTGAGCAGCCGGACACGGTCCCGCTGCTCGGGCGAGAGCTGCAGCGCCAGGGCGGCCACGATGACGCTCCCCTGGCTGTGCCCGGACAGCACGACCTGGTCGCGGTCGGTGCCGGCGAGCCGGCCGACGCGGGTCATCAGCTCGGGGACGACCCGCTCGGTGTAGCACGGCGGCGACAGCGGGTGGATGGCCCGCGGCCAGAAGGTGCTGATGTCCCACAGGATCCCGATCGTCCTGCGCAGCCGCGAGTCACGGTACGTCCGCCGCGCGACCAGCACGAGCGTGACGACGGCGGCCACCATGAGCCAGCTCCCGGCCGAGGCCAGCGGCCCGGCGAGCCCGTCGGCGGGGCTGAACAGCCCCAGCCGGTTGACGACGATCGCCGCGGCGGACCCGGCGGCCCCGATGCCGGTGAGCACCCCGAGCACGAGCCCGGCGCGGTCGGTGAGCGAGGCCAGCGCCCACATGCGCGCCACCACCCGGGCGTCGTCGCGTTCGAGGTAGTACGGCTTCAGCTCGGGAGCCAGCCGCCGGGCCGTCGCCCCGCGGATCAGCCACAACACGCCGGCCACGACGAGGAGGCCGCCGATGACCAGCGGCACGATCGCCGCCGTCCACCAGACGGGGTCGTCGAGGAACAGCTTCTCGCCGACGGGCCACGGGTCCTCGGGGTGGCCGGGGACGCCGAAGAACGCGGCGGTCCAGAACAGCAGGCCGAGCGCGAGCACGTTGGCGCTGCCGACGGCCACCATGAGCACGATCCACGCGGCCAGCCCGCCCAGCGGACGGGGCTCGCGCTCCGGCCCGGCGGGCTCCACCGGCCGGTCCATGCGGGCCAGCACGCCGTTGGCGACCAGGATGAACAGCCCGAGCCCGAGCGTGAGCGCGTAGTGGAACGCCCCGATGCCGACGCCGGGCAGCCACCACGCGGACGTGGCGACGCCGGGCGGCATCCCGGCCAGCGCCACCGCGACCGTGGCCAGGAACGCCGCCGGAGCGGCCAGCCGCAGCACCTGGCAGGCGGCCGTCAGCCACGGGGGCGTGCGCTCGCCCGTGTGCGGGTCCAGCCGCCGGGCGATCGACGGCAGCGCGGCCAGCACGACCGCCGCGAGTTGCACGGCCGCGTTGGCGACGGTCAGGGCCAGCCCGCGTGCCGTGCCCGCGAACGGCGCGGAGACGGCGACCCCGATGGAGGCGATCGAGAAGGCCACGTGCACGACCCGCAGCCGCCACACCGGCGCCGCGCCGTGCCACAACCTCGGCCGGGCCAGCAGCACGCCGTCGCGGACGCCGAGGTCGGGCGGCACCATGCGCTCGTCGCGCAGCCACGTGCGCCGCGCGATCCACCACAGCAGCACCACGAGCAGCAGCGGCGCCAGCGCGGTGACGGCCAGCCGCTTGGACGGCTCGCTCCCCCACATGACCCCCAGCCAGCGCACCCACGCCGGCGCGGTGTCGAAGGTGCAGGCGCGCCCGGCGGCCGTGCACTGCCAGCCGATGAGATCGACGCTCGCCCTGGTGACGGCGCCGACCAGGGTGCCGGTGAGCAGCAGCGCGAACAGCCGCTGCGCCCCCTCCGTGACGTGCCGCAGCCGCGCGCCCCGCGCGGGCCTGGGCAGCATGAAGTAGGACAGGTTCGCCAGCGAGAACGGCAGCAGGAGCAACCACGACGCGATCGTCCGGCCGCCGGAGGTGAGGTTTCCCCACGCGTACGCCTCGCGGTGGCGGACCCCCGGCACGTCCGCCTGGTCGCCCGACGGCCGCCCGCCCGGCCACCAGCGCCGGTAGAACCCGGTGACGCCGTCGCCGGCGACGATCCGGGGGTAGGGGTGGCCGAGGATGCCGGACGGGGGTGTGCCGGAGACTCCGTGGACGCGCAGCTCGGTGACACCCCCGCAGGTCTCGTCGAGGAATCCGTCCATGTGAGAAGGATCCCGCCCGAACCATCATTACGCAAAGTGATTGTTCGATTACTCAAACGGAAGTAGCGTGATCCCCTTCCCCGCGTACGGTCTCAGGCCTTCGTGGCTCCGGCGGTCAGACCGGTGACCAGGTGGCGCTGCACCAGCAGGAACACCACGCCCGCCGGGATCGCGATGAGCACCGCCGAGGCCGTCATCAGCCCCCAGTCGGACCAGTGCTGGCCGATGAACTGCTGCAGACCCACGCCCAGCGTGCGCTTGTCCTCCTGCGTCATGAACACCGTGGCGTAGCCGACCTCGCCCCAGGCGGTCATGAAGCAGTAGAACGCGGTCACCGCGACGCCGGGCCGCGACAGCGGCAGCACCACCCGCCAGAAGGTGCCGAACGGCGTCAGCCCGTCCACCATCCCGGCCTGGTCGATCTCGATCGGCACGGTGTCGAAGTAGCTCTTCATCATCCAGGCGCAGAACGGCACCGCGATCGTCATGTACGCGATCACCAGGCCGGGGATCTGGTTCAGCAGCCCGAGCCCGGCCATCAGGTTGTACAGCGGGACGATCAGGATGGCCACCGGGAACATCTGGGTGATCAGCAGCAGCCACATCACCGACCGGTGGCCGGGGAAGCGGAACCGGCTGACCGCGTACCCGGTGGTGGCCGCCAGGAACACGCCCAGCACCATGGTCAGCCCGGCCGTCAGCACGCTGTTGAGCAGCCAGCGCGGGAACTCGGTCGCGGTCAGCACGCGGGTGTAGTTGTCGAGCGAGGAGTCGTCGAACAGGCGCAGTTCGGCCGACAGCCAGCCGTCGCGCGGCTTGAGCGAGGTCAGCACCAGCCACACGACCGGGAACAGGGAGACGGCGACGGCCAGCAGCAGGCCCGCGTGCAGGCCCGCGGAGGCCAGCGGGCCGCGCTCGCCGCGCCGCCGGGTCCGGACGCTCACCAGCCACCTCCTTGACCGCGCAGGCTGCGGCGGTAGCCGACGGCCAGCACCACCAGCATCGCCAGGATGATCACGCCCCAGGTCGCCGACCCGGAGTAGTCGCGGATCCCGGTGAACGCCTCGCGGAAGGCGTAGGTGACCAGGATCTCCGTCTCGCTGCCCGGCCCGCCCCTGGTGACCAGGAAGATGATGGGGAACATGTTGAACGTCCAGATGGTGCCCAGCAGCACGACCGTGCCGGACACCTGGCTCAGCCCCGGCAGCGTGATCGCCCTGAACCGCTGCCAGGCGTTGGCGCCGTCCACCTCCGCCGCCTCGTACAGTTCGGCGGGGATCGACTGCAGCCCGCCGAGCAGGGCGACCATCATGAACGGCACCCCGATCCACACGTTCACCGCGATGACCGCGATCTTCGCGGTGGTGGGGTCGTCCAGCCAGCCGACGCCGCCGAGCCCGGCCAGCTTGAGGAAGCCGTTGATCACGCCGTAGTCGCTGTTGTAGAGGTAGCGCCAGATGAAGGCGGCCACGAACGCGGGCACCGCCCACGGCAGGATCAGCAGCACCCGGTAGAGCGAGCGCAGGCGCAGGGGGCGGTTGAGCATGACGGCCAGGCCCAGGCCGATGCCGTAGTGCGCCGCGACGCAGATCACGGTCCACAGCACGGTCCACAGCAGCTTGTCCCAGAACAGGCCGCTGGTCAGGATCCGGACGTAGTTCTCCAGGCCGACGAACTCGTAGGTGGCGGGGATGACGTTGACGCCGATCGTGCGGCCGATGTTGGCCTCGGTCGCGTCCGTCAGCGACAGGTAGACGCCGCGCCTCGCCCGCGGCCCGAACCCCTCCGGTGGAGACGGCCACCGGTCAGCTCCAGTCCTTCATGATCCCCCGGTACTGCTCGTCGACGCCCTTGAGCATGTCCGCCGGCGCCGACTTGCCGCCGACGAGCGCCTGGTAGCCCTCCAGCAGCGGCTGGAAGAGCTGCCCGCCCTCGGGGATCCACGGGCGCGGCACCGCGGTGTCCATGATCGGCTTGAACACCGCCACGTCCGCGTTGCCCTGCACCGCGGGGTCGGCGTAGGCGGAGGTGCGGGTGGGCAGCAGGCTGATCTCCTTGGCGATCTTCGCCTGCGCCTCGGCCGTGGTCATGAAACGGACGAACTCGGAGGCGGCCGGGATGTTCTTGGAGCCGGCGTAGACGGCCAGGTTCCAGCCGCCCGTGGGGGCCGCGGCCTTGACCGATCCGGCCGGGACCGGCGCTATGCCCAGGTTCGCCGTGTCCTGGAACTCCTTGCCCTGGTGGATCTCCGACAGCGCCCACGGCCCGTTGTAGATCATGGCCGCCTTGCCCTCCTTGAGGGCGGTCATGGCGTTGGCGTAGCTCTCGGTGGTGGCGGGTTTGGGCGCGGCCCCGGAGCTGATCAGGTCGGCGACGGTCTCCATGGCTTTCACGTTCGCCGGGGAGTTGACCACGATCTTCTTGGCGGCCACGTCGAGGAGGTCGCCGCCCTCGCCGTACATGAAGGGCAGCAGGAAGTAGGAGTCGACGTTCAGCGCCAGCCCGGCCGCGCCGGTCTTGGCCTTGACGTCGAGCGCGGTCTGCTTCAGCTCGGCGATCGTCCTGGGCGGCTCCTCGTGCCCGGCCTCCTTCAGCAGCCGCTTGTTGTAGATCAGCGCGAGCGTGTCGGTGACCTGCGGCACGGCGTAGGTCTTGCCGTCGTACTTCGTGCTGCTCAGCGGGCCCGGCAGGAAGTCCTCGGGGCGGTCGACCGCGCGGCTGCCGTCCAGCGGTTGCAGGTAGCCCAGTGAGGCGAACTGCGACGTCCAGGCCACCTCGGAGCGGATCACGTCCGGCGCGCCGGTGCCGGCCTGCGCGGCCGTCTGGAACTGGTTCTGCGCCTGGTCCGAGGGCACGTTCACATAGTTGACCTTGACCTGCGGATACTCGGCCTCGAACTCCTTGATCAACGCCTGGAACGTCGGTCCCTCGCTGTCGGGACGCGTCGTGTCCCACCACGTCACCTCGCCGCTCACCTTCGACGGGTCGGAGACCTGGGTGGGGGGCGCGGCGGTCCCGCCGCCGCCTCCGCCACAGGCGGAGATCGCCAGCGCCAGTGACGCAACCACCGCCGCGGACGGTAAAAGTCGTCGCATGTCCTTCTCCTCACAGCTCGGTCGGAGGTCGGAGTAAGCCGGAGGTTACGCCGACGAGACGCTCATCGGAAGATGGCGGCGCAAGTTTTTCTGCAAGTCGTTACCTTGATCCATCCTCGTGCCTTTCGGCGTTTCCGCTGGTCACAACCCTGCACAGGGAGACGGTCTCTCATGGTGAACCCGGGATGGACGCAGGTGAGCCGGCTTGCGGGCCAGGATGGGGTTTGCCGCGTTGCAGAAATTTCCAGAAAGGATGGCAAAGATCGGTTTGGGGTGCGTACGGTCCCCTCTGAGCCGTTCCGCATCACCTCCGCCCGGACGGGAACGATGACCGCTGGGGAGTCACATGTCTGGGGGCGGCGCCGCCCGCCCAGGGGGTGAGGAACCTGCGTCACATCATTCACCAGGGCGACGGCACGGAGCCGCTGACACCGGTCCGGTGGCGGCCGGAGCCGCCCGCCGCCACGAGCGCCGACGCCGACCTGAGCAGGGCCAGGGCCCACTGGATCGACCGCGACACGGTCGTCTGGCGGACCGATCCGTCGCTGCGGCACTTCCTGGCCTTCAGCGCCATGGGCGGTCTCACCTGCGCCGGCGGCGAGGTACGCGACCTGGACGGCGGCCCGCGGCTCATCCGGCTCACCGCGGGCGAGCTGAGCGAGGAGCAGCGCCGCCGGTGGCCGCACCTGGCCGCGTACCCGGCGCTGAAGGTGCCCGCGCGCGACGCCGATCTCGTCCGCGACGCGCTGCGCGGCCAGGTCGCGGCCGTGGCCCGGGACGCGGCGGGCACGCTGCTGAGCGCGACCGGCGTGCAGCTCCCTGGAGTGCTCGACGACCTGTACGCCAACGCCGCCACCGCCGTCCTGGGCCCGTCGGGCCAGGTCATGCCGAAGCTGGCGCTGTGGGCGCCGACGGCCCGCGAGGTGAAGCTGGCCCTGTACGGCCCCGGCGGGCGCACCCTGCACCGGATGCGGCGCGACGACGAGAGCGGCGTGTGGTCGGTGCGCGGGCTGCCGACCTGGCTGGAGCGCGAGTACACCTACCTGGTCACGGTCTACTCGCCGGCGGCCGGCACGATCGTGACGAACGAGGTCACCGACCCGTACGGCCTGGGCGTCACCCCCGACGGGGCGCGCAGCAGGCTCGTGAGCCTCGACGCCGCCGCCGCCAAGCCGCCCGGCTGGGACCGGCAGGCCAAGCCGCCGCCGGTGCCGCAGCACCGGGCCTCGATCTACGAGCTGCACGTGCGCGATTTCTCCGCCTCCGACGCCACCGTCGCGCCCGCGCTGCGCGGCACGTACGCGGCCTTCGAGCAGGACGGCGCCGGCATGCGCGAGCTGCGCGCGCTGGCCGCCGACGGGCTGACGCACGTGCACCTGCTGCCCGTCTTCGACTTCGCCACGGTGCCCGAGCGCGCGGCCGACCGGACGGAGCCGTCGCGCGACCTGGCCGCGCTGCCGCCGGACTCCGAGCGGCAGCAGGAGTGCGTGGCCCGCACGGCCGCGACGGACGCCTTCAACTGGGGCTACGACCCGCTGCACTACACCGTGCCCGAGGGCTCGTACGCCCGCGACCCCGACGAGCGGACCAGGGAGTTCCGCGGCATGGTCGCCGCGCTCAACCGGGCCGGGCTGCGGGTGGTCATGGACGTCGTCTACAACCACACGCACTCCACCGGCGTGCTCGACCCGATCGTGCCCGGCTACTACCACCGGCTGCTCGACGACGGCGCCGTGGCCACCTCCACCTGCTGCGCCAACACCGCGCCCGAGCACCTGATGATGGGCAAGCTCGTGGTGGACTCGATCGTCACGTGGGCCAGGCAGTACAAGATCGACGGTTTCCGCTTCGACCTCATGGGCCACCACCCGAAGGCGAACCTGCTCGCCGTCCGCCGGGCCCTCGACGAGCTGACCGTGGCCCGCGACGGCGTGGACGGCCCGTCGATCATCCTGTACGGCGAGGGCTGGAACTTCGGCGAGGTGGCCGACGACGCCCGCTTCGAGCAGGCCACGCAGGCGAACCTGGCCGGCACCGGCATCGGCACGTTCACCGACCGCCTGCGTGACGCGGTGCGCGGCGGCACCCCGTTCGACGCCGACCCGCGCGTGCAGGGCTTCGGCTCGGGGCTGGCCGGCGCGCCCAACGGCTCGCCCGCCAACGGCACGGCCGAGCAGCAGCGGGCGCGGCTGGCGCACTACGCCGACCTGATCAGGGTCGGCCTGACCGGGAACCTGCGCGACTACGTGCTGCCGTGCGGCAGGAAGGGCTCGGAGGTGGACTACAACGGCTCGCCCGCCGGGTACACGGCCGCGCCCGGCGAGGCGGTGACGTACGTGGACGCGCACGACAACGAGACGCTGTTCGACGCGCTGGCCTACAAGCTGCCACCGGACACGCCGATGGCCGACCGGGTGCGCATGCAGGCGCTGTCGCTGGCCGCGGCGCTGCTGTCGCAGGGGACGGTCTTCGTGCACGCGGGCAGCGAGCGGCTGCGCTCGAAGTCGTTCGACCGTAACTCCTACGACTCGGGCGACTGGTTCAACCGGCTGCTGTGGGACTGCGCGCAGGGCAACGGCTTCGGCGCGGGCCTGCCGCCGCGCGCCGGCAACGAGGCCCGCTGGCCCTACGCCCGGCCGCTGCTCGCCGACCCGGCGCTGCGGCCCGGCTGCGCGGACATCGGCGCCGCGCGGGCCCGCTTCGGCGAGCTGCTGCGGATCAGGGCCTCGACGCCGGCGTTCGCGCTGGGCTCGCCGGAGGAGGTGCGGCGGCGGTTGTCCTTCCCCGCCTCGGCGGAGGGCGTGATCGCCCTGCACGTGGACACCGAGGGCCTCGACCCGCGCTGGACGTCGGTCACGGCTGTGTTCAACGCGACCCCGCAGCCGCAGGCCCAGGACGTGCCAGCGCTGGCGGGGCAGCGGGTGGAGCTGCACCCCGTACAGGCCGGGTCGGACGATCCGGTGGTGCGCGAGTCGTCCTTCGAGCCCGCGACGGGCACGCTCACGGTCCCGGGCCGCACGGTCGCGGTTTTCGTGCGGTGGTAGGGCGTGAGTGTGACATGGGCGGGTAGAGGGAACGTTCATCGAGAAAGCCCCGCATCACTGGCATTGAACCGTACTCCAGCGCAAACTGAATGGACCGCGCTGGACAGATGGCGATCGCGTGAAGCAGTGGAGCACCCGTGGACAATCATCTTGATCACATGCCGGTCCTGTCCCGAGGCAGGCATCGCAATCCGAAGCGTGGCGCCTGTTTCATGGAGCTGGCCTCCTACCTGGCCGGGGAGCGCTGGAGCGACCATCCGGCCTGCACGCACCCGTTGCTGGCGGCGCTGGCCCGGCTGGTGAACGACAACGTCGGCGACGCCGGCCGGGCCCGGCTCGTCCGGCTGGTGCCGTCCATCATCGGCCTGTCCAGTGACGATCTGCGCATAGACGCGCACATCGCGTTGCGCTGCGCCACCACCGCCCTGCCGGTGGCGGCGGCCGAGCGGCAGCTCGCGCTCGCGGTGTCGGTGCTGGCGGCGGAGGAGATGCTGGCCCGGCTCGACGGGGCCCCCGGGCGGCCGATGAGCGAGCGCAGCCGGCGGGCGATGGACGAGGTCCCGCACGCGGCCGAGCAGGCCAGGCGCTTCAGCCGGGCCGCCAGGATCACCGAGAAGGGGTTCCGCCGGTACGCGGCCCCGAACGCGGTGCAGCTCGCGGTGGTGGGCATCGTGCAGGCGTGCGTCGACGACCCGGACACGCTGCTGCGGACGCTGCTGGAGGAGACGATCGCCGACTGCGAGACCATGATCCGCGGAACGCGGCCCACCGAGACGGTTCCCGCCGCCACGGCCCCGATCCACGCCTGACGATCGCGCGGGCCGCCGCCCAGCAGGCGCGGCGGTCGCATCATGCGTTCACCCGGACGCATAGGGTGCTGTCGCGCAGGCATGTTCGATCACCCTGCGTGACCCACCGCAGCTCAGGCAAGCCTCTCCTTCGTTGCGAACTTTCGTTCGACATGCCACCTTTGTCGACGAGAGATCGTAATTGGAGGGTTTCATGACCATCGAGCTTGTCCGGCCGGAATCTCCTGAGCAGCACCACAGCCACCGTGACGTGACCGGCGGCTGGCTGCGGCCGGCGGTGTTCGGGGCCATGGACGGGCTCGTGTCCAACTTCGCGTTGATCGCCGGAGTCGTCGGAGCGGCCGGAGCCGGGCAGGGGGCGGTGCTGGCCGGGTTCGCCGGGCTCATCGCCGGGGCGTGCTCGATGGCGGCCGGCGAGTACACCTCCGTGAAGTCGCAGACCGAGCTGATGCGGGCCGAGATCGCCGTCGAGCGGCGCGAGCTGGCCCGCAACCCCGAGGGCGAGCGGGCCGAACTGGCCGCGCTCTACCGGGCGCGCGGGCTCGATCCCGAGCTGGCCGAACGGGTGGCCGACGGGCTGTCGGCCGATCCCGAGCAGGCGTTGCGGGTGCACGTGCGCGAAGAACTCGGCGTCGACCCCGACGACCTGCCCTCCCCCTACCTGGCCGCCGCGTCGTCGTTCGGCGCGTTCGCGGTCGGGGCGCTGGTGCCGCTGGCCCCGTTCCTGTTCGGGGCGTCCGGGATCATGGTGGCGCTGGTGCTGAGCGTGGTGGCGCTGTTCGGGTTCGGGGCCGCCGTGGCGGCGATGACCGCGCGGCCGTGGTGGCTCGGCGGCCTGCGCCAGCTCGCGCTGGGGGTGGGGGCGGCCACCGTCACGTACGGGCTGGGTCACCTGCTGGGCGTGAGCCTGTCCTGACCGCGCGGGTCACGGCGGCCACCGGACGAGCACCCGCCCCTCCGGGATCAGGGCCGACCGTTCCCACGTCCAGGTCGGCACCGTGATCACCTCGGCCGGACGATCGAGCGGGATCGGCGTGTCGAGCAGGACGGAGCGCGGGGTGAGCGGAAGGCCGCCGCCTGGGATGACGACGCTCTCCAGAGGCGTGCGCCCGAGCGGGCCGTCGGGCACGTCCCGCTCGCCGCGCACCCAGGTGGGCTGGCCGTCGAACGACGTGAACGCCAGCGCGCCGCCCGGGGCGGCGCACGAGTGGCGCAGCGTGCCGGCGGGCAGCCAGCCGTGCTGCCCCGGCAGGTACGTGATGCCCGAGACCCGCAGCTCGCCCGCCAGCAGCACGAACTCCTCCCCCGCCAGGTAGTGGCCGCGCTCGTGCCGGGTCCAGCCCGGCGGGAAGCGGACGAGCGTCGCCGGGCCGCCCAGCCCGGCCAGCCGCACCGGCAGGTTGGCGCCGGGGATCAGGAAGGCGTGGCCGGGCAGGCGGGCGTCGTCGAGCAGATCGATCAGCACGGCCGGATCAGCGCCTGCGGCGCCGCCTCCCGAAGATCGCCCGCAGGGTCAGCAGCAGCACGACCGCCACCACCTGACCGCCCACGACGATGCGGTTGACGTCGACCGCGGGCTGCCACCGGACCTCGCCGTCCTTGACCACGAACACCCCCGCCGGGCTCGCGCCGAGGCCGAAGCCGCCGCCGCCGCCGGAACCCTCCTCGCCCTTCTCACGTTTCCCCTGCCCCTGGCCCCCGCCGCCGCCCTGGACGACCCTGGCCACGGGGATGACGACCACGTCGCCGTGCCGGATCGGCTCGCCGAAGACCCGCTTGACCGTGACCGCGTCTTTCGACCGTTCCATCAGCTCCACAATGTCCATCCCCCCATCGTCGCTCCAGGACGCCCGACGCGTCGATCGGGCCCGCTGCCTCTTCCCTACCCACCGCACGCCGGTCAGTCGAACGTCGTGGAGATCTCGTGCCAGCCGCCCGGTGGAATGTGCGCCGCCGGCTCGGGCCCCCAGCTCCCCTTCGCGTACGGCAGCGGCGCCTGCCCCGGGTCGAGCACCGGCTGCACGATCCGCCACGACTCCTCCACCAGGTCGAACCTGGCGAACCTGCGCGGATCACCGCTGACGGCGTCGAACAGGATGCGCGCGTAGGCGGCCTCCATCGGCCCGAGCACCTTGGTGAAGTCGACGCTGACCGGCACCGGCCGGGCGTGCTGCTTGCCCGGCTCCTTGACCAGCAGGTCGAAGGTCACCCCCGCGTCGGGCTGCAGCCGGAAGCGGATGAGGTTGGGGGTGTCGGGCGCGTCGCCGTTGCCGAACATCGTGACCGGCGGCCGGAACAGCTCGGCGACGATCTCCAGGTCGGTGGTCGGCAGGGCCTTGCCGGAGCGGATGCACCACGGCACCCCGGCCCAGCGCCAGTTGTCGATGTAGGCGCGCATGGCGACGTAGGTCTCGGTGGTGGAGCCGGGGCGCACGCCGTCGGTGTCGAGGTAGCCGGTGTACTGGCCGCGGACGACGTCGGCCGGGTCGATGGCCTTGACCGCGCGCAGCACCCGCCACTTCTCGTCGAGCTGGGCGCGGGCGTCGATGGAGGGCGGCGGGTCCATCGCGAGGATGGCCAGGAGCTGCAGCAGGTGGTTCTGGACGACGTCGCGGACGGTGCCGTTGGCGTCGTAGAAGGCGCCGCGGTCGCTGACGTCGAAGTCCTCGGCCATGGTGATCTGCACGCTGCGGATGTGGGACCGGTTCCAGATCGGCTCCAGCAGCGTGTTGGCGAACCGGAAGACCATGAGGTCCTCGACCGGCTCCTTGCCCAGGAAGTGATCGACGCGGCGCAGGTGGTCCTCGTCGAAGTGGCGCAGCAGCCTGTCGTTGAGCTCCCTGGCCGAGCTGAGATCGTGGCCGAAGGGCTTCTCCACGACGAGCCGGGCGTCGCGGTTGAGGCCCTGCCCGGCCAGCCCTTCGGCGACCACCTCGAACAGCGCCGGCGGCACCGCGAGGTAGTGGCACAGGAAGCCCTTGCCCTCGGTCTCCTCGCGCAGCCGGGCGAACGTGGCGGGGTCGCCGTAGTCGCCGGCGACCAGCCGCAGGTTGCCGGCCAGCTTCTCGAAGGCCGCGTCGCGTACCCCGCCGCAGGCCTGGCGGGCGTGCTCGCGCAGCCCGTCGAGGTCGAGGTCGGTCTTGGCCACGCCGATGACCGGCAGGTCGAACCGGCCCTCGGCGGTGAGGTGGTAGAGCGCGGGCAGCAGCATCTTGCGCGCGAGGTCACCGGTGACGCCGAACAGGACGAGCGCGCCCGCCCGCGCCATGTCAGACGGCCCTTCCGCGCAGCGCCCGGTATCTGCGGATGAGCTGTTCGGTGGAGGTGTCGGGGAAGGCGGTGGGCGGCTCGTCGGAGGTGAGCGCGGGCGCCAGGTCGAGCGCCATCTTCTTGCCCAGCTCGACGCCCCACTGGTCGAAGGAGTCGACGCCCCAGATCGTGCCCTCGACGAACACGATGTGCTCGTAGAGCGCGACGAGCTGGCCCAGCGTGCCGGGGGTGAGCTTGGGGGCCAGGATCGTGGAGGTGGGCCGGTTGCCCGGCATCACCTTGTGCGGCACGATCTCGGCCGCGGTGCCCTCGGCGGCGATCTCGGCGGCGGTCTTGCCGAACGCCAGCGCCGTGGTCTGGGCGAAGAGGTTGGCGGCGAGCTGGTCGTGCATGCCCTCGCGGTCTTCGAAGGGCTCGGCGAAGCCGATGAAGTCGGCGGGCACGAGCCGGGTGCCCTGGTGCAGGAGCTGGTAGAAGGCGTGCTGGCCGTTGGTGCCCGGCTCGCCCCAGAAGATCTCGCCGGTGCCGGTGGTGACGGGGGAGCCGTCGGCGCGCACGGACTTGCCGTTGGACTCCATCGTGAGCTGCTGCAGGTAGGCGGGGAAGCGGTGCAGCCGCTGGCTGTAGGGCAGCACGGCGCGGGTCTCGGCGCCGAAGAAGTCGGTGTACCAGATGCCGAGCAGGGCCATCAGGACGGGCATGTTGGCCTCGAACGGGGCCGTGCGGAAGTGCTCGTCCATGGTGTGGAAGCCGGCCAGCATCTCGCGGAAGCGGTCGGGCCCGATCGCGATCATCAGCGACAGGCCGATGGCGCCGTCGTAGGAGTAACGGCCGCCGACCCAGTCCCAGAAGCCGAACATGTTGTCGGTGTCGATGCCGAACTCGGCGACCTTGGCGGCGTTGGTGGAGACGGCGACGAAGTGCTTGGCGACCGCGTCCTCGCCGAGCGCCTCGACCAGCCAGCGGCGCGCGACCCTGGCGTTGGTGAGCGTCTCCAGCGTGGTGAAGGTCTTGGAGCTGACCACGAACAGGGTGGTCGCGGGGTCGAGGCCGGCCAGGTTGCCGGTGATGTCGGCCGGGTCGATGTTGGAGACGAACCGGGCCGCGACGCCGGCGTCGGCGTAGTCGCGCAGCGCCTCGTAGGCCATGGCGGGGCCGAGGTCGGAGCCGCCGATGCCGATGTTGACGACGGTCTCGATGGGCCTGCCGGTGGCGCCCGTCCATTCCTTGGACCTGACCCGCCCGGCGAAGGCGCTCATCTTGTCGAGCACGGCGTGCACGTCGGCCACGACGTCCTGGCCGTCGACGACGAGCTCCGCCTCGCGCGGCATGCGCAGCGCGACGTGCAGCACGGCGCGGTCCTCGCTGACGTTGATGTGCGCGCCGGAGAACATGGCCTCGACGCGCTCGCGCAGCCCCGACCGCTCGGCCAGCGCGACGAGCAGGCCGATGGTCTCGCCCGTGGCGCGGTGCTTGGCGTAGTCGAGGTAGAGGTCGCCGGCGGTCACCGTCATGCGCCCGGCCCGGCCGGGGTCGTCGGCGAACAGCTCCCGCAACTGCCTGCCCGCCAGCTCTTCGTGGTGCTTGCCCAGTGCCGCCCACTCCTGGCTCTGGGTGATGTCGCCGTTCACGCGTGGCCTCCTCGCGCCGCCAAACCGATCATGCCTGGTCCCATCGTCCCGTAACCGCCTACCCCGCGCGGCTCATTCCGCGCATGGCGGAGTGGAGTGTCGGGGCCGTCAGTGGGATTCCCGGCCCACGTGGTCGCCGCCGGAGCCGATGAGGAAGTCGAGGTCCGCGCCGCGGTCGGCCTGGGTGACGTGCTCGACGTAGAGGCGTTCCCAGCCGCGTACGGGCCGGGCGTGGCCGGTCATGACCGGCTCCCGCGCGTTCAGCTCGGCGTCGGGCACGTCCACGTCGAGCCGGCGGGCGGCCACGTCGAGCACGATGGGGTCGCCGGTGCGCACCCTGGCCAGCGGCCCGCCGGCGGCCGCCTCGGGCGCGGTGTGCAGGACGACCGTGCCGTACGCGGTGCCGCTCATGCGGGCGTCGCTGACCCGCACCATGTCGCGCACGCCCTTCTCCAGCAGCTTGGCGGGCAGCGGCAGGTTGCCGACCTCCGGCATGCCGGGATATCCCCTGGGCCCGCAGCCGCGCAGGACCAGCACGGACGTCTCGTCCACGTCGAGGTCGGGCGAGTCGAGGCGGGCGTGGACGTCCTCGACGCTGTCGAACACGACGGCGCGCCCGCGGTGGCGCAGCAGTTCGGGCGAGGCGGCGGCGGGCTTGATCACCGCGCCGCCGGGGGCGAGGTTGCCGCGCAGCACGGCGATGCCCGCGTCGGGCAGCAGCGGGTCGGCGCGGCGCCGGATGACGTCCTCGTCCCAGATCTCGGCCCCTTCGAGGTGCTCGGTGAGCGGCCGGCCGGTGACGGTGATCGCCCCGGGGTCGAGCAGGTCCTCGACCTCCTTCAGCACGGCGACCAGGCCGCCGGCCCTGAACAGGTCGTCCATGAGGTGGCGGCCGGCCGGTTGCAGGTCCACCAGCAGCGGCACGCCGGAGCCGGTGCGGTCGAAGTCGTCCAGGCTCAGGTCGACGCCGAGCCGGCCGGCGATGGCCAGCAGGTGCACGACGGCGTTGGTGGAGCCGCCGACGGCGGCCAGGGTGACGATGGCGTTGCGGAAGGAGCCCCTGGTCATGACCTGGCTCGGGCGGCGGCCCTGCCTGACCAGTTCGACGGCCAGGCGGCCGGACTCGTGGGAGCGTTCGAGCAGGCGGCTGTCGGGGGCGGGGGTGCCGGCGGTGCCGGGCAGGGTCATGCCGAGCGCCTCGGCGATGCACGCCATGGTGGAGGCGGTGCCCATCGTGTTGCAGTGGCCGCGGCTGCGGATCATGGACGACTCGGAGCGCAGGAACGCCTCGCGGGAGAGCGTCCCGGCGCGCACCTCCTCGCTGAGCCGCCACACGTCGGTGCCGCAGCCGAGCGGCGCGCCGCGGAAGTGGCCGGTCAGCATGGGGCCGCCGGGCACCACGAGGGCGGGCAGGTCCACCGAGGCGGCGGCCATGAGCAGCGACGGGATCGTCTTGTCGCAGCCGCCGAGCAGCACCACGCCGTCGATGGGGTTGGCGCGCAGCATCTCCTCGGTGGCCATGGCGGCCAGGTTGCGCCAGAGCATGGCGGTCGGGCGCACGTTCGTCTCGCCGAGGGAGACGACGGGCAGGTTGAGCGGCACTCCCCCGGCCTCCCACACGCCGTTCATGACGCTGCGGGCCACCTCGTCGAGGTGGGAGTTGCAGGGGGTGAGGTCGGAGGCGGTGTTGGCGATCGCGATGTGCGGCCGGTCGCCCTCGAACGCCGCACCCGGCAGGCCGCGCCGCATCCAGGCCCGGTGGATGTAGGAGTTCCGGTCGTTCCCTGCGTACCAACGTGAGCTCCTGAACTCCATGTTCGGCACCTTATCGGCTGATAAGGGATTCAGCGCCTCCTGGGGAGGAATCAGCAGGGGCATGGAGCACATAGACGCGTACTGGCGGGCGGCCAACTATCTGTCCGTCGGGCAGATCTACCTGCTGGACAACCCGCTGCTGAGCGAACCGCTGCGGCCCGAGCACATCAAGCCCCGCCTGCTCGGCCACTGGGGCACGACGCCCGGGTTGAACTTCTGCTTCGCGCACCTCAACCGGGTGATCCGCGAGCGGGACCAGGACATGATCTACATCGTGGGTCCCGGTCACGGCGGCCCGGCGGCGGTGGCCCACGCGTGGCTGGAGGGGTCGTACACGGAGCGGTACCCGGACGTGTCGCCGGACGTGGAGGGCATGCGGCGGCTGTTCCGCCAGTTCTCCTTCCCCGGCGGCATCCCCAGCCACGTCGCGCCGGAGACGCCCGGGTCGATCCACGAGGGCGGCGAGCTGGGTTACGCGCTGGCCCACGCCTACGGGGCCGCCTTCGACAACCCCGGCCTGGTCGTGGCCTGCGTCATCGGCGACGGAGAGGCCGAGACCGGGCCGCTGGCGGCGAGCTGGCACTCCAACAAGTTCCTGGACCGCCGCCGCGACGGGATCGTCCTGCCCATCCTGCACCTGAACGGCTACAAGATCGCCAACCCGGCCGTGCTGGCCCGCATCCCCACCGGCGAGCTGGTCAAGCTCATGGAGGGGTACGGCTACCGCCCCCACCTCGTCGGGCCCGACCACGAGGAGATGGCCGCCACCCTGGACACCGCGTTCGACGAGATCGCCGCCTACCGGGCGGGCGAGGCCGAGCGGCTGCCGATGATCGTCCTGCGGACGCCGAAGGGCTGGACCGGGCCGCGCGAGGTGGACGGCAAGCCGGTGGAGGGCACGTGGCGGGCCCACCAGGTGCCGCTGGCCAACGTCCGCGAGAACCCGGCGCACCTGGCCATGCTGGAGGAGTGGATGCGCTCGTACCGGCCGGAGGAGCTGTTCGGCCCGGACGGGCGGCCCGTCGAGGCCGTCCTCGGCACGGTGCCGCGCGGCGCGCGCAGGATGAGCGCGAACCCGCACGCCAACGGCGGCGAGCTGCTGCAGCCGCTGCGGCTGCCCGACTTCCGCCGGCTGGCCGTGGAGGTGAAGGCGCCGGCCGAGCAGTTCACCGAGCCGACCCGGGTGCTCGGCGGCCTCCTGCGGGACGTGATCGCGGCCAACCCGCGCACGTTCCGGCTGATGGGCCCCGACGAGACGGCCTCCAACCGGCTCACGGAGGTGTTCGAGGTCACCGACCGGGCCTGGAACGCCGAACTGCTGCCCACCGACGAGAACCTGGGCGCCGGCGGCCGGGTCATGGAGGTGCTGAGCGAGCACCTGTGCCAGGGCTGGCTGGAGGGCTACCTGCTGACCGGGCGGCACGGGCTGTTCAACTGCTACGAGGCGTTCATCCACATCGTGGACGCGATGTTCAACCAGCACGCCAAGTGGCTGGAGACCGCGCGGAAGATCCCGTGGCGGCGGCCGGTGGCGTCGCTGACGTACCTGCTGTCGTCGCACGTGTGGCGGCAGGACCACAACGGCTTCAGCCACCAGGACCCGGGCTTCCTCGACGTGGTGGTCAACAAGAAGGCGTCGGTGGTGCGCGTCTACCTGCCGCCGGACGCCAACACGCTGCTGTCGGTGGCCGACCACTGCCTGCGCTCGCGCGACTACGTGAACGTGATCGTGGCGGGCAAGCAGCCGGTGCTCGACCTGTTCACGATGGACGAGGCCATCGCGCACAACACGCGCGGCCTGGGCATCCTGCCGTGGGCCTCCACCGACCAGGGCACCGACCCGGACGTGGTGCTGGCCTGCGCCGGGGACGTGCCGACCCTGGAGACGCTGGCCGCCGCCGCGCTGCTGCGCGAGCACCTGCCCGAGCTGAAGGTCCGGGTGGTCAACGTCGTCGACCTGATGCGGCTGCAACCGCCGTCGGAGCACCCGCACGGCATGCCGGACGCCGAGTTCGACACGCTGTTCACCACGGACCGGCCGATCGTGTTCAACTTCCACGGCTACCCGAGCCTCATCCACCAGCTCGCCTACCGGCGGCACGGCCACGCCAACCTCCACGTGCGCGGCTACAAGGAGGAGGGCACCACGACGACGCCGTTCGACATGTGCATGCTCAACGACATCGACCGCTTCCACCTGGTCATGGACGTGATCGACCGGGTTCCCGGCCTCGGTTCGCGGGCCGCGCACCTGCGCCAGGACATGAGCGACCGGCGGCTTCGGGCGCGGGCGTACACGCGCGAGCACGGCGAGGACCCCGCGGAGATCAGGTCGTGGACGTGGCCGGGCACATTCTCGTCCTGAACACCGGCTCCTCGTCCATCAAGTACGAGCTGGTGGACGTGCGCACCGGGCGGCGGCCGGCGCGGGGGCTGGTGGAGCGGGTCGGCGAGCGGCGCGGCCGGCTCACGCACCACGCGGGCGACGCTGCCCCGTACGTGCGCGAGCGGCCCTTCCCCGGCCACGGCGAGGGGCTGGCGGCGATGATGGCGGCGTTCGAGGCGGCCGGGCCCGCGCTCGACCCGGTCGCGGTCGGGCACCGCGTCGTGCACGGCGGCACCCGCTTCGACCGGGCCGTCGTCATCGACGACCAGGTGATCGCGGCCATCGAGGAGCTGGCCCCGCTCGCGCCCCTGCACAACCCGGTCAACCTGACCGGCATCCGGCTGGCCCGCGCGGCCTTCCCCCGCGCGCCGCAGGTGGCGGTCTTCGACACCGCCTTCCACCGGACGTTGCCGCCGGAGGCGTACACCTACGCGGTCCCCCGCGACTGGCGCGACCGGCTCGGCGTGCGCCGCTACGGCTTCCACGGCACCTCCTGCGCCTACGTCTCGCGCCGCGCCGCCGCCCTGCTCGGCCGCGATCTCGCCGGCCTCGACCTGATCGTGGCCCATCTCGGCAACGGCGCCAGCCTCACCGCCGTCTCCGGCGGGCGCAGCGTCGACACCTCCATGGGCCTGACCCCGCTCGAAGGGCTCGTCATGGGCACCCGCTCCGGCGACGTGGACCCCGCGCTGGCCGGCTACCTCGCCCGCGTGGACGGCCTGGACGCCCAGCGGGTGGAGGACGCGCTCGGCCACGAGAGCGGACTGCGCGCCCTGGCCGGCACCGGCGACATGCGCGAGGCCCGCGCCGGCTCCGGCGAGGAGGCCCGGCTGGCCCTGGCCGTGTACACGCGCCGGATCCGCAAGTACGTCGGCGCCTACTACGCCCTGCTCGGCCGCGTGGACGCCCTCGTGTTCACCGGCGGCGTCGGCGAGCACGACGCCGCCACCCGCGCCGAGTCCCTGACCGGCCTGGAACGCCTCGGCATCGCCGTCGACCCGGCACGCAACGCCCCCGGGCCGGAGCACGAGCGGGCGATCTCGCCGCCGGACGCCGAGGTTCCCGTCCTGGTCATCCCGACGGACGAGGAATGGGAGATCGCCCGCCAGGCCCTGGCCCTCATCGGAGACCGGGCCTGACCGGCGTCGCCCGGCGTGGCGGGGCCTGTCACCTCTCGTCGCGCCCGGCGTCCCGCCGATGGTTCGCCCTGGTCAGGGGGTGTCTGCGGGGTTCGGGGGCGGCGGCGCGATTTGGTAGACAATTGGCCCAGGCCAGAGCAGGGTATGACGTTGGTAAGGTTGTCCGGAAATATGCAGCTCTGGACGGGTGGGTCAGGTGGAGGTCGAACAAACAGCACTGCCGGGTATCGGTCTAAGACACGATTTCACCACCCGAAAAGGACAACGGGTAGGCATCGTGTCCCACCGCACCGGCCGCCGGGACCTGGTCATCTATGACAAGGAAGACCCGGACGCCGTCTGCCAGACGGTCAAGCTCAACGACGAAGAGGCCGACGCCCTGGCCGAACTCCTGGGCGCCCCCCGCATCGTGCAGCGGCTCAACCAGCTCCACCAGCAGGTGGAGGGCCTGGTCAGCGTGCAGCTCCCGATCCCGGCGAGCTCCCCCTACGCGGGCCGTCCCATGGGTGACGCGCGGGTGCGGACCAGGACGAGCGCCTCCATCGTCGCGGTCGCCCGCGGCGGGCAGGTGTTCGCCAGCCCCGGCCCCGACTTCCTCTTCAACGCCGCCGACGTCGTCGTCGTGGTCGGCAGCGAGGAGAGCACCGCCGAGGTCGCCGACATCTTCGCGAACGGGTAGAGCGCGGGTGCACCATACCGCGATCCTCTTCCTCGAATTCGGTGCCGTTCTTCTGGGTCTGGGAATCCTCGGTGCGCTGGCGTTGCGCGGAGGCATCTCCCCCATCCCGCTCTACCTGATCGCCGGTCTGGCGTTCGGGACCGGCGGCGTGCTGCCGCTGGCCACGAGCGAGGAGTTCCTCTCCATCGGTTCCGAGCTGGGCGTGGTTCTGCTGCTGCTCACGCTCGGACTCGAGTACAACGCCGACGAACTGGTCACGAGCCTCACCAGCAACGCCCGCGCGGGCGTCGTGGACCTGGTGCTCAACGCCGCCCCCGGCGCCATCATCGCGCTGCTGCTCGGCTGGGGCCCGGTGGCGGCCGTCGCCATGGCGGGCGTCACGTACGCCACCTCCTCGGGCATCACCGCCAAGGTGCTGTCAGACCTGGGCTGGATCGGTAACCGGGAGACACCGACGGTGCTCTCGCTGCTGGTGTTCGAGGACCTGACGATGGCGATCTACCTGCCGGTCCTGACCACCATGCTGGCCGGGCTCAGCCTGGTGAGCGGGGCGATCTCGGTCGGCATCGCGCTGCTGACGGTGAGCGTGGTGCTGATCGTGGCGCTGCGGTTCGGACGTTTCATCGAGGCGTTCGTCTCCAGCCCCAACTCCGAGGTGCTGCTGCTGAAGGTCGTCGGCCTGGCCCTGCTGGTCGCCGGGCTGGCCCAGCAGCTCCAGGTCTCGGCGGCGGTCGGCGCGTTCCTGGTGGGCATCGCGCTGTCGGGCGAACTGGCCGAGGACGCCCAGACGTTGCTGGCGCCGTTGCGCGACCTGTTCGCGGCGGTGTTCTTCGTGGTCTTCGGTCTCCAGACCGACCCCGCGAAGATCCTGCCGGTGGCCGGGCTGGCCGCGCTGCTCGCCCTGGTCAGCATGATCACCAAGCTGCTGACCGGCATGTACGCGGCCAGACGCGCGGGCATCGCCAAGGCCGGCCAGGCGCGGGCGGGCATCGCGCTCATCCCGCGCGGCGAGTTCAACATCGTCATCGCGGGCCTGGCGGTGGGCGCGGGCGTGCACCCCGACCTCGGCGCCCTGGCGGCGGCGTACGTGCTCATCCTGGCGGCCTTCGGCCCCCTGGCGGCCAAGCTGGTGCAGCCGTTCATCACGGCCATCGCCAAACGGGCCTGACCCGCGACGCCGCATCCGCTAGTTTGTTCGCATGGCAGCGCGCGAGATCCCCGCGACGGAGACGACGATCAGGTCCACGGACTGGAACGGCCGCGAACTGTCCGGTGAGACCCATCACCGGGTGCTGTTCCAGGACGTAGACCTGACCGAGGCCGTCGACCACGGCTCGACGTTCGAGGAGTGCGTGTTCAGGAACGTGCGCCTCAACGTGTCGGAACACACCGACGCGTGTTTCCTGAACTGCTCCTTCTCCCGCTGCTCGTTCTTCGACGCCACCTTCACGGGCTGCAAGCTGACCGGCAGCGTGTTCGACGGCTGCACCTTCGGGCTGCTGAAGGTCGAGGGCGGCGACTGGTCCTACGTCGGGCTGCCCGGCGCCGACCTGCGCGGCAGCGCCTTCCGTGGCACCCGGCTGCGCGAGGCCGACCTGACCGGGGCCCGGCTGGCGGGCGCCGAGGTGCGGCGGGCCGACCTGTCGGGGGCGTGGCTGCGCGGGGCCGACCTCACCACGTGCGACCTGCGGGGCAGCGATCTGAGCACGTTCGACCTGGCCGGAGTCACGTTCAAGGGCGCGGTGATCGACCCGTTCCAGGCCACCGTGCTGGCCGGGGCCCTGGGCTTCGACGTCCGCGACTGAGTCCGCCGAGGCCCGCGCGGACGCGGGCTGGAGCACAATGGCCCCGTGCCGAACGCCGAACTCACCCCGGTCGAGCAGGCCGTGGCCGCCGCCGTCCGCCGCGGGCAGGCCGTGGATCTGCGCTCCGGGGGCCCCGTCCATGACTTACCCGCCGACGCCGCCGCCTGGGGCCCCGACCGGAGCGTCCGGGCTGAGGTGCTGGCGGAGCTGCTGCTCGGCGAGTACACCGAACCGGCCGACAAACCGTCCCTGCGCCTGTACGGGGCGCGGATCACCGGCCTGCTGCATCTCGCCTTCCGCGAGATCGACCTGCCGCTCATGCTCCGCGGCTGCGTCTTCGACCAGGCTCCCGACCTCTACCAGGCCCGTACGAGCTTCCTCGACTTCACCGGCTCCCGCCTGCCGGGCCTGGTCGCCTCCAACCTCCAGGTGGAGGGTGACCTGCGGCTGACCGACTGCCACGTCACCGGCGAGGTGCGCCTGCGCAGCGCCCGCATCAGCAGCAACCTCTCGCTGAGCGGCGCGCGCCTGGAGCACCCCGGCGGCGCGGCCGTCAACGCCGAACACCTCGACGTCGGCAGCAACCTGCTGGCCAGGGACGGGCTCACCTGCGACGGCGAGGTCATCCTGACCGCGGCCAGGGTCGGCGCGGCCGTGAACCTCGACGGAGCCCGGCTGCGCGCCCCCGGCGGCCTGGCGTTCGGCGGGTCGAACATGGCGGTCCAGGTGGGCCTGTTCGCGCGGCGGATGGACGTCGAAGGGGAGGTCAGCCTGCGGTTCGCCCGGGTCGCGGGCCCCGTCACCTTACGACGCTCACGCCTGCGCAACCCCGGCGGCCTCGCCGTGCACGGCGGCGGGCTGATCGCCGAGAACGGCCTGTTCCTGTCGCTGATCGAGACCGAGGGCGCCGTCCGGGTCGCCTCCGCCGTCATCGGCCGCACCCTGCACCTGAACGGCGCGCACCTGAGCAACCCGGGCGGCGTGGCGCTGGCCGGTGACGGCGTCGTCGTGGACGGCTCGCTGACGGCCCGCGAGGGGCTGACCGTCGAAGGCGAGATCAGCCTGCTCGACGCCTCGGTGTCCGGTGCCGCCCACTTCGAGGGCGCGCGGCTGGTCAACCCCGGCGGCGCGGCCCTGTCGGCCAACGGCATCACGGTCGGCAAGGTGCTCAACCTCTGCGACGGCTTCTCCGCCCAGGGCCGGATCCGGCTGACGAACGCGCGGGTCGGCAGCCGCCTGTGCCTCATCGGCGCCACCCTGGACTCGCCCGGCGGCGAGGCGCTCAAGTGCCGCCTGCTGGAGGTGCAGGAGCTGGCCCTGCGCCCGGCCGGACCGGTCGCGGGCAGGGTCGACCTGCGGCACGCCCGCATCGGGGTGCTCCAGGACGACGCCGCCGTGTGGCCGGACGAGCTGTGCATGGACGGGCTGTCGTACGAGGTGCTGGAGCCGATGTTGCCGGCCTCCGAGCGGCTCGACTGGCTGCGCCGGGACCCCGGCGGCTACCTGCCGAACGCCTACGAGCAGCTCGCCGCGACGTACCGGCGGCTGGGCAGCGAGGCCGACGCCCGCGACACGCTCCTGGCCGGGCAGCAGCAGCGCCGCGCCACCCTCCCCTGGTACGCCAGGTTCTGGGGTCACCTCCAGGACGTCACCGTCGGGTACGGCTTCCGCCCGCTCCGGGCGGCCGGGTGGCTGGCGGCGTTACTGGCGGTGGGCACGGTGGTGTTCGGCGTGGTGGCCGAACCGCCGCCGCTGAAGCGCGGGGAGGCACCGGAGTTCAACCCGCTCATGTACAGCCTCGACCTGCTGCTGCCGATCATCGACTTCGGGCAGGAGAAGGCGTTCAACCCCGGCGGGGGGACGCAGTGGCTGGCGTACGGGCTGATCGCGGCGGGCTGGGTGCTGGCCACGACGATCGCCGCCGGCCTGACCCGCTCCCTGCGCCGCACCTGACCCGCTCCCCGCGCGCTGTCTGCTCCCGTGACGGGCCCGCTCCCCGCGTCGTGCCCGGCCCGCTGACCGGCCCGCTGACCGGCCCGCTGACCGGCCCGCTGAGCGGCCCGCGCCGATCCCGGGCGCGCTGCGCGGGCGTCAGGCGCTGACCGCGCGCAGCGCGCCCGGGTGGCGGCCGGCGAGGCGGTCGAGGGCGGTCGCGGTGGCGGTGTCGGCGGGCAGGTAGACGAGGATGCGCTGGTCGTCGGCGGGCAGGTCGAGCGGTTCCCTGACCAGCCGCAGCTCACCGGCCCGCGGATGGACCATGTGCTGCACGGGGGCCGGTTTCGGCGGCACGGCCGGCCCGGCCATGCGCCCGGTGAACGCCTCGCCCGCCGCGAAGGTGAGCAGCGCGATCAGCTCGGCGGCGAACGGGTCGTCGGGCCCGGCCTCGTACTTGAGCGCGGCGGCCTGCTCGTCGGCCACCTTGTCCCACTCGGGGAAGGCGATCCTGGCCCTGGTGTCGGTGAAGACGTACCGGTGCAGGTTGGGCTGGTCGTCCTCCAGCAGCCCGACCGGGCCGAAGAGCCGTTCGAACCCGGTGGTACGGGCGACGACCTCGCCCAGCCGGTTGAGCAGCGCGGCGGGCGCGGGCTCCATCCGCTCCAGCAGCATCCGCACGGCCGGGCGCACGGTACGGCAGGGCGCCTGCCCGGCGGTCGGGCACAGGGCGATGCCGCCGCTGGTCACCTTGGCCAGGTAGCGCAGGTGGATGCGCTCGTCGGGGCTCAGCCGCAGCGCGTCGGCCAGCGAGACGAGCACCTGCATCGACGGGTTGCGGTCGCGGCCCTGCTCCAGCCGGGTCAGGTACTCGACGCTCACCCCGGCGACGGTGGCCAGCTCCGACCTGCGCAGGCCGGGCGTGCGCCGCCGGCCGCCGCCGGGCAGGCCGACGTCGGCCGGCTGACGCGCCTCGCGGCACGCTCGCAGATAGGCCCCCAGCTCGTTGTCACTCACGGGGCCCGAGTCTACGGGCCGCGTACCGTGCTTATCGTGGCCCCCGCGGGGCCAGCCTGGGCGCGGCCTTCCTCCCCGCACCGCCCGCCCGGCAGAGTGGTCACCATGACGAACACGAGAGCGGCGATGGACACCGACGGCGACGGCATGCGGTACCGGTTGCTGGGCCGTACCGGGCTGAGAGTGTCGGAGCTGTTCCTCGGCGCCATGACCTACCGCGAGGCGTCGCCGGAGGTGCGGCAGATCTTCGACCTGTACGCCGAGGCCGGGGGCAACGTCGTGGACACCGCCTCGATGTACGGCGAGAGCGAGAACGTGGTGGGCGAGCTGCTCCAGGGCCGCCGCGACCGGTTCGTCCTGGCCACGAAGTACACCCCGACCCGCGACCGCACCGACCTCAACGCGGCGGGCAACCACCGCAAGAACCTCGTGCTGTCGCTGGAGCAGAGCCTGCGGCGGCTGCGCACCGACTACATCGACCTGTTCTGGGTGCACGTGTGGGACCGGCACACCCCGATCGAGGAGACGATGCGGGCGCTGGACGACGTCGTCCGCTCGGGGAAGGTGCTCTACGTGGGCATCTCCGACGCGCCGGCGTGGGTGGTGAGCCGGGCCGACATGCTGGCCGAGTGGCGGGGATGGACGCCGTTCGCGGGGTTGCAGGTGCCCTACAGCCTGCTGCGGCGCGACATCGAGCGGGAGCTGCTGCCGATGGCGCGGGCGACCGGCATCAGCGTGGCGGCCTGGGGGGTGCTCGCGCAGGGCGTGCTGTCCGGCCGGTACGCCGCACCGGGCGCGGCGGCCTCGCGGGTGTCGCCCGAGTCGATCGGCGAGCGGGACCGGGCCGGGGTGCGGGCCGTGCTGGAGGTGGCCGACGAGCTGGGCGCCACGGCCTCGCAGGTCGCGACCGGGTG
>NZ_SSXE01000169.1 GCF_021699195.1 Nonomuraea sp. MG754425 | reverse complement strand
CCCTGGACTTGACGGGACGGCCCCGGTAGTCGGTGGCGACCGCGTAGTAGGTGCCGGGCTCGCAGGCGAGCGTGACCTTGACGTGTCCCTTCTTGGTCGCGCCGCTCTTGACGACCGGGTCGGCGCCGGGAACGGCGCGCAGGATGCGGATGCGCAGCAGCGCGGAACGCGAGCAGCCGCGCCTGGCGGCCGAGGATTCGATCTTCAGCGTGTCGGTGACGTGCGGTTTGGCCACACTCACCCGACATCGTGCCGCTTCCGACGCCGCGGCAGCCTGCGCCGTACTTACCGGCGCGGCGATCGCTGCCAGGCTCACGGCTGCGGCGAGTACCCCAAGGGGTCTACGCATAGGGGGTTTCCTCCAGTTGCGGTAGACGCTGGATGGCTCCGCATTCTGTCGGGGCCGATACCGACTTGTCATCTAAAACGGAATATTTCCCTTATGCGTAGGTAAACCAAAGTGATCGCTGGGACGTCTGTGCAGGCCGGCCGCGCTCTCCCCCGGACGTCCGAAACCCCGGCGTGACCGTCCTTCCCGAACCGGGCCGGCGCGCCCGCGCGAGATCGTCCGGGCGCGCCGCCCCCGATCGTGACTTCCCTCACTGATCAGCCGGACGACCTGGCCCGTTCCAACCCGCCGCGCTCACCCACGGCTTGGTACGCTCCTGAGCGGACGGTCCCCGCGTGCCCACACCGCCGGCACCGTCACCCGCGCCACCCGATCCACCGGCGCCTTCCTCCACCCGCGGCTGAGCCGTTCGTTCGCGATGCCCGGATTCCCCCGCGGGCCCGACCGACCACACGAAGGAGCCACCCCGTGAAGCGCTACATCCTGACCGGCACCCCCGGAGCAGGCAAGACGGCGATCCTGCGCCGGCTGGAACTCGACGGCTACACCGTCGTCGAGGAGGCCGCCACGGACGTCATCGCCCTGCGCCAGGCCCAGGGCGAGCCGGAGCCGTGGACGAACCCGTCCTTCGTCGCGGAGATCACCGCCCTGCAGCGACGACGGCTGGAACGGGCCACGGCCCTGCCCGGCGCGGTGCAGATCCACGACCGCTCCCCCGTCTGCACCTACGCCCTGGCCACCTACCTCGGCCACCCCGTCCCCGCCTCGCTCTCCCGCGAGCTGGACCGCCTCCAGACCCTGCGGCTGTACGAGCGCCAGGTCCTGTTCGTGCGGACGCTCGGGTTCGTCACCCCGACGGAGGCGCGCCGGATCTCCTACGCGGAGTCGCTCCGGTTCGAACGCGTCCACCAGGACGCCTACGCCGAACTCGGGTACGAGTGCGTGCCGATCGCCCCGGGCCCGCTGGCGGAGCGGGCGGCCGAGGTGCGACGGCTCACCACGCCCGCCTCGGCCGACGCGCCGTGAGGTGCGCGAAGACCATGCGGCACACCCGATCGTGTCGGTCCCCGGTGGCACAATGACCGCCATGACCTCTTCAGGCCCGAAAGCTGACCTGCACCGCTACCTCAAGATCGCCCGCGAAGCCCTCGTCTGGAAGCTCGACGGCCTGTCCGAGTACGACGTCCGCCGCCCCCTCACCCCGACCGGCACGAACCTGCTCGGCCTGGTCAAACACCTGGCCGGTGTCGAGCTCGGATATTTCGGCGACACCTTCGGCCGCCCGTCCGGCGCGCCGCTGCCCTGGCTCGACGACGACGCCGAGCCGAACGCCGACATGTGGGCCACCCCCGACGAGTCGCGCGAGCAGACGGTCGCCCTCTACCACCGGGCCTGGGCCCACGCCGACGCCACGATCGAGGAACTGCCCCTCGACGCGACCGGCCACGTCGCCTGGTGGCCCGGCGACCGCAACCCGGTCACCCTGCACCTCATCCTCGTCCACGTGACCACCGAGACGCACCGCCACGCGGGGCACGCGGACATCGTCCGCGAACTGCTCGACGGGGCCGCCGGCCGGCACGACAGAGACCGGTTGCCGAACGCCGGCGACGCGCCCTGGTGGACCGGCTACCACGAACGCCTCGAACAGGCCGCCCGGCAGGCCGCCGGAGCGCGACCGCACGACGGGTGAGCGGCGGCGGGCCGCGCGCCCGCCGCCGTCAGTGCTGGGAGAGCAGGTGGGCGAGCTCCTGCTCCACCTCCTGGCTCGCCACGAACAACAACTCGTCACCGGCCTCCAGCGGGTCGTCCGCCGTGGGCACCAGGACGCGCCCCTCCCGCAGGATCGCCACGAGGGCGGAGTCGACCGGCCACGGCACCGAGCCGGCCCGCTGGCCCACCACCGGCGCGTCCTCGGCCAGGGTCAGCTCGACCAGGTTCGCCTGCCCCTGGCGGAACGTCATCAGGCGCACCAGGTCGCCGACGCTGACCGCCTCCTCCACCAGGGCGCTCAGCAGGCGCGGGGTCGAGACGGCGACGTCCACGCCCCACGACTCGTTGAACAGCCACTCGTTGTTCGGATGGTTGATGCGGGCCACCACGCGCGGCACGCCGTACTCGGTCTTGGCGAGCAGCGAGACGACCAGGTTGACCTTGTCGTCGCCGGAGGAGGCGACGACGACGTGGCAGTTGCTGAGGCCGGCCTCGTCGAGCGAGGCGATCTCGCAGGCGTCGGCGAGCAGCCATTCGGCGCGCGGCACGCTGTCGATCTTGATGGCTTTGGGGTCCACGTCGATGAGCAGGACCTCATGGCCGTTCTCCAGCAGCTCCGCCGCGATGGAACGGCCCACCGCGCCCGCTCCGGCGATGGCGACGCGCATCTACTCGTCCTCTTCCGGTGCCGCGGCGAGCACCTTGTTGATCCGGTCCATGTCGTTCTCCGCGGCGATGACGTGTAGCACGTCGCCCTCCTGCACCACGGTGTCGTCGCCGATGGTGACGGCCTCGCCCATGCGGTTGATGAAGGCGGCCCGGGTACGGGCGCTGGACTCGAGGTCGGTGACGCGGGTGCCGATCCAGCCGGGGTTGACGGTGACCTCGGCCAGGATGACGGTGCCGGTGGGGTCGCGCCAGAGCGGCTCGGCGCCCTCGGGGAGGATGCGGCGCATGATCTGGTCGGCCGTCCAGCGCACGGTGGCCACCGTGGGGATGCCCAGCCGCTGGTAGACCTCGGCCCGGCGGGGGTCGTAGATGCGGGCCACGACGTTGTCGACGCCGAACGTCTCACGCGCGACCCGGGCGGAGATGATGTTGGAGTTGTCACCGCTGGAGACCGCCACGAAGGCGGCGGCCGACTCGACGCCGGCCTCGACGAGCACGTCGCGATCGAAGCCGACGCCGGTCACCCGCCGCCCGCGGAACCCGGAACGCAGCCGGCGGAACGCCTGCGGGTCGCGATCGATGATGGCGACGGAGTGGCCGCTGTCTTCGAGGATGTGCGCGAGAGTCGATCCCACCCGGCCACATCCCATGATCACTATATGCATTTCCCCCCGCATCGTCAGCGGTCGGCCGGTTGCTCGACACCAGTATGGCCCCAGGGGGGAGCGCCGCGTTTAGGCCCTCGGTATGGGGCTAGCATCTCGTTACGTGGCGAAGGTAACGGATCTTGTCAAACGCTTGCTCGTGGGGCGCGCCCTGCGTAGCGGGCAACTCCACGAGCAACTACTCCCCAAACGGATCGCGCTGCCGGTCTTCGCGAGCGACGCGCTCTCCTCCGTGGCGTACGCCCCCCAAGAGATCCTGGTCATCCTCTCCCTGGCCGGGGTCTCCTTCTATGCGTACAGCCCCTGGGTCGCCATCGCCGTCGTGGTCGTGATGCTCACGGTCGTGGCCTCGTACCGGCAGAACGTGCACGCCTACCCGAGCGGCGGCGGCGACTACGAGGTGGCGACCACCAACCTCGGCAAGAACGCCGGGCTCACCGTGGCCAGCGCGCTCATGGTCGACTACGTGCTGACCGTCGCGGTGTCCGTCGCGAACGGGGTCGACTACGTCGGCGCCACGATCCCGTTCGTGGCCCAGCACAAGCCCGCCGTCGCCATCGTCATCGTCATCCTGCTCACCGTGGTCAACCTGCGCGGCATCCGCGAGTCCGGCGCCGCCTTCGCCATCCCCACGTACGCGTTCATGATCGCCGTCCTGGGCCTGATCACCTGGGGCGGGTTCCGGCTGCTGGTGCTGGGCGAGGAGATCGAGGCGCCGAGCGCGCACTTCACGATCCACCCCGAGCAGAGCAACCTCACCGCCTTCGCCGCGGCGTTCCTGGTCCTGCGCGCGTTCTCCTCCGGGTGCGCGGCGCTGACCGGTGTGGAGGCGATCAGCAACGGCGTGCCCGCGTTCCGGAAGCCCAAGAGCAGGAACGCCGCCACCACGCTGCTGCTGATGGGCCTGGTCTCGATCACGATGTTCGGCGGCATCATCGCGCTCGGCCTGGCCTCGGGGGTGAAGGTGGCCGAGCCGGCGGTGGTCGCCCGCGACCTGCTCAGGCCCGACGGCACGCCCGTCGGCCCCGGCTACTACCAGCAGCCGATCATCTCGCAGGTGGCCGACGCGGTGTTCGGGAGCGGGTCGCTGCCGTTCATCGTGATCTCGGCCGTGACGGCGCTGATCCTGTTCCTGGCGGCGAACACGGCCTTCAACGGCTTCCCCGTGCTCGGCTCGATCCTGGCCCAGGACCGTTACCTGCCGCGCCAGTTGCACACGCGGGGCGACCGGCTGGCCTTCTCCAACGGCATCATCATCCTGGCGCTCGGCGCGTGCCTGCTGTTGTGGGGGTTCCAGGCGGACGTGAGCCGCCTGCTGAACCTGTACATCGTGGGCGTCTTCGTCTCCTTCACCCTCAGCCAGACCGGCATGGTCATCCACTGGACCCGCCACCTGAAGACCGAGACCGACCCCAGGGTCCGCCACCAGATGCACCGCTCGCGCGTCATCAACTTCTTCGGCGGCGTGATGACCGGGCTGGTGCTGATCGTGGTGCTGCTGACGAAGTTCATGGTGGGGGCGTGGATCGTGGTGTTCGCGATGCCGGTGCTCTTCCTCATGATGAAGGGCATCCGGCGGCACTACGACAAGGTGGCCGGCGAACTGGAGCTCACCGAGGACTACGAGCCGGCCACGCTGCCCGCGCGCAACCACACGATCGTGCTCGTCTCGAAGATCCACAAGCCGACGATGCGCGCCCTCGCGTACGCCCGCGCCACCCGTCCCTCGACGCTGGAGGCCGTCACGGTCGGCGTGGAGGGCGAGGAGTCGCGCAAGCTGCAGGAGGAGTGGGAGCGGCGCGGCATCCCGGTGCCGCTGAAGATCCTCGACTCGCCGTACCGCGAGATCACGCAGCCGATCCTCGACTACGTCAAGACCCTGCGGCGGCGCTCGCCGCGCGACGTGGTGACCGTCTTCATCCCCGAGTACGTGGTCGGCCACTGGTGGGAGCACCTGCTGCACAACCAGAGCGCGCTGCGGCTCAAGGCGCGGCTGCTGTTCAAGCCCGGGGTGATGGTGACCAGCGTGCCGTGGCAGCTCCATTCGTCCGACCGGCTCCAGGGCCGGCCGGAGCCGTTCGCGCCGGGGTCGGTGCGGCGGCCGTGGCACCAGACGGTCAAGGAGGAGGAGACGGGCCAGTTAGCCGACAAGCGCCCGTAGCCGCCACGTGTCGTGGGGGCTCCAGCCCGGCGGCGCGGCGACGGCGGCCCAGCCGTCCACGATGTTGGCGCCGTAGCGGTGGCCGTGGCCCGGCGGGACGTCCAGCGCGCTCGTCATGTCCACCAGCACCTGCCAGAACGTCACCAGCGGGAACCAGTTCATCTGCGGGTTGACGTCCGGCCCCCGCACGCCCTCCAGCCATTCCGGCCGGTGGTAGATCAGCCGGGGCGACCACCACACGACGGGGTCGGAGGCGTTCTGCAGGTAGACCACGCGCGGAGGCCGCCACGGGCCCGGCGGCCGGCGCAGGTCGGCGGGATGCTGGGCGAACCTGGCCGTCCGGCCCTCCTCATAGACGGGCCGCCACACGGGGCTGCCGCGATCGCGGGCGGTGGTGAGGGCGTGCCAGATGTGGTTGGCGTTCGGCGGCCCCACGAACACCGCGCCGTCCGTCCGCGAGGCCAGGTCGGCGAGGTCCCTGAACGACTGCTCCAGCTCGTACGAGCCGAGGCTCTCGCCCGACAGCACCAGCCTCGGCCGCAGCCCGGCGGGCAGCCGCGCCCACCTTTCGCGCACCGCCTCGACCAGCGCCCGCCCCGCCGCTGCCGCCTTGTCCCGGTCGACCAGGAACGACACCCAGCTCGGCAGGTACGAGTACTGCATCGCGACCATGGCGGAGCTGCCGTTGTACATGTACTCCAGCGAGTCGGCGATGTGCGGGTCGACCCAGCCGGTGCCCGTGGTGCCGAGCACGGCCAGCACAGGACGCCCGAACGCGCCCGTGCGCTCCAACTCGCGCACCGCCAGCGCCGCCTGGTCGCGGGGCGAGGCGGCGCTCTCCAGGCCGACGTACACCCTGATCGGCTCGGTGGCCGGCCTGCCGGAGAACGCCTCGAGCCGCGCCGGGGTGGCGGCCGTGCCGGTGAAGCGGCGGCCCTCCCTGCCCAGCGACCCCCAGCTCACCAGCGAGCGCGGCCCGCCCGACAGGTACGCCGAGGTCGGCCGGCTCACACCCGGGTGGGTGCCCTCGTTGGCGACCGAGGAGATGTCGCTCATCCTGGTGACGAACCCGTTGAACAGCACGTCGTTGGCGAACACCGCCACCAGCAGCCCGATGACCAGCACCCCGACGGCGTGGCCGACGTACACGGGGACGAACCGGTCCAGCCAGGCGATCAGCTTGCGGCCCCCGAGCCGGACGAGCCGGGCGGCCAGCAGCGCGGCGGCGAACAGGACGAGCGTCACGGCCAGGATCAGCGGCGGGAACCAGGTGATGCGCGTGTCCATCCCCATGAGCGCCCGCAGGTCGCGCTGCCAGTCGTAGCTGTACCACAGCGAGATCCCCGCCAGCACGGCGCAACCGGCGAGCAGCACCCGCCAGGCGACCCGCCGGCCGCGCTCGGGCAGCCGGATCATCGAGCGGCCCAGCGCCCCGATGCCGGCCCCCACCGCGTAGCCGAGGATGCCGGTGACGGCCCCCATCACGCCCTGGTACAGCCAGGTGCGCGGCAGCAGCGACGGCGTCAGCGAGGCGCAGGCGAACAGTGTGGCCAGCAGCGTGCCGCCGAACCCGAGCCGCCGCCGCACCACCCTTCCCATGGATACCCAGAGTAATGGATCAAGTCCGATAAGTGGTCATCCGGGTAGGGCACTAAGGTGTCGGATGTGGAACAGGCATCTCTCGAGCTGACGGTAGGTCCGGTCGCCCACGGCGGCTGGTGTGTGGCGCGCCATGAAGGGCGCGTGGTGTTCGTCCGGCATGCCCTGCCAGGGGAACGGGTCATCGCCGAGGTCACCGAGGAGACCTCGCGCTTCCTGCGGGCCGACGCCGTCGAGATCCTGGAGGCCTCCCCCGACCGCGTCGTCCCGCCCTGCCCGTACGCGGGCCCGGGGCGCTGCGGCGGCTGCGACTGGCAGCACGCCACCGTGGAGGCGCAGCGGCGGCTCAAGGCCGAGGTCGTGGCCGAGCAACTGCGCCGGCTGGCGGGCATCGAGCGCGAGATCGTCGTGGAGGAGATCCCGGGGGCCAAGGACGGGCTCGGCTGGCGCACGCGCGTGCAGTTCGCCGCCACCCCCTCCGGCGAGCTGGGCTTCCGCCGGCACCGCTCGCACCAGATCGAGGTCGTGGACGCCTGCCTGATCGCCCACCCGGAGGTGGAGGCGGTGGGCGCCGAGGATCATCTGTGGCCGGGCGCCGCGGGCGTCGAGGTGATCGCCGCCTCCGGCGGGGACCGCGCCGTCGTCGTCGCGCCCCGCCCCCGGCGCAGCGTCACCGTCCCCGACCTGGAGGCGCCCGCCTCGATCCTGCTCGACCAGGGCAAGGGCCGCACCGTGCCGCGGCGCGGCTCCGGGGTGCTGCACGAGCAGGTGGGCGACCGGGAGTTCCGGGTCGCGGGCAGCGGGTTCTGGCAGGTGCACCCGGGCGCCGCAGAGACGCTGCTCGACGCGGTGCTCGCGTACGCGGCCCCGGAGCCCGGGGAGTGGGCGCTCGACCTCTACTGCGGGGTCGGGCTCTTCGCGGCGGGGCTGGCCGAGGCGGTGGGTCCGGAGGGGGCGGTGTTCGGGCTGGAGTCGGAGGCCGCCGCCGTCCGTGACGCCCGCGCCAACCTCCGCGACCTGCCGCAGGCCCGGGTGGAGCGGGGCCGGGTCGAGGAGGCTCTCGACCGCTTCCAGATCGAACGCGCCGACATCGTGGTCGTGGACCCGCCCCGGGCCGGGCTGGGGCGCGAGGTGGTGGAGCGGATCACGTCCCTCGACGCGCTGCGGATCGTGTACGTCTCGTGCGACCCGGCCACGCTGGCCCGCGACCTGGCCTGGCTGCGCGACGGCGGGTACACGCTGACCGACCTGCGCGCCTTCGACGCCTTCCCGATGACCCACCACGTGGAGTGCGTGGTCCTGCTGACCAAGGCGTGAGCTCGGCCCTGACCGGCGGCGGGTGTTCCGCCGCCGGTCGGGGTGGCTCAGCGGTTCCGGTGCGCGCGTGCCCTCCTGCGCGTCCACATGACGCCCATGAGGACGACCACCCCCAGCGCCACGGCGATCGCCGGCAGGCCGATCCGGTCCGGGGCGGACGGTGGCGCGGGGTTCACCCGAGTCGGCGTGCCCAGGGCGGCGATCAGTTCGGGGGTGAGCGGCTCCATGCCCTGAGCCTTGCCGGAGAGCCGCAACGGCTGGTCACCGGCAGGGAGGGGGAGGTTGCCCGAGCACGACGTCGTGGCCCGCGTACTGGCGAACACCAGGTAGCGGGAATCCTTCACGAACTCGTATCCGCAGGCCGGCCCCTGCGCCTTGGTGACCACCTCGAACTCGGCGGCGACCCCGCCCTTGTAGACGTGGTCGGCGCGGAGCGTGACGGTGACGCTGCCGCCGTCGAGCATCGGTTCGTCCACGCGGACGTCCGTGACGGTGCCGGAGAAGACGGCCGTGGCCGCGCCGACGTGCTGCTGGGGTGTACGCGTCGCGCATGAGCAGCCGGCGCGGGCCGCCACCGGCCCCGCGAACAGCGCCGACAGGGACACCGCCAGGCAGAGCACCGCGACTATACGCATCATCATGTCCAACAGGACGTACCGCAGCCGTGAGTGGTTCGGCCGATGTCGAACGCAACGGCGACGGCGGCCTCACGATCACCGGTGTGATCATGAGGCCGCCGCTTCGCCGGGCGCTTCCGCCCAGGTCAGCGCAGGAATCCGGTGACGACCAGCGGCAGTGAGGCGTCCAGCCCGGCCACGTTCAGGACGCCCTGGTCGTTCGGGTCGCCGATCGAGTGCCCGGTCGCGCTCATGGAGACGACGACGACCCGCGCCGCCGGGTTGACGGCGTCCCGGTAGGCGTGCAGGGCCTGCGCCGGGTGGGAGCGGCCGGCCCACGTCTCGTTGTCGGTGAAGACGACGATCCCGTCGGCCTGCATGCCCCGCTCGCGCGCCCACGTGAACGGCAGCGACAGGTCGGTGCCGCCGCCGGACGGCCGCCAGGAGGCGATCTCGCGCAGGTTCGTACGAGGGGTCACCTTCGAGGCGTGCACGGAGACGTCGACGTCGATGACGTGCACGCCGCCCCGCTCGATACGGGCGAGCATGACGGCCATGGCGTTGCCGACCTCGTACGGCGTCCCGATCGGCGAACCGCCCACCTGGAGGCTCCCGCCCCAGCTCATCGACCCGGACGAGTCCACCGCGACCAGCAGCCGCTTGCCGGACGGCTCGACCGTGCCGAACGCCAGCTCGTACGTCTCCTCCAGCGCGTCCAGGACGGCCGGGACCGGATCCCACCTCTGCCGGGTGGCGCGCGGGTTCGGCTGCGCCACACCCGACCTGTAGACGCGCATGGCCAGCCAGGCGTCCATCGGGTGGATGCGGGCGCGCAGGATCGCCTCCCTGTCCGTGAGCCGAGCCACGGTCCGCGACGTCGCCTCCGCCATCGGCTCAAGGGTGCCGAGCCGGGTCATGCGGGCCAGGTTGCGGATGAGCGCGGTCAGGCCGACGGTCTCGATCAGCGCCTCCCACACGGACGGGTCCCTGAGCACCGAGTCCGGGAGGAACTCCCACGGCACCTTCGCCGTCGTCACGACCTCGACGGCTTCGGCCGGCGTGGTGACCGCCTTCGCGGTCAGGAACCGGTCCACCGCGGGCAGGACCTCGCGCGCCCGGTCGTCGCCGACGTTGCCGGCGATCCAGCCGAACAGCGTCGCGCGCTGCTCGTCGTCGGCCGCCGGGTGGGCGATGCGCAGCACGTCCCGCAGGTCGAACGCCTCGCCCTGCGGGGTCCTGCGCTGCCGGGCCTTGCACGCCCTGAACGCCACGGCGTCCGCCGAGCCGGTGAGGAACCAGGAGCCGAGCGCGGTCCGCAGCGACCGGCCCACCGTGGGCGCCGTGCCGCGGGCGGTCGGCTTGCCGCCCAGGTTCTTGTAGTAGCCGAAGAACTGGGCGAGATGGTCGGTGGTGCGCGCCACCTTCGCCAGCGCCGCCTTGGCGGCCTGCCGGGTGCCGGCGTCGCCCTTCGCGTAGCAGGCGGCCAGCGCGAACAGGGCCGGACGCTGCTTCGGCGCCCGCGGCGGCCGGGCCGTCGAGACGGCCGTGAGCAGTTCGACGACGCGCGGGCCGTCCTCGCCGATCGCCTCGAACAGCACGCCCGCGTTCTCCGCGGTCAGCGTGTCCGCGGACACGTAGTAGGTGCCGCCCGTGGTGCCCAGGATGAGGAAGTCCTCCAGCCTGGTCCACAGGTCCTTGGCGAACACGTACCCGCCGGCGGCGTTCTGCACCTGGTCGGTACGTCCGGGTAGCGGCCGGCTCTGCGGGGTCGCGATCGCCGAGACCGCGGCGAGGGGATCGCGGGCCATCATCTGCTTCCTTCCGTTTCGACCCGCCCGGGGGCGGATGTGTGCACTTGTCAGCCCCTGTCGGCGGCACGGCTGACCAGCGATCAGGTCTGGAACTGGCACGGATATGAGAGGGCACGCCGGCGTTCTCGACGCTCTACCGATTGAGCTACACAGACCCGAGCCTGTGACGGGATTCGAACCCGCAACCGTCCCATTAACAGTGGATGACCGACCCGCTTCGACCCGCGCCAGCACCAGACCTGACCAGCCCACATTCCCCGGAAAAGGCGCGGATGTGATACCGGAAGCCGGGGGTTCTTTGTTGCAGAAAGATAACCGGCGCCCTTTCGACCCGCGCCTTTTCCGGGCCCCGTGAACTGCCTTCCACCGTAGCGACGGGCAGGAAGCGTCACACCTCATTTTCCCGCAATCAGGAAATAACCCCCGGGAACGGCGGTCAGAAGGTGGCGATCGGGTTGACCGGGCTGCCGGACGTACCGGCGAAGCGGACCGGCGCGACCGCGAGGTGGAAGTCCCACTGGCCGAGTTCGGCGGCCGTCGTCGCGCACGCCTCCAGGTCGCAGTTGTCGAGCATCCACAGACCCATCGCGACGAGGCTCACGGCGTGCACCGGCATCAACACGTCGTCGTACCCCGACGGCTGAACGTCCTGGGGCGTGTCCGCGCCGATCAGCGCGACCTGCCGTTCATGCAGCCACGGCAGGCAGGACGCGTGCCAGCCGGCCTGCGTGAAACCGCCGGCCGGACCGCTCTCGTGCCGGGCGCGGCCGTGGCCGGTCCGCAGGAGCACCGCGTCGCCGGGCCGCACCCGCACACCCTGACGTCGCTCGGCTTCCTCGAGATCGTCGGGAAACACGCCCTGCCCCGGTTCCAGCCAGGGCACGTCCCGCACGCTCGCGACGTCGAGCAGCACACCACGCGTGATGATCCCGTTCGCCGCCGCCGTGACGGACGCCCACGCCGATCCCGTCGCGGCGTCGACCAGCGAGTGGGACCGCCCGTTGTACATCGTGCCGTCCCAGAAGATGTGGCACGGCGAGTCGATGTGGGTGAGGGTGTTGCCGTGGAACGTGACGCCGAGCCGCTCGGACGAGAAGCCCCAGCGCCGGTCGTTGCGGAATCCGGGCGACGGCATGTGCTCGGCGCCGGGCATGTCGGCGGCGCACGGGCACGTCGTCGTCGACCGCTCCATGTCCTCCGGTACGGCGACCTCCCACGCGCACGACACGCTCCTGCCGTGGCGCACGGCCCGCGCCGCCGCCAGCCGGACGTCGTCGGTGATGTGGTTCAGCGTGCCGAGTTCGTCGTCGTCGCCCCACCGTCCCCAGTTCGACAGCGTGTCGAAGTACCCGAGGACGTCGTCCTGAGTGGGCATCGGTCGCCTTGCCGTCATCCCAGCATCGACTCCTTCGGTCACGTGGTTCGAGGCACCGCAGGCAGGCTATCCCGCTCTCTCCTTGGGCACGACCCCGTCGAGGCCGGAGAGACGATGGCGAGAGCGGACAGTGACGACACGGATGCGAAATACAGCCACATGATCAGACATTTCGGCCTCTCCGAATGTACGCTTACGGGAGACCACTGGCAGTGACGGTGGCGGCGAGGGATGTAGTGGGGTCAAGGACGGTCTGTTGTTCGTGGCAACGGGCCGCCCTTGCCTACTGGGCACCGTGCGCAGGCCGGCAGCACCGCGTCGGCCTGCGGAGGTCATTCGGTGACTTCGTCGATCAGCCGCGTCCAGAACGCCGTGAGATCCTCCCCGGCGAAACGCCGATAACAGATGCGGACGTGCCCCCCGCCGTCCCCCGCCCGGTACACCGCCACCTCCGTGTACGGCGTGCCGTCGTCGACGAAGCCCGTGTACAGGTGGGTCCAGTCGCCGGCCTGCGGCGCCCACTCCGGGAACACCAGGTGCGCGGCATGGTCCCGTAGCGCTGCCAGCCAGCGTTCCTCCTCGGTGGCGCTCATACTCCACAGTGGCAGGACGCCCACCAAGAACCAGCAAAACACCCTGAGCGGCCGGGACTCGAAAGCGCCACCCGACGCGGCCACGTACGCTCCCCGACCGGTGAAGCGCGAAAAGAACACCCGTCCCGCCCATCACCTCCTTTAAGGTGCTACCGGTCGAGCAGTACGCCGAAGGAGGGCTTGTGGTCCATCCACGGGACTGGACCGGGCTGGTCCATGGTCGGGATGACCGATTCGACGCGCTCACCGTTCGGGCCCTCAGCGGTTCCGCGAGCCAGTCGTGGGCGCACCCGATCCGGGTGCTGGCCAGCGACGGCCAGAGCTATTTCATGAAGACCCTGGGCGGATGCCCGGAGTTCGCTCAAGGGTCCGTCGCCGTGGAGTACGTGGTCGCGCAGGCTGGACGGCTGATCGGCGCGGCCGTCTGCCGCACCAGCCTCATCCGCGTTCCCGAGGCGCTCGACGACTGGCCTCTCCCCACGGGCGGCAAGCTCACAGCCGGTCTGGCACACGCCAGTGCCGCTCTGGAACGTGCCATCGAAAGCCGGCCGGCGCTCACGAGCCGGGCACGGGACGACAATCGACGCCGGCATGTGGGCCTCTACGCCCTCTATGACTGGTGCTTCGGGGACGATCCCCAGCGGCTGCACGACCTCGACGGCGATCACGCGATCTACAGCCATGATCACGGGCTCTACCTCCCGCCTCATGACGGACGCATCACCCGCCGCTACCTCATGGACTGCGCGGACGAGCCGAACGTCCTCACGGATCCGCCTGCCGGGCTGGACTCTCAGGCGATCGCCAACGTGTCACAGGCACTTGAGAGAATAAGCCGCGATGCTCTCGTCAAGATTGTGCGTGGCGTGCCAGCATCGTGGCCAGTGAGCGACGAGGATCTGGAAGCGGTCGGCTGGTTCCTTGAACACCGCGCACCGGCCGTGGCAGCCAGGATCCGGGCACTGATCTGAAGGGAGGTCGGTCAATGAGTCGCTACGTCTACTCGATCGTTCGCTGTCTTCCCGACCCCAGGACGGGAGAGTTCGTCAACATCGGGGCCATCGCCGGTGATCCCGCGACGGGCGACTGGTCGCTGCGCCAGCTCAGCAACTTGCAGCGGGTCCGCCGTTTCGTCGACCGCCCCATTCTGGAGACGGCCACCGGCTGCCTGCTCAAGCTGTACGACGAGATCGAGCGCAACCAGGCGGCGCTCCTGGAGGACGACGGCGAGCCTCTGGGCGAGGACTGGCTCGACCGCCTCCACCGCGACCATCGCAACATCGTGCAGTTCAGCGCTCCGGCCCCCGTGCTCGCGGACGATGCCCAGGATGCGCTGGCGTTCGTCTTCGAGCACCTCATCGTCGATCCGGTCGAATCGCCCAAATACCGGTCAGTGACCCGGCACGCGCTCCAGAGCCGGATGCGCAAGGCCTACCAGGACGCGCACATCGCCGAGCACCTGGTACGTGCGAAGGTGCAACTTCACGTGGGGGCGAGGCTGCAGTCCCCGATGGATTTCGCCATCGCCGACGGCAGGGTCGTCCAGCTCACCCAGACGTGGTCCTTCCGCCTGGCCCAGGTCGACGAAGTGCCCGACAGGGTGAAGTCGTGGGGGTATGCGATCGGACGCTTCCGCGACGGCGAGGACGCGCGGGTCGTCGACGCTCTCGGGCACGTCAGCCGCATCACCCCGGACGTGGATCTCGAGGTGGTGATCGCGCCGCCGGAGACGCCCGAGGAGACGAAGGCGTACGAGGAGGCCGAGCAGGTCTTCGAGAATCTCGGGGCCGAGGTTCACTCCGCGCGGGACGTGGGGGCTGTCAGCGCCAGGGCCGCCGAACTGGCACGTCTCCTCCGCTAACCGCCGCGCGACGGCGTCGGCCGGGATTCGGCCTGTTCCGCGCGTCCCCGTGGCGGGTTTCTGCGGCTTCGTGATGATCAGCCGCAGCGCACGATCGCCTGTCGCACGGCCTTGCGGCAACTCTGCCGCCGGACCTCGTTGAGGCAGGTCCGCGAACGCCACCCGGCTGCCCGCGTGCTCCGCGTCCACCAAGCGGCTTGCCATGCCAATCATAGATACGGCCCATAGACGTATCCATACAGGCGGCTACTATGTGCGGTAGGTCTCGCGTGATCGCGGAGCTCCGGAGCGCCGCTCGTCCTCACGCAAGCTGGAAGGAGTTCATGTGCCAGCCCCGCACGACGGCAATTCCGAAGGCGCCCCCGCCCGGGGGAACGACGGCCGTAAGCGACGTGACAAGCGCGAACGCGCCACCCCGAGCTACGAGGTCCCGCACTTCTTCCCGCACCTGGAGCCTCTGCGGGAGCGGTACGTCAAAATCCCGTGGAGCGACTCGGTGGGCAGATCCACGACCACCAGGATTCGCGCCCAGACGTGCCCGTGCACGAAGACGACCTTCGAGCTGTGCGCCGTGGGCGGCCTGCTGCACATCCGCCGCATCGTGACGACACCGAATGGCGATCTCGTCAGCGAGAGCCCCTGGCTCCGGTGGCCGAACGGCAAGGCCCTGTGGCGGGACCTTCTGGGAGGACGCGCCTACTGAGGGGCGTCCGGCAGAGGACCGGCAAGCGGCGACCGATGCCGTGGCACCGCCAAAGCGCCGACCGCGCCACCTCCGTCACCCGCTTACAACACCCGGGCAAGGCATCGGTCACACAGTCCGGCCAGGTAGGAAGCAGCGCCCCGACAGGTACTCCACCGGTGCCCACACGTGGGGGTGAAGCCCCTCGACGTGCGCCGGCAGCAAGGCGGCCATCCCCGATCACCGCGACCGGATCGCAATCGCGGTCCGCAGGCGGGTACCGCACACCGCCGCCGACCAACACGCACGCCGCGCCGGAAGCGCCCAGGCGACGGCCTTCACCACTGACAGCCGGGAGCCCCTCGCGGTGTTCCGCGAGGGGCTCCCGGCGCCCGCTGGTGGCGTCAGGGCATGGTCATGTCGCCGGCGCCCTCGGCGAACTCCGCGGCGAAGCGCTCGTCCTCGCCCTCTTCGTCCTCGTGGTGGTCCTTGTGCTCACAGTCCTGGTTCAGCAACCACACCACCAGCGGCGAGTGCCACTTGATCAGCTTGGCCACCTCGTTCTCGCACTTCCCGTGATGCGGCCCCATGAAGTCGTCGTCGGCGATGGCGGGTACGGCGGTGAGGAGCATGGCGGCGGCGGTCATGGTGACGGCGGCGATGGCGGCTTTGTACATGGTGATTCCCCGATGTGGTGTGAGATGATCTTTCGCCACCCTTAGTACCCGGGCATGTGGATCAAGCTGTTAATGGTTCGATCCGGAGCTCTTTACCCGGCCGTCCCGGACGACGGTCAGCTCGCGTCCCATTCCGCGCGCAGCCCCGCCAGCGCCTCGTGAAAGCCGGGGAACGTCTTCTTCACGCACCCCGGGTCGTCCAGGATGATCCCCGGCACGCGCAGCCCCGTGACGCTGAACGACATGGCGATCCGATGGTCGCCGTGGCAGGCGATCTCGGCGCCGCGAGGCGGCGCCGGGGTGACCTCGATCCAGTCTCGTCCGACGCTGACCGGCACGCCCAGCCGCCGCAGGTTCTCGGCGCACGCCTCCAGCCGGTCGCACTCCTTGATCCTGGTGTTGTACACGTCCTCGATCCGGACCGGGCCGTCGGCGAACGGGGCGATGGCGGCGAGAGTGGGCACGGTGTCGGAGATGTCGCGCATGTTGACGGTCAGGCCGCGCAGGCGTCCGGTGCCGGTGACGGTCACGGAGGTGGGCGAGACGTCCACCTCAGCGCCCATCCGTTCCAGCACCTCGGCGAAGCGGACGTCACCCTGCAGCGCCCCCGAGCCCAGCCCGGGGATGGTCACGCTGTTCCCGGTCAGCGCGGCCGCGGCGAGGGGGTAGGAGGCCGTGGAGGCGTCCGGTTCGATGGCGTAGTCGGCCGCCTGGTATCCCTGGGGCGGGACGTGGAAGGTCGCGCCGTCGCGCCGCACCTCGACGCCGAAGCTGCGCATCATCGCCAGCGTGATCTCCACGTACGGGGCCGACACGAGATCGGTGACGGTGATCTCCAGCCCTTCGGCGGTCAGCGGCCCGACGAGCAGCAACGCGGTGAGGAACTGCGACGACAGGCCGGCGTCCAGCGTGATCCGCCCGCCCTTGATGCCGGCGGCGCGCACGGTCAGCGGGTGGTGCCCGTCTTCCCCTTCGTGCGTCAGGTCCACGCCGAGTTCCTGGAGGGCCCGGGTGAGCGGACCGAGCGGGCGGCGGCGCATCTGCGCGGAGGCGTCGAAGCGGAACACCCCGTGCCCGGCCGCCGCCAGCGCGGGCAGGAAACGCGAGGTCGTGGCCCCGTCGCGGCAGAACACCGCCGCCTCACCGGACGCAGGCCCCTGCGGGCGTCCGTCAATCGTCCATGCCTCCGGCCCGCGTTCCACCCGGTAGCCGAGTGCGATCAGCCCTTCCGCGAACCCCTCGGTGTCGTCGGACACCAACGGCCGCCGCAGCACGGTGGTGCCCCGCGCGGCGGCGGCGAGGAACAGGGCGCGGGCGGTGACCGACTTCGATCCGGGAACCTGCATGATCGTCATGCCAGTCAGCCTAGACCGCCGCGCCGGACGGGCTCAGAGACGCGGGTCAGGCGGGCGAGGCCGGTGGCTTGATCGGGGTGCGACCGCGGCCGAGCACCCACAACATGGCCCCCAGCGCGGCCACCTGCAGCGGCCAGCCCATCACGATCTTGGCGAGCCCGAGCGCCGCCACCGCCTGGTCGCCGCCGAACAGGTAGACGGGCCCCTGCACGGCCACCCGGACCGCGCAGGGCAGCATGAGCAGCCAGGTCAGCCGCGTGCACAGCTTCACGATGCCGGGATCCTTGTGCCAGGCGGTCGGGTCGCCCGTCACCGAACCGATCAGGAACCCGACGACCGGCCACCGGGTGACGATCGAGACCAGCATCGCCACCGCGTAACCGGCGTTGTACAGGATTCCGGGCAGGAAGTAGTCTTTCGCGTCGCCTGTCCGGCTGGCGAAGAACGCGCCGATCGCGATGCCGATCAGGCTGTTGATCACGAACTGCGGCGTGGACCGCTGGACGAGCCGCGCCACGAGCAGCACCACCGACAGCGAGATGCTGATGATGAGTGACAGCTTCAGATCTTCGGTGGAGATCCAGGACAGCGTGAACGCGATCGTCGGGACCGCGGCCTCGATGATGCCGCGCACCCCGCCGAGGGCCTTGGCGAGCTGTGCTCGCACCGCCGCCTCAACGGTGTCATGGGCGACCTCTTCCGCCTCAGCACTCACCTGATCAACTCCCTGGGCGCAGCTCGTAACGCGGATTGAACATCACCTTGCGCCCGTCCTGCATGCTGACCAGGCCCTCGGCCTTGACCGTGCGGCCCGGCTCGATACCCGCGATCTTGCGGCGGCCGAGCCAGACGAGGTCGATCACGTCGGAGCCGTCGTACAGCTCGGCCTCGAGAGCAGGGGCGCCGCCCCTCGGACGCAGAGTCACCGTACGTAGCGTACCCGCCACGCAGAAGCGGCGGCGACCGCCACACGAGACGATCGGGGTCGCGCCGACCTCGTCGGCGTCTTCCCGCAGTTCCTGGGCCTCGATCTCGGACTGGCTGGACGCCAGCCGACTGAAGAACCCGCGCAATCCCCCGCGTTTAGGGGGTTCTGCCGTACTCATGATGCTTCAGCCTATGTGATGTCAGCTCTTAGCGAATCTCGCTGATTTCCGGTCCTCGCTTGAACGGGTTGAGGCCGGGCCGCTGCTCGCCCGTCTCGGCCGCCTGCTCGTTCGGACGGCGCAGCGGGATCGGCTCCTCGCGGGCCATCGGCTCGTCGCCCCGGACGACCACGACGTCCTTGATGAAGTCGATGTACGGGGCCGCGACCGCGTCGTCCACGGCCGCCTTGCCGGAGATCACCGCCAGCAGGAACCAGCGGGGGCCGTCGATGCCGAGGTAGCGGGCCGGACGGCTGTCGCCCTCGACCTTCATCTCGCCGCTCAGCTCGCCGCCGAACGGCCCCTCCCGCTCCTCCAGGTGCTTGGCCTGGCTGAGGATCTTGGTCTTGACCTCGTCCCACAGGCCGGTGCTGCGTGGCGCCGCCAGGGCCTGGAGCTGCAGCGAGCTCTCGTCGTACAGGACGACGACACCGACGTGCTGATCGCCGACGGAGGCCAGCCGCACGTCGAAGTCGGGGTTGTGCGGCAGCCGCAGGCCGCCCAGGTCGATCCGGTCCGCCTCCGGGTGGGCCTCGTCGGCGTCCCACGGGCCGGATTCTCGCGTCGGCGGGGCAGTCTCCTGCTCGACCGCCCGCTCCGGCTGCTCACGACGTCGACGTCGGAACACGTTCCTCACTCTCCCTGCTCGTCGGGCCGCTGCCGGGCCCGTAGTTCCGTCGGGCCCTCCCGGGCCCCTTCCCCTCGCCGGCCGAACGTCCTGCCGCTCCGCCGCATTCCACCGCCGGCGTTCCATCACCCGGCGATCTCCCGCCGGCCGCTCCGGAGCCCGGCGTCCGTGCGGACCGCGCCCGTCTCCCGGTCAGCGGCCCGTCGAGCCGAAGCCGCCGGTGCCGCGCACGGACTCCGGCAGCCGCTCGACCGCGACGAACGCCGCCCGTTCCACCTGCTGGATCACGAGCTGCGCCACCCGGTCGCCGCGCCGCAGCAGGAACGGCTCGCCGCGATCGGTGTTGATCACCGTCACCCGGATCTCGCCCCGGTAACCGGCGTCGACCGTGCCGGGGGCGTTGACCAGGGTGACGCCGTGCTTGGCCGCCAGCCCCGACCGCGGATGCACGAAAGCCGCGTAACCCTCGGGCAGGGCGATCGCCAGCCCGGTGCCGACGACGGCCCGCTCGCCGGGCATCAGCTTCACGTCCTCGGCCGCGTAGAGGTCGGCTCCCGCGTCGCCCGGGTGGGCGTACGACGGGATCGGCAGCTCGGGGTCGAGCCGCTGGATGAGGACCTCTGCTCCACTCAAGGGTTCACCTCGTAGTCCTGGTGCTCTGCGGTGATGGCGGCGAGATCGCCGTGCTTGGCGAAGTGTTCCATGTTCACCTCGATGAACAGCGCTGCCGCGCGGACGGCGACCGGCCCGTCCGGTGCGCCGATACGCCCCTCAGCCTCAAGGTACGCCTTTCTGCCGTCGATGCCGTTGCACCAGGCACGCAGGTGGAGTGTCGTGCCGACGGGAACGGGGAGCAGGAAGTCGGTCTCCAGGCGGCCGGTCACGTACGGCTTGTGGAACAGGTAGACGGACATCCCGATGACCTCGTCCATGGCGGTGGCCAGCACGCCGCCGTGGGCCAGCCGTGGCGCCCCCTGGTGCGCCTCCCCCACCGTGAACTCGGCCTCCACGGTCGTGCCGTCGGGGGTTCTGGCCTTGAGGTGGAGACCGGCCGGGTGCCCGTTACCGCAACCGAAACACTGGCTGTAGTGGGAACCGAGGGTGCTGCCCGGCGGCGGCGCGTCGGGATGCGCCGCGGGCGACTGAGCGCCCGGTGGCGGGGTGGTGAGGGAGGAACGCGTCACGGGTGACGAGGTTACTCCGTGTCCTTGGCCCGCTCGTCCCCAGCGGCCACCGAAACGCTCGCCTGCCCGGCCGGGCCGTCGGGCGCGGCGGCGTCGGGCGACCTGTCGCGGGCCTCGAACGCGTCACGCGGCGGGGCCGCCGTGTCACGCGACCCGCCGTCACCGTCATCACCACTGTCACCGTGCGCGTCACCGTCGTCACCGCGGAACCCGGCGCCGCGTGGCCCGCCGTGCTCGCCGTGTGGGCCCAGTGCGGGTGATGGTGCGGGTGGTGGCGCGGCGCCCGGTGGCGCGTCCTCGTGGCCCGGTGGTCGTTCGGGTGGCCGCTGCCGCAGCTCCGGCAGCGCCCGATAGATGACCGCCGCCACGGGGACGGCCACGGCGGCTCCCGCGATGCCCGCCAGGATGCCGCCGACCGACAGCACCAGGATGATCGCCAGCGGATGGAAGTTGAGCGCCCGGCCCACGATCAGCGGCTGCAGCACGTGGTTCTCGAGTTGCTGCTCCACGATGAGGATGCCGAGGAAGATCAGCGCGTAGACCAGGCCCTTGGCGCCCAGGGTGACCAGGGTCGCGACGGTGCCCGCGAAGAAGATGCCGACGATGGGGATGAAGCTGGCGAAGAAGATCAGCACGGCCAGCGGCGCCCACAGCGGCACCCCGAGCCCGGCCAGCACGATGCCCATGATCATCCCGTGGACGGCGGCCACCGCCACCGTGCCCTGCACGTAGTGGGAGAGCGTGGCCCACGCGGCCCGCCCCGCCCGGTCGACCCGCGGCGCCACCCCGCCGAACGCCTTCAGGAACCAGCCCCAGATCCGGTCGCCGTCCTTGAGCAGGAAGAACGTCACGAACAGCAGCAGCACGATGGACGCCAGCACCTCGACCGCCACCGCCCCGGCCGACAGGACCGTGCCGGTGATGGCGGTGCGCTGCGCGTTGACCATCGTCGCGATCTCGTCGACGTAGCCGGTGATCTGGGTCTGCTCCAGGTGCAGCGGGCCGTCGATCAGCCAGGTCTGCACCGATCTGGCCGTCTCCTGCACCTGCTGGACGAGGTTGGGGAACTCCTCGCCGGCCCGCGCCCCGACCAGCCAGCCCGTGCCGCCGAGCACGGCCAGCGCCACCAGCATGGTGATCCAGGTGGCGTAGATGGGCCGGATGCCGGCGTTGCGCAGGCTCTTGGTGAGCGGGAACAGCAGCGCGGTCAGCAGCAGCGCGATGGCCACGGGCAGCGCCACGAACGCGAGCCGGGCGATCACTTGGACGATGATGTAGACGACCACGCCGACGAGCATCAGGCACCCGCTCCACATGGCCATCCGGGCCAGCACGGGCGGGACGAGCTTGGTTGGGTGGTCGGGCAGCACGTGTTCAAGACTGGCACGTCCGGGCGCGGGATGCGCGCCGATAAAACCGACAACCGGCCGTGCAGCCGAGAGCGTAACGCAGCGGCACCCTCTCGCCCCGGGCCGCTGACCTGGCATGATGACCCCTCGGCCACACCTCCCGAACCCTGGCCACGATCCGCACACCACCTGGGGTCCTGGGCCGCGGGTGGTCCGGTCGTCGGGCGCGGGGGTGCGGCC
>NZ_SSXE01000168.1 GCF_021699195.1 Nonomuraea sp. MG754425 | reverse complement strand
GGCGCGCATCGCGGACGTGTCGTCGTCCGTCCAGCCGTTCGCGGTCAGCCAGTGCAGCGGGCCGCCGAAGCGGTCGTCGAGCACACCGAGGAACTGCTCGATGTAGCGGGCCCTGGGCCGGTGCTCGTCGGCGGGGCGCGAGTCGAGGTCGTCGCGGTAGGTGGCGCTGGCGCGCAGCCGGTCGAGGATGAGCTCCAGCCGCTCGCCCGTGACCACGTAGTCCTCGACGATGGCCGCCCGGGTCGCCCCGGCGATCTCCAGCGCCAGCGCCGACAGCACCCCGGTGCGGTCCTTGCCGGCCGCGCAGTGCACGAGGGCGGCCCCGTCGCTCAGCGCCATCGCCCGCAGGGCCGTCACCACCGCGTCCGGCCGGTCGCGCAGGTAGCCGAAGTAGAAGCCGGTCACCCGCAGTTCCTCGTCCGGCGCCCGTTCCGCCCAGGGCAGCACCCGGTCGCCGTCGATGGCCCCGGCCTCGACGTCGGTGTGCCGGCCGCCTTCGGCGAACAGGGTCAGGTGGTGGTGGCGCACCTCGGGCACCCGGGTCAGCGGGCCCGGCCCCTCCAGCGACACCTCGGCGGTCGAGCGCAGGTCCACCACGTGCCGCAGGTTCAGCCCGCCCACCAGCAACTCGACGTCCGCGGGGGTGAGGCCCTGCAGGTTGTCGGCGCGGAAGAGCCGGCCGCGACGGGTGCGGCCACCGTCGCGGGTGGGAAGTCCGCCCAGGTCACGCGCGTTGACCGCGCCTTCCAGCTCGATCCACCTCGTCAGCTCGCTCATTATTACGACCCTATATGTCCCCCAAAGATGAGCGGATTCGCAGTTCATAACGCAGCATGAACGTATGGATCCACGAGTCTCGCCCCCACGGCTGGTGATCGATCCGGCGCTGCATCCCGAGGTCTCCTCCGAGCTGCGGTCGAGCCCGCGGCTGCTGCGCATGGCTCGGTCGGGCGCGCGCATGGAGACCACGCGCAGCCCCGCGCTGCTCCTCGCCCTGCCGGCCTTCCTGCTGCTGGTGCTCTACCTGGTGGGCTGGCCGGGGGCGATCATCGCGGGCATGGGGGTCGGCCTGATGGCCCTGCTGCGGTGGATGGCGGCGGACAGCGCGCACCGGGCGACCCGGCGCCGGCTCCATCTGGCCAGGGAGCACGCCAACCAGTACGTCCTGCCCGAGGATCTCGACTATCCCTGCCAGCAGTTGCTGCGCCGGGCGCAGAACGCCGTCGAGGTGATCATGCGCTCGTCGGTCCACAAGGCGGGCCTGATCGACAGCATCGACAACCAGGTGTCGCTGCCCGAGGAGGTCTGGCAGATCGCCCAGCGCCTGCGGAAGCTGTCGTCGATGCACGCCGAGCAGGGCCGGATCATCCCGCGCGAGCTGCCGCCGGGCATGGAGGAAGCGTTCACGCCGTACACCAAGGCCCTGGACGCGGCCTGGACGTCGCTGTCGCAGCGGGTCCGTCACCTGGAGAAGTACGCCAAGCAGGTGCTCAAGGCGGACAAGGCGTACCACGCCCACCTGCGGCTGGAGAAGCTGGCCGCCAAGACCCCGGAGTACCAGCAGCTCATCGCCGAGACCGTGCGCGACGACCTGGCCCACGAGCGCATCCTCGAACTGTCCGACCAGGCGGCCCACGTGCGCAAGCTGTTCGAGGAGAGCATCCTGCAGGCCAGGCAGACGGCGGGCGAGCTGTTGCGCGCCCCGCTCAGGTAGCGGGGGCCGCGCGTCTCAGGAGTTCCAGCGTCCTGCGCATGCCGGCCTCGTTGCCGAGGCTGCGGTAGATCTCCCTGGCCTGCTCCAGCGGCTGCACCGCGGCCGCGTGCCCGCCCGCGTCCAGGTGCGCCTCGCCGAGGTAGCGCAGGCTCCTGGCCATCCACCACCGGTCCTCCAGCCCGTCGAACTCCCGCACCGCCCGGCGCAGCTCCCGCTCCGACTCCTCGGTGCGGCCGAGCCTGGCCAGCGCCCGCCCGGCCGACACCGCGGTGCGGGCCACGCCCCAGGAGTCGCCCAGCGCGACCAGGATGGCCTCGGCCCGCCGGACGTACTCCAGCTCGCGCAGCCCGTTGTCCGGGTCGCCCACCTCGCCGGCGGCCCGCAGGCAGCGGGCCTCCTCCCACAGCTCCCCGCGCTGCCGGAACATCTCGGCGGCCCGGTCGAGGCTGAAGCCGGCCCGGGTGAACAGGTTCGCGGCCACCCGGTGGTCGCCCTCGTGGTGCTCGCCGCGCGCCTGGGCCGACAGCACCTCGCCGTAGACGCGCAGGGTCTGGGCCTCCGAGTAGCGGTTGCCCTCCCGTTTGAAGATCTCCAGGGAGTCCTCCAGCAGGTCCCTGGCCTCCTCGAGGCGGCGTTCGGCCATCCGCATCTCGGCCAGGTTGCGCTGGGTGCGGGCCATCCACCACAGGTCCTCTTCGCCCCTGAACGCGGTGATGGCCCCGATCAGGTAGTCCTGCGCCCGGTCCAGGTTGCCGTCGCTGAACAGCGTCATGCCGATCGTGCGCATGGCCCTGGCCGCCCACCAGCTCTCGCCCAGCTCCGTGAAGGTCTCCAGCGCCCGTTCCGACTCCTCCAGCGCCCGTTCGCGCAGGCCCAGCCCGCCGTGCACGGCGGCGGCGTCGAGCAGCGCGATGGCCAGCGAGCGGCGGTCGCCGCTCTGCGCGGCGGCCTCGCAGCCCAGCTCCGCCACCGCCGCCCAGTCCGCCCAGTACGCCCGCAGCGAGTGGCACAGCGAGCAGAACGCCCTGGCCAGCCCGCCCGTCAGCTCCCAGAGCCGGAGCTGACGCGCCAGCGTGATCATGGCGAGGAGCGAGAGGCGCTCGGCGTTGAGCCAGTCGCCGGCCCGCACCTGTCCGGCGGCGCTGGACCGCCGGCCGCCCCTGCCCCAGTCCTGCGGCCAGCGGTTCTGGGCGGCCTCCTCGGCGCGGCGGCGGTAGCCGTACAGCACCCGCTCGATGGCGTCGGTGCGCCGATCTTCCTCGTCCCGTCCGGCCAGTTCGGTGGCGAACACCCGGACCAGGTCGTGCAGGCGGTAGCGCATCGTGCCGGTCGGGTCGGTGCCCGAGCACTCGGCGAGCTGGGCGTCGATGAGCGCCTCGAGCTGGTCGGCGCCGTCGAGGCCGGAGATGTCGAGCAGCTCGCCGGCCACCCAGCCCGGCACGTCGGGCGCGGTCAGCGCGCTGAGCAGGCGCAGCAGGCGGCGCTGCATGCCGGTGCAGTCGTCGTAGCTGAGCTGTACGGAGGCGCGGACGCTCTTGTCCACCGTGGGCGCCACTTCGAGCTGGTCGAGGCGGCGGTGCGTGTCGGCCAGCCGGCCGGCCATCTCGCGCATGCTCCACTGCTCGCGGGTGGCCAGCCGCCCGCCGCAGATGTTGACCGCCAGCGGCAGGTGGTCACACAGCCGCACGACGTCCTTGGCGGCCTCCAGGTCGTCCACGACCCGGTCGCCGCCGGCCAGCCTGGCCAGCAGTTCCACGCCCTGCGGCTCGCTGAACACGCCGAGCCGCGTGTCGTGGGTGCCGTTGAGGAACAGCGGGGCGCGCGAGGTGACCAGCACCGCGCAGCCGGGTTCGGCCGGGATGAGCGGTTTGACCTGCTCGGCGTCGTGGGCGTTGTCCAGGCCGATGAGGATCCGGCGGCCCTTGGTCCAGGTCAGCCAGAGCTTGCGCAGCTCCTCCAGGCCGCCGGGGTCGGTGGTCAGGCGGACGTCGAGCGCGCGCAGGAAGCCGATCAGCACCTCCTCGGGCCGTACGTGGGCGTCCACGCCGCCGCGTAAGTCGGCGTAGAGCCGGCCGTCGGGGAACCAGCCGGCCGTCTCCTGCCCGAACCTGGTCATGAGCGCCGACTTGCCGACGCCGCCGCGCCCGTAGACGGAGACGACCAGCGGCGGCGAGAGGTCGGCGGACGTCCTGCGGGCGGCGAACACCTCGCGCAGTTCGGCGAGCGCCTCGGCGCGGCCGGTGAAGTGCTCGGGCACCGGCGGCCACTGGTCGGGCGCGAGCGGCTCCTGTGCTGATCGGGGCCGCTGCTCCGTCTCGCCGCGGCCCTCGGTGGTGGCCCACGTGGTCAGGCCGACGAGGATCGCCGCGGCTGCGGTGACGCCCACCTTGGCCACGGGCGGGAGGTCCCAGTCGACGGACGCGGCGAGCACGCTGGCCGTCGCGGCGGCCAGCCCGGCGGAGACCGGCGCGGCCCACGGCATCTTCCTGCGCCGTCGCGGCCGGTCCGGCAGGTTGTCCCCGGTCAACGAAAACCCCCTTCGGGGGTGATTCAAACCGATGGGGTACGGCTTGCGCCAGCCGTACCCCATCGTTCACTCAGAGGCCGATCACCTGACAGGTGGCCGTCACCGTCTTGGCCGGGTCGCTCTCCGAGGTGGCGGTGAGCTTGACCCGGGCCAGCCGGTCGCCGCCGGCCTCGCGTACGGCGTCCACCGGGACGAGCGCGTGCTTGCCGAACGCGACGGAGGCCAGCGCGTTCGGCAGCCGGACGCTCCAGCCCTTGCCCTGGACCTCGGCCTTGAGGCGGTAGAGGTCGGAGTTCAGGTACGCGCCGGCGTCCTCCGGGTGCTGCCCCTGCGCCGGGGCCGCCTTACCGGTGTTGAACAGCGGGAACTTGCAGGTGGAGACCCCCTTGCCCTGGGGCGTGCCGGCGCCGGGCAGCAGCTTGACGCCGCGCCGCTGCGGTCCCGCGCCGTCGAGGGAGCGGATCGCGACGGTGTAGGAGAGCCGGCGGTCGCGGTCGCGGTGCACGTCGGTGACGTAGAAGTGCAGGCGGTTGGCCTCGTCCACGTACTCGTACTCGCTGCCGGAGTCGGTGCCGGCGTGGAAGAGGGCGTCGGAGAGCTGCCGGTAGTCGCCGATCGTGATCGGCACCTTGGTCCCGTCGGGCAGCACGTAGTCGGTCATGCCGATGTCCTGCGGGTTGGCGTCGATCACCCACTCGAACGCCGGGAGCTGCCAGCCCGGTCCGCGGTCGTCGTTCTTGGTCTTGGCCAGCAGCACGCCGGAGTCGGGCGTGAAGGAGTCGCTGCCCATGCGGTCCACGACCTCGACGGTGTAGTTCTCCCAGCCGCCGCCGTCGCAGAGCGGCTCGGTCCTGACGTCGCAGGCGGGGCTCTTGTCGCCGGTGTCGAAGGAGATGTTGACGCCCGACAGCCCCTTCTCGCCCGGCTGCACCGACCGGGCGGTGACCCTGGCCGTGACCAGCCCGGACTCGTCCAGCGCCTCGCGTGAGAGCCGCAGCACGTTGCTCTCGTCCACCATGCCGAGCTTGATCTTGTTGCGCAGCATGTGGTGGGCGCCCATGGACGCGCCGCCGGTGGGCGGGATCAGCCAGCGGGAGTGCGGGCCGCCGGGGCCGTTGAAGCTGCCGCGGCTGAGCATCTCCCAGATGCCGGTGTAGGCCCGGCCCGGCGGGGTGCCGTACGGGTTGTTGTAGTTGTCGGCGATGCCCATGATGTGGCTCAGTTCGTGGGCGTAGACCGCCATGCCGGAGCTCTCGGCCTGCACCGAGTCGACGCCGAAGCGGGCGTTGGGCCAGAACGTGGAGCCGGCCTGCCAGGAGGTCCACTCGACGTAACGGGTCGGGGACCAGTTGGGCAGGGCAGGGTCGGGCGGGCCCCACTCGTCCGGCACGTCCTCCTTGGTGGGGAACTTCATCATGCCGAACTCCTGCCAGGTGGACGATTCGTCCTGGCCGGCGCTCAGGTAGAAGACGAAGTCGAACTCGGCGGCCACGTCGGGGCCGACGGCGGCGAGCCAGGCGGCGTTGCCGTCGGTGCGCAGGTTCTTGGTGCAGGAGTCGCCCGCCGGGCAGGAGGCGCGCTGGTACTCCATGGCGTACTCGTGGTCCTTGCCGGACATCGTGTACGGCCCGAACCCGGTCAGCTCCACGCCGATCCGCCCGCCGGAGTCCTCCATCCAGTACTCGTGGATGGTGTGGCCCTTGTTCAGGTCGTTCGGGGTGTTGAGGAAGTCCTGGTAGAACCGGGCGACCTGGTCGCGCGGGACGTCGTGAGCCTCGGCGCTCGGGTTGCCGAAGACCGTCGAGCCCTTGGGCTGGGTGACCACGAACTCCTGGTTGGGATAGTCGAGCAGCACCAGCGCGCCCTTGAAGGTGCGCTGCGACCCCTTGACGGCGGGGTCGTTCCACTTGGTGCCGGGGGGCTTCGTGTAGTCCGCCCACGTCATGTTGTCGGGATTGACCCAGTTCTGCGGGTCGATGGGCTTGAGGCCCCCCGGCAGTGGGCGGGCACGCAGGGTCGCGGCGTCGATGGGTGTGTCGAGTTGCCAGGGCTGCGTTCGCGGCCAGTGGTCCTGCCGCCAGGGGTATTCGGGGTCCTCGGGGGGTGCTGCGGAAGCGGGGGTCGCCATCAGGCTCACCGGGATCAGCACGAGGGCCGCCAGCAAGCCCTTCAGCAGCTTCTTCGGGGCGTTCACGGATCGACGGTATAGACGTTGTTGACGGAGATCACCGCACAGTTGTAGGGAAGACATGTGGCGGCTTTTCCGTCAATTGACGAAAAATCCACGTAAAGGTGGTTTTGTGGCGGATCTCCAGCGGACCGTTGACCAGCTCGCCGCCCGTCTCGACCGTCCGCTCCTGCTGGAGGACCGCGTGCAGCGGGTCGTGGCGTACAGCGAGCAGAGCGACGCCGTGGACGACGTGCGCCGCGACTCGATCCTGCGCCGCCGCGCCGCGCCCGAGGTGCGCCGGTGGCTGCGGGCGGCCGGCATCCACGAGGCCGCCGCGCCCCTGCGTACGCCCGCCGCCGCCCACCTGGGGCTGCTGCCGCGCGTCTGCGTGCCGATCCGGCACGCCGAACGGCTGCTCGGTTTCCTGTGGTTCATCGACGCCGCACCGCCCATGACGGACGCCCAGGTGAGCGAGGCGGCCGATGCCGCGCCGGGGCTGGCGCTGACCCTGTTCCACGAGAGCCTGGCCAGCGGGCTGGCCGCGCACCGGGAACTTGAGGCGGTCACCGGGCTGCTGCTCGGCGAGCGTGACACCGCCGCGCAGGCGGCCGAGCGGCTCATCGAGGCCGGCGCGTTCCCGCGGGCCCAGCCGGTGAGCGTGCAGGTGGCCAGGCCGCGCGCGACCCCGTCCGACGACGCGCTCAGGCCCGCGCTGGAGCAGGGGCTGCTGGCGCTGCGGCGGCGGCTGAGCGGCCACCGTCCGCTGCACCTGGTGCGCTACGACCACGCCGTGCTGCTCACCGCCGGGCCGCCGGTCCCGGCCGACGAGCTGCACGCGGCCCTTCCGGTGCCGGTGACGGTGGGGATCGGGCGGCCACGGGCGGGGCTGGCGCGGGCGGCGGAGTCGTACCGGGAGGCCAGGCACGCGGCCGAGGTGCTCGCACGGGTGCCCGGTCTGGGCCGTACGGCCGAGTGGGCGCGGCTCGGCGTGTACCGGATGCTCACCCGGCTGCCCGACCAGGAGCTGCACCCCGGGCTCGAGGAGCTGCTCGCGGACGCCCAGTACCTGCCGCTGCTGGAGACGCTGGAGACCTACCTGGACCTGGCGGGCAGCGCGGTGGCCACCTCGCGGGCGCTGCGGCTGCACCGCACGTCGTTGTACTACCGGTTGCAGCGGGTGGAGGAGCTCGCGGGGACGGATCTCAAGGACGGCGGCGAGCGGCTGGCGCTCCATCTCAGCCTCAAGCTCGCCCGGTTGTCGGGGCGCTATTCGCCGAGAGATTCACATAGTTCGTCCTGATTGCGGTGATGTCCCACGGTCACGTTTAATGCCATCAGGGGCTAGATCCGACGGGGAGCTGGAATGCCGTCTGCCAAGCGCGCCAGGCCGATACTGGGCCGGCGCGCGCCCGCGCCGGTCGTGATCCACTCCGCGCCCCTCGTCCTGCCCATGACCGCCGGACCCCTGCGCGACGGGGCGGTGGCGACCCGGGGCGAGCGGGTGCTGGCCGTGGGCCCCCGGGCGGAGCTGCTGGCGTCCTGTCCGGCCGCGGAGGAGACCCGCTGGCCGGGCATGATCGTCGCGGGCCTGGTGGACGCGTGCTCGACCGGGCCGTCGGCCGCCCCCGGGGTCACCGCGCGCGCCCGCGTGGTGTCCGACCTGGCCGAGCCCGCCGGCCTGCCCGGCGTCTGGTACGTCGCGGTGACCAGCGAGAGCGAGGAACGCTGGGAGGAACACGAGCGGGACGCGCTCATCACCGCCATCCGCGAGATCGACCGGCCCTGCGCGATCGGCCTGGCCGTGCGCACCCGGCATCCCCTCGTGCTGGAGGACGTGGCCGTGCTCGCCAGGACGTTCGGGCTGCGGCTGCTGGTGGACCTGTCGCGGCACTCCCCCGCGGCGCTGGACGAGGCCGGGGTGCTGGGGCCGCTGTGCCACGTGGTCTGCGCCAGGCCGCTCGACCCGGGCGAGCGCAAGCTGCTGCGGCTGCGCAGGACCGCCGTGGCGCTGTGCCCGGCCCCGGCCGTGGACGCCCTGACGCTGCTGGAGGAGGGCAACACCGTCGCCTTCTCCGACACCGGCTCCGCGGGACCGCTCGGGATGGCGGCGGCCGTGCGGCGGCTCGCGCGCGAGCGCGGCCTGCGGCGGCGCGGGCTGGACCGCAGGCTGGTGGAGGCGGCCACGCTGGGCGGGGCCACGGCTCTGGGCATGGACCGCGGCAAGGGGCGGATCGGGGCGCTGGCGCCCGGCGCGCGCGCCGACTTCGCCGTCTACGACGCCCGGGGACGCTATCCGTACTCGGTGCTGCTGGCCGAGCCGCCCTGCGTGGGCACGGTCGTGGGTGGCACGGTGGGCGGGCCGCTGTCCCGGGTCAGCTGAACTGGGCGTCCACCAGGCCGAGCAGCTCGCCGAGTTGCTCGCGCTGCGCTCCCGACAGGACCGCGAACAGCTCCTCCCCCGCCTGCCTGCGCGCGTCGCGGGCCCGCTCCGCCGTCTTGCGGCCCTCGGGCGTGAGGACGAGCAGCGTGGAGCGGCGGTTGGCCGGATCGACCTCCCTGCGGACGAGCCCGGCCTCCTCCAGCGCGTCCACGACCGGCGTGAGCGAGCGCGGCACGATGCGCAGCTCGTCGGCCAGCCGCACCATGCGCAGCGGACGGCCGGCGTCCGCGAGCGCGCGCAGCGCCCGCGCCTGGCCGGGGTTGAGCCCGAGCGGCACCAGCCGGTGCAGGTAGCCGTGCCGCAACCGCCGGCTGACCAGGAACAAGAGCTCAGCGAGCTCCATCTCTGCCATATCGATCAGTTTACCGGAACAAATATGAGTTAACCTCTGTTTGAGTGGACATCTGAAAGGAGCCCCATTTGGCGGAGGAGCCCCGTGCGCCGATCGGGCGCATCATCAAGCTGTTCGGCGCCTATCGCGCCCGTCTCAGCGTCGTGGCCTCGCTCATCGTGCTGTCCTCCCTGGTCTCGCTGGCCTCGCCGTTCCTGCTGCGCGAAGTGCTCGACGTGGCCATCCCCGCGCGCGACGTCGCGCTGCTCACGCTGCTGGCCCTGGGCATGATCCTCGTCGCGGTGACGACGAGCGTCTTCGACGTGCTGCAGACGCTCGTCTCCACCACCGTGGGCCAGCGGGTGATGCACGACCTGCGCATCGCGGTCTACGGCCACCTCCAGCGCATGTCGCTGGCCTTCTTCACCAGGACCAGGACCGGCGAGGTGCAGTCGCGCATCGCCAACGACATCGGCGGCATGCAGGCGGTCGTCACCTCCACGGCCGCCTCCCTCGTCTCCAACCTGACCACCGTGATCGCCACGATCGTCGCCATGCTCGCGCTCGACTGGCGGCTGACCCTGATCTCGCTCCTGCTGCTGCCGGTGTTCGTGTGGATCAGCCGCAAGGTCGGCGCCGAGCGCAAGCGCATCACCTCCGAACGCCAGCGCAAGCTGGCCACGATCGCCTCCATGGTGCAGGAGTCGCTGTCGATCAGCGGCATCCTGCTGGGCCGTACGATGGGCCGCTCCACCGAGCTGACCGAGCGCTTCGGCCGGGCCTCCCACGAACTGGCCGACCTCGGCGTGCGGACCAGCATGGCCGGGCGGTGGCGGCAGTCGTCCATCCAGATCGTGATGGCGGCGATGCCCGCGGCGATCTACTGGGCGGTCGGCCACACCGGGGCCATCTCGGTGGGCACGCTGGTGGCCTTCACCACGCTGCAGACCAGCCTGTTCCGGCCGGCGGTCTCGCTGCTGCGGCTCGGGGTCGAGGTGCAGACCTCGCTGGCGCTGTTCGGGCGCATCTTCGAGTACCTGGACCTGCCCGTGGACATCCACCCGGGCACCCGGACGCTGGACGGCGTGCGCGGCGAGGTCCGCTTCGAAGGAGTCGACTTCTCCTACGACGACGCGCCCACCCTCACCGGCGTGGACGTCACCGTCCCGGCGGGCACGAGCCTGGCGATCGTCGGCGAGACGGGATCGGGCAAGACCACGATGAGCTACCTGCCCTCCAGGCTGTACGACGTCACCGCCGGCCGCGTCACGATCGACGGGACGGACGTGCGCGAGCTGACCTTCGAGGCGCTGAGCGACGCGGTCGGCGTGGTGTCGCAGGAGACGTACCTGTTCCACGCCTCGATCGCCGACAACCTGCGCTTCGCCCGCCCGGCGGCCACCGAGGAGGAACTGGAGGCGGCGGCGCGGGCCGCCCGCATCCACGACCACATCGCCGCGCTGCCCGACGGCTACGACACGGTGGTGGGCGAGCGCGGCTACCGCTTCTCCGGCGGCGAGAAGCAGCGCCTGGCCATCGCCCGCACGCTGCTACGCGACCCGCCGGTGCTGATCCTCGACGAGGCCACCAGCTCCCTGGACACGCAGACCGAGCTGGCCGTGCAGCAGGCGCTGGACGCGCTGGCGCGCGGGCGTACGACGATCACGATCGCCCACCGCCTGTCCACGATCCGCGACGCCGACCAGATCGTGGTGCTCGACCACGGGCGGATCGTGGAGCGCGGCACCCACGACGAGCTGATGGCCCTGGGCGGCCACTACGCGACGCTGGTGAGCCGCGACCAGCCGCTGGAACTGGTCTGACCGCGGCGGCGCCGGTCGGCTCGCGGGCGCGTACCCTCGTGACGTGCACAACACCCGATACGCGCCCGCCGGCATGGTGTGCAGCGTCGATCACCTGGCCTCGGCGGCCGGGCTGACGATGCTGGAGCGCGGCGGATCGGCCGCCGACGCGGCCATCGCCGCCAACGCCGTGCTCGCCGTCGTCGCCCCGCACATGTGCGGCCTCGGCGGCGACCTGTTCGCCCTGGTCCACGACGGCGGGGTGCGCGCCCTCAACGCCTCCGGACGTGCGGGGTCCGGCGCCGATCCCGCCCGGCTGCGCGCCGAGGGGCACACCCGCATGCCGCACCAGCACGACATCAGGTCCGTGCCCGTGCCCGGCTGCGTGGACGGCTGGACGGCGCTGCACGCCCGGCACGGCCGCCTGCCACTGGCGGAGCTGCTCGCGCCGGCGATCCGGCTGGCCGACGGCGGGTTCCCGGCCTCGCCGCTGATGGTGGCCGGCGCGCCGAACGCGGCCCGGCGGCCGGGCGGCGGCGACTTCGCCTCCGTACGCGCCGCGGGCGACCGGGTGACCAGGCCCGGCGTGGCCCGCGCGCTGCGGGCGGTGGCCGAGCACGGCCGCGACGGCTTCTACCTGGGCGAGTTCGGGCAGGGGCTGATCGAGCTGGGCGCCGGCGAGTACACCGAGGCCGACCTGGCCGCGCCCGGGGCCGACTGGGTCGAGCCGCTCCGGGTGCGCGCCTACGGCCACGACGTCTGGTCGATGCCGCCCAACTCCCAGGGTTACCTGCTGCTGCGCTCGCTGGCCATCTCCGAGGGCCTCGACCTGCCCGGCTCCGCCCGCCATCCGGCCTGGGCCCACCTGCTGGCCGAGAGCGCCAGGGCCGCCGGGTACGACCGGCTCGACGTCCTGCACGAGGACGCCAAGGACCTGCTCGACCCGGCCGAGACCGCCAGGCGGCGGGCGCTCGTCGATCCCCGCTCGCGGCTGCGGCTGCGCGCCCCCGCCGAGCCCGGCGACACGACGTACCTGTGCGCGGTGGACGCGGACGGCATGGGCGTGTCGCTGATCCAGTCGAACGCGGCCGGGTTCGGCAGCATGATCTTCGAACCCCGTACCAGGATCAACCTCCACAACCGCGGCATCGGCTTCTCGCTGCGGCCCGGCCACCCCGCCGAGTACGGGCCCGGCAGGCGTCCGCCCCACACGCTCGCCCCCGCGCTGCTCACCCGCCGCGACGGCACGCTCAGGGCCGTGGCCGGCACGATGGGCGGCGACGCGCAGCCCCAGATCCTGCTCCAGGTCATCACCCGGCTGCTGCGGCACGGCGAGGAGCCGGGACCGGCGCTCTCCGCGCCGCGCTGGCGGCTGGGCACCGGCGGCACCGGGTTCGACACCTGGGACGCACCCGACGACGCCCTGCTCGACCTGGAGGAGGGCGGGAGCTGGGCCGACGGGCTGGCGGCGCTCGGGCACCGGGTGGCGGAACTGCCGTACGGGAGCTCGTTCGGCCATGCCCACCTCATCGACGTGCGTCCCGACGGGATGCTCGCCGGGGCGGCCGACCCGCGCTCGCTCGTCGGGGCCGTCGCCGGGCGCTGACCTCCCGCCGGGCAAAGGAATGGGCACGGCCGGGCAAGGATGGGTTGGCGAAGGCCCCCGGGCGGGCCCGGCCCCAGGATTTCGGCCCGTACCGTGGGTAGGGGGCGAATATGACCGAAACACCTCCGAACCGGCACGGCATGGCAGACGAGCAGGAGATCGAGGTCACCGAGTGGACCGACGATCTGGGCCTGCGCCACGAGATCGTCGAGGACGACCCGCAACGCCGGGACACCCTCGACGAGCGCCTGCGGCGCGAGGCTCCCGAGCGCCTGCGCCGGCCACGCCCGAAGCACCGGCTGACCCAGCCCGACGAGGGGCTGGGGCCGGACCTGGAGGACGAGGAGATCGGCGTGGACTACCTCGACGACAACGGCGACCTGTCGGCCGAGGAGCGCGCGGTCCGCATCGATCCCGACGAGAACCTCACCTGAGCCGCTCCAGGGCGGGCAGGAGCGCGTGCAGGTCGTCGGCGACCACGTCGGCGGCGCGCGCCTCCGGGCGGTCGGCGTGCAGGTAGCCCCACGGGCCGCGGCGCAGCAGCGCGGTCCGCATGCCCGCCGCGGCGGCCGGGAGCACGTCGTTGTCGAGCCGGTCGCCCACGTAGAGGATCCCGGCGGGCTCGCACCCCGCGACCGCGGCGACCTTGGCGAAGAACCCCGCCTCCGGCTTGGCGACGCCCCAGCCGTCGGAGGTGTGCACGGAGTCGGCGGGCAGGTCCATGGCGATCAGCGCGTCGTACGCCCGGCGCGGCTGGTTCCCCGCGATGATCACCTGGTATCCGGCGGCGCGGATGGCCGACAGGGCCGCGCGCACGTCGGGATAGAGGTCGCCGGCGTCGAATTGGTTGCGCGGGCCGTCGGGGTCGTCCCGCTCCCAGGCCGCCTCCTCGGCGTCGAGGTCGAGGTCCGGGCGCACGAGACGGAGGGCGTCGCCGTGCGGGCGGTCCAGCGCGGCCATCCCGCCGAGCAGGCCCATCAGCACGAAGTGGCTGACGCCCAGCCGCTCGGCCCAGCGGGACCAGATGCGCGTCTCGCTGATCAGCGTCTCGCCGACGTCGAACACCACTGCCTCAACCATGGATCCCCCTGAGCCGACCACCCTCGCCCGCCCGGTCAGCACGACAAACCGGACGAGTCACGTGCAGGGGGAATTGTGCCACGCGGCCGGTCGGCGGTGCTCACGGCCTGAGCCGGTCGAGCGCCTTGGCGATCCGCTTCTCCGACACCGGGGTGGGCGTGCCGAGCGTCTGGGCGAAGAAGCTCACCCTCAGCTCCTCGATCATCCAGCGGATCTCCACCACGTCGGGATCGCCCCTGCGCGCCGGATGCAGCCGCTCGACCAGGTCGAGGTAGTCGTCCTCGACCTTGTGCACGCGGTCCATCCACTCCTGGTCGCGCCAGGGCTCCTCGGGCAGCTTCGCCAGGCGGCGGTCGATCGCCCGCAGGTAACGCAGGACGTCGGGCAGCCGCCGGTGGCCCGTGGCCGTCACGAATCCCGGGTAGACGAGCTTGCCGAGCTGCTCGCGCACGTCGTCGGTGGCCGCACTCGAACGCAGCGAGTCGAGGCGCACGTTCGACTCGTGCCAGACGGCCAGGATCTGCTCCACCCTGCCCAGCACCTCGGCCGCCGCGTCGTACAGGTCGGCGCGCACGCGCTGGTGGAGGCGGTCGAACCCGGCCGGGTCCCACGCCGGGCCGCCGGCGTCGAGCATGAGCCGGTCCACGGCGGCGTTGACCACGTCGTCGAACAGCGCCACCGCCCCTCCGTGCGGGCTGCGTGACAGGGCCAGCTTGGCCTGGTTGGACAGGCCGCCGAGCAGGGACTTGGCGGGGCTGACCACGTTGAGCAGCAGCAGGCGGCGCACGCCCGGCCAGTGGGAGCGGCGCTGCTCGGCCTGCGTCTCGAAGATCTTGACGGAGACGGAGTCGCCCGCGTCCACCAGGGCCGGGAAGCCCTTCATCCGGCCCTGCTCGAAGACCTTGGGCAGGGTGCCGAAGCTCCAGGTACGCAGGCCACTGCGCTCCAGGTCGTCGCCCGCCTGCGAGAGAGTCTGGCGCAGACGCGGCGCCAGGCGGCGCTTGAGCGCGTCGAGGTCCTTGTCCTCGGCCACCGTCTGCCTGCGCTCGTCGATCACCCGGTAGGTGATCCGCAGGTGGTCGGGCACCTGGTCGAGCTGCCAGGACTCGCGCGGCACCCGGACGCCGGTCAGCCGCAGCAGCTCGCGCTCGACGGCCGCCAGCAACGGTTCGCCGCCCTGCTCGACCCCTTGCTCGACCCCGGCGATCACCTGCCTGGCGAAGTTGGGGGCGGGCACGAAGTTGCGGCGCAGGTGCTTGGGCAGGGAGCGGATCAGGGCGGTGACCAGTTCCTCGCGCAGGCCGGGGATCTGCCAGTCGAAGCCGTCGGAGCTGACCTGGTTGAGCACCTGGAGCGGCACGTGCACGGTGACGCCGTCGGCGTCGGCGCCCGGCTCGAACTGGTAGGTCAGCCGCATCCGCTGGCCGAGCTGCTTCCAGGCGTCGGGGTAGTCGCGGGCGCTGACGTCGGCGCCCTCGTTGACCAGCATCTCCGGCGAGAAGGTGAGCAGCTCGGGCTGCTCCTGCCTGGTCTTCTTCCACCAGGAGTCGAAGTGGCGGGCCGAGACCACCTCGGCCGGCACCCGCTGGTCGTAGAAGTCGAACAGGGCCTCGTCGTCCACCATGATGTCGCGGCGGCGGGCGCGGTTCTCCAGCTCCTCGACCTCGCCGAGCAGCCGGCGGTTCTCCTTGAGGAACTTGTGGTGGGTGTCCCAGTCGCCCTCGACCAGCGCGTGCCTGATGAACAACTCGCGCGACAGGTCGGGGTCGATGCGGCCGTAGTTGACCTTGCGGGCGGTCACCAGCGGCACGCCGTACAGGGTGACCTTCTCCAGGGCGATCACGGCGCCCTGGTTCTTCTCCCAGTGCGGCTCGGAGTAGGTGCGCTTGACGAGGTGCTGGGCGAGCGGCTCGACCCAGTCGGGCTCGATCTTGGCGTTGACCCTGGCCCACAGGCGCGAGGTCTCGACCAGCTCGGCCGACATGACCCACTGGGGCTGCTTCCTGGCCAGCGTGGAGCCGGGGAAGATGGCGAAGCGGGCGTTGCGGGCCCCCAGGTACTCCTGGATCGGCCGGCGGCCGTCGGAGCCGCGTTTCTCCACGACGTCCTTGACCCCGATGTGCGACAGCAGGCCGACCAGCAGCGAGGCGTGCACGTGGTAGGGGGCCGCCGGGCCGCTGTCGAGCTGGGCGCCGAGCGACTGGCGCACCTGGCTGTAGATGTCCTGCCACTCGCGGACGCGCAGGTAGTTGAGGAACTCGGCCTTGCACAACCGCCGGAACGCGCTGGAGGACAGCTCCTTCTGCTTGTCGCGCAGGTAGTTCCACAGGTTGAGGTAGGCCATGAAGTCGGACTCGGGGTCGGCGAAGCGGCGGTGCTTCTCGTCGGCCTGCTGCTGCTTGTCGGCCGGACGCTCGCGCGGATCCTGGATGGACAGGGCGGCGGCGATCACCATGACCTCGCGCAGGCAGCCGTTCTTCTCGGCCTCCAGGACCATGCGGCCCAGGCGCGGGTCGACAGGGAGCTGCGCGAGCCGGCGGCCGACGCCGGTGAGCTTGCCGTGCTCGTCGAACGCGCCCAGCTCGTGCAGCAGGCTGACGCCGTCCTTGACCTGGCGGCGGTCGGGCGGCTCGACGAACGGGAACGCCTCGATGTCGCCCAGCCCGATCGAGGTCATCTGCAGGATGACGGAGGCCAGGTTGGTACGCAGGATCTCGGGGTCGGTGAACTCCGGCCGGCCGAGGAAGTCCTCCTCCTCGTAGAGCCGCACGCAGATGCCGTCGGAGGTACGCCCGGAGCGGCCCTTTCGCTGGTTGGCGCTGGCCTGCGAGACCGCCTCGATGGGCAGCCGCTGCACCTTGGTGCGGTGGCTGTAGCGGGAGATGCGCGCGAAGCCGGGATCGACGACGTACTTGATGCCGGGGACGGTGAGGGAGGTCTCGGCGACGTTGGTGGCCAGCACGACCCGGCGGCCGGTGTGCCGCTGGAAGACGCGGTGCTGCTCGGCCGCGCTGAGCCGGGCGTAGAGCGGGAGGATCTCGGTGTTGCGGAACTCGGCCTTGGCCAGCGCGTCGGCGGCGTCGCGGATCTCCCGCTCGCCCGACAGGAACACCAGGATGTCGCCGGGCCCCTCCCCGATCAGCTCCCTGCAGGCGTCGACGATGCCCTGCGTCTGGTCGTCGTCCTCCTCCAGCGGCCGGTAGCGCACCTCGACCGGGTACGTGCGGCCGGACACCTCGATGATCGGCGCGTCGTCGAAGTGGCGCGAGAAGCGCTCGGGGTCGATCGTGGCGCTGGTGATGACGACCTTGAGGTCGGGGCGCTTGGGGAGGAGCTGTTTGAGGTAGCCGAGGATGAAGTCGATGTTGAGGCTGCGCTCGTGGGCCTCGTCGATGATCAGCGTGTCGTACTGGTCGAGCATGCGGTCGTTCTGCAGCTCGGCCAGCAGGATGCCGTCGGTCATGAGCTTGACCAGGGTGCGGTCGCCGGCCTGGTCGGTGAAGCGCACCTTGTAGCCGACCACCTCGCCGAGGTCGGTGCCGAGTTCCTCGGCGATGCGCTCGGCCACGGTGCGGGCGGCGATGCGGCGGGGCTGGGTGTGGCCGATCAGGCCGCGTACGCCCCGGCCCAGTTCCAGGCAGATCTTGGGGATCTGGGTGGTCTTGCCGGAGCCCGTCTCGCCCGCGATGATCACGACCTGGTGGTCGCGGATGGCCGCGAGGATGTCGTCTTTGCGCTGCGAAACCGGCAGATTTTCCGGATATTTCACTACCGGTACGGCTTCGCGGCGGCGGGTCAGGCGTTGCTCCGCCCGTTCCAGGTCGGCGAGGATCTCCGCGACGATCTTGTCCCGGGCTTCGCGGGAGCGCACCCGGCGCATGCCGTCGAGCCTGCGCCGCAACCGCCGCTGGTCGCGCGGCATGAGATCGGGCAGGCGAGACTGGAGCTCGGCGAGTGGAGAGGACAACGAAGGCGTTCCCATACTGCTATCAGGATATTTGAGCCCCGTGGCCCCGGAGCCAACCGCCCATGGTGCCCGACCGCGCCCGCCTCGCGCATCCCAATATCGCGGCCCCCGGCGCTGCGGAGGTCAGTGGGCTCTGCGTGCGAGGCCGGCCGCCGCCTGGGCCGCGCCGATGATGCCCGCCTGGTTCAGCAGGGCGGCCGGCACCACGGGCGTGTCGATGTGCACGTGCGGCAGGAACTTGTCCGCCTTCTTGCTGACGCCCCCGCCGATCACGATCAGCGCGGGCGAGAACAGCATCTCGACGTGCTTCAGGTACTCCTCCACCCGCTCGCCCCACTTGTCCCAGCTCATCTCGTGATCCTCACGGACCCGCGACGAGGCCCGGTGCTCGGCGTCCTTGCCGTGCAGCTCCAGGTGCCCCAGCTCGGTGTTGGGCACCAGCACGCCGTCGATGAACAGGGCACTGCCGATCCCCGTGCCGAACGTCAGCACCAGGACGGTGCCCTCGTGCCCCCGCCCGCACCCGAAGCTCATCTCGGCCAGCCCGGCGGCGTCGGCGTCGTTCAGCACCGTCGCCTCGCCGAACAACCGCGCCGCGTCCACCCCGACCCAGGACGGGTCCACGTTGGCGGCCGTCCTGACCACGCCGTCCACCACGACGCCGGGGAAGGTCACCCCGACGGGACCGGTCCATCCGAAATGCGCGCGGATGGACTTCACCACCTTCGCCACCGCGGGCGGCGACGACGGCTCCGGGGTGGGGATGCGCAGCCGATCTTCCACCAGCTCACCGGCCTTCGTGTCGACCGGCGCGCCCTTGATCCCCGAGCCGCCGATGTCGATGCCCAGCACGTTCATGATCCTCCATCTACCCCGCGGACACGAGAACTCTAATTCCGGACCCGGCTGAACCTGCCCCCGCCGCTCCGCGTATCTCGCGTCACAAGCGCTAATTAGGAGGCAACGGATGCGGCCACGCATCATCACACTCTGCGCTGTTGCGGTCGTTCTGGGAGCGACTCTCACCACTCCCGCACACGCCACCACCAGGACGCGTTTCGACGTCACCAACCTTGTGTCGGACGTTCGGGGCAAGGCCCCGGTCACCGACCCCAAGGTCGTCAACCCGTGGGGCCTGGCCATGGGAAAGACGCTGTGGGTCTCCAACACCGGCACCGGCAGCGCCACCGTCTACTCCGGCACGGGCAAGAAGGAGAAGACCGAGGTGGCCATCCCGGGCGGAGCCCCGACGGGCCAGGTGTTCAACCCCGGCGAGGGCTTCACCGTGAAGGGCAGGCCCGCCACGTTCATCTTCTCCAGCCCGTCCGGGGCCATCTCCGGCTGGAACGCCGAGGCCGACCCGGCCAACGCGGTCATCGCGGCCTTCACCCGCGGGGCCGACTACAAGGGGCTGGAGCTCGTCCAGACCGAGGACGAGGCGTTCCTGCTGGCCGCCGACTTCGCCGGCGGACGCGTGCACGCCTTCGACGAGGACTTCCGGCGCATCCGCCTGGCCTCGTGGCAGTTCAGGGACAGCTCGCTGCCGAAGGGCTACAACGCCTACAACGTGGCGGTGGCCAACGGCAACGTCTGGGTCGCCTACGCGCTGCGGGACACGAAGACCGGCAAGCCGGTCTTCGGCAGCGGCAAGGGCTTCGTCAGCCGCTTCAACGCCGAGGGACGGCTGACCGGCCGCATCTCCCGCGTCGGGCTGAACGCCCCCTGGGGCCTCACCGCCGCGCCCAAGGGCTGGGGCCAGTTCACGGGCTCGCTGCTGGTCGGCAACTTCGGCGACGGCACCGTGCACGCGTACAAGGGCGGGCGGCACCTGGGCGCCCTGCGCGCCTCCAACGGCAAGCAGATCGTGCTGCCCGGCCTCTGGGACCTGCAGCCGGGCACCGCCGCGACCGGCGGCGAGAGCGCCCTGTGGTTCTCCGCCGGCATCGACGGCACCAAGCACGGCCTGATCGGGGTCATCTCCCCGCAGGGCACGAAGGTGAGCTCCACCGGGGCGGCGGGCACGCCGTCGAGCAGCCCGTCGCCTTCGGCGAGCCACAAGCCGAGCGCCCCCGCCACCCAGAACCCCTACGGCGGGTACTGACCGGCTCTCAGGCCACCGCCGCCCCCTGCCCCCGGCGAGAAGCGCAGCTCGCCCACCGGGGCGGGGGCGGCGGTCCCGGCGCGACCCGCGACCGCGGCGGCCTCTAGAGTCCGGGTCATGAGTGAGCGAGCGTTCAGCGAGTGGTTGAGACGGCAGTGCGAGCCCGAGTGGACGGCGGTGGTGACCCACCCCTTCGCGACGGCCATCACCGAGGGGACGGTGGCCGACGACGCGATGCGGCGCTACCTGGAGCAGGACTTCCAGTTCGTGGACTCCTTCACGGCGCTGCTCGGCGCGGCCGTGGCCAGTGCCGACACCTTCGAGGCGCGGGTCCCGTACGGGAGGTTCCTCGGGCAGGTGGCCACCACCGAGGAGAAGACGTACTTCCACCGGGCGCTGGCCGAACTGGACGGGCGGACCGAGGCGCCGCTCGAACCGGTGACGGCGGCGTTCAGGGAGCTGATGGACGAGGTACGCGCGACGCAGGACTACCCGCTGATCGCCGCCGTGCTGTGCGTGGCCGAGTGGTGTTACCTCGGCTGGGCCTCGCGGGCCACCGCGCCGCTGCCGGAGCGCTTCGTGCACCGGGAGTGGATCGAGCTGCACGAGGGCGCGGAGTTCCGCGCCTGGGTGGCGTTCCTGCGCGGCGAACTCGACCGGCTGGGCGCGGACCTGGACGAGGAGCGCCGCCAGGAGGTGCTGCGCGTCTTCCGCCGGGCCGTGGAGCTGGAGCGGGCCTTCTTCGACATGGCCACCGGCTGACCCGGCCCTAGAGCGGCTGGGCCAGGACGGCCGCCAGGTCGGCGTAGGTCCGGTAGTGCACGCCGGTCATGCCGAGCCGCCTGGCGGCCTCCACGTTCGGCAGCCGGTCGTCCACGAACAGGCAGCGTTCCGGGGCGACGCCGGCGCGCCCGGCGGCGATCTCGTAGATGCGCGGGTCGGGCTTGGCCACGCCGACCCTGGCACTGCTGACCACGTCGTCGGCGAAGTACGTCAGACCGAGCCGGTCTAGGTGCTCCTCCAGGGTGTCCATGGCGTTGGTCACGATGACCACCGGCACCCGCTCCTGCGCCCTGGCCAGCAGCGCCCTGACGTCCTCGTCGACCCAGAAGCGGATCGCCGTGAACTCGGCCACGGCCTGACGCGCGCGTTCGTCGCCGCCGAGCGCCACCGCGATCGACTCGGCCCACTGCGCCTCGGTGACCTGGCCGAGTGTCGGCGGCAGGATCAGTTCGGGGTCGAAGGCGGTCTTCATCAGCGGCAGCCCGTAGCGGGCCTCGATGTCGCTCTGGGCGGCGTGGTCGAAGTGGCGCAGCACGCCGTCAAGGTCAGTGAGAACCGCGTCAAAAGGGAACACGGTTCACCATTCTGCCCGGTACGCGAGTCGGAGGCTCACAAGCACGCGAAGGCGGCAGGTGCCAAGGCGACCGGGGCCATTACCATCTCCGAGACAGCATTCGGTATCGGAACGGTAGGGCATGAGCGATCATCGGCTGCCACGCGAGCTGGGCACCCTGTTCGCCGACGGCGGCAGGGGGCGCACGCTGCCCGTGGCGCTGCCCCCCGGTGACGTGGTCTGGCCGGATCCCGGCTACACCGGGCAGGGCGAGCCGGCGCGGCCGGCGTTCTGGATGAGCGACGATCCGGTGGCCGGCGCCGACTGGCGGCTGCTGCGCGAGTGGCACCCCCACAGCGGCCTGTGGCCGCTGCTGCTGGACGAGACGGCGCAGCCCTGGGCCATCGGGCAGGTCGTGCCGGACGACCCCCTCCACATCGACCACTTCACCGCCGAGGGCTTCATGGCCGAGGTGTGGCAGGAGTGGGTGGCCCAGATGCCCCCGGACGCGCTCGACGAGCTGGAGCCGTACGGCGCGATCTGTCCGGGCCCGGCCGCGCCCGGCGTGCCGAAGGCCGATCCCGAGGCGGTCGCCGGCTGGCTGGCGGGCGAACTGGCCGCCAGGGGCATGCCGATCGGCCTGGTCGCCGCCGGCCGGGGCGCCGACGCCCTGGCGGTGATGGGCTGGCAGGGGGCGCTGCACCACAACGAGTGGATGGTGCCGATGGCGGCGGTGGTGCGCAGTTGGGAGGACCGGTTCGGGGCGCGGGTGGTGAGCATCGGCTTCAACACGCTGGAGCTGAGCGTGGCCGCGCCGCCGGCCGACGCCGAGCACGCGTTACACGTGTGCCCCTGGCTGTGCCCCTGGCTGTGCCCCTGGCTGTGCCCCTGGCTGTGCCCCTGGCTGTGCCCCTGGCTGTGCCCCTGGCTGTGCCCCTGGCTGTGATGGTGGTGCGCGCGTCCGGCGTCGAGCCGGCCAAGGGCCCGGCGGGTGGAGCGGCCGAGCCCGCGGCCGTCGAGGCTCGAGCGTCAGGGGATCGCGGCCACGGCGCCGTAGTTGCCGGACGCGCTCGGTTGTTGCACGCAGGCGGTGTCGTGGCCGTCGGGCCGCCAGTCCGGAACCCACACCAGTCCCGGATCCACCAGCACCAGACCATCGAGCAACGCCTCGACCTCCTCTCTGGTGCGTATCGCGTGGCCCGGCAGCGTCATCGCCAGCAGGTCGTGAATGGCCGGCAGCAGCTCCGCCGGAACGGCGTCGAACGTGGTCTGCATCAGCGACAGGTAACTCCGTTCCGGGACCGCCTGCCGGATGCGCTTGATCACGTACTGGAAGTACTCGTCGTCGTTCAGGCTGTAGGTGGACAGCAGCAGCACGGCCATGGGCCGGTCCCAGTCGAGGAACGTCTGCAGCACCCGGTCGTCGAGGAGTTCGTCGATCTCGCCCACATCGCCCTCGACGACGCGGACGAGGTCGCTGATCGGCTCGATCGTCGCCCTCGCTCCGGCCAGCACCATAGGGTCGCTTTCCACGTAGACCACGCGCGGCGTCGGGCCGCCCAAGGCGTCACGGGCGACGTCGTGCAACTGCCCGCCCGGTGGCAGACCGCTGGGCACACCACTTCCGACGATCACGAACTGGTCCACACCCGCACCCGCCAGATGACGCACCACGCGGCGTAAATACTGGAGCACGGCTCTGGCGGCAGTCGTGGTGATGGGAGCGGCCTGATCGTAGCGGCGCATGACATCTCGGTCCGCCACGAAATGGTTCTTCCCACCCGCGGCGGCGTCAAGGACGCGAGTGAGCCGCGCGTGAGCCGGCTCCAGCTTCGCCAGGTTTCGGATGGCACGCTGACGCATTGAGTGTTGCCCCTTTCCCCTCGCCCACTATCGCGGGAAAAGCTGATCCTTTCGGACCCCACTCGATGACCCAGACCATATGATCCCCGCCGCACGGCGAAAGACAACCATAAAAGCCATTGTTTATGGATATACCTACGTAACCATTCGTTGGTACAAACCGGGGAACAGATCATCCGCCACAGACGGCACAGAAGATCGTTTTAGCGTGCGACCGCCGAGATCATTTACCGAGCGAACGGGAAAGCCTTTCGCGATGCTGATTGAGCATCTCGAAGGTCTCGTCGCGGGTGGTCGTGGTGACCGACAACTTCGTGAACGCCTGGTGGAACGCCTCCACCGCGACCGAGTCGGTGACCAGCGTGTCGGAGACGACGCCGTGGGCGCAGGCGATGTCGGGCTCGAACGCCTCGGCGAAGCGCCAGAGCGTGAACGGGCCGGTGCGCGGCACGTAGACGGGATCCTCCATCGGGACCACGTGCAGCGAGACGTTGGGCCGCTTGGCGTGCTCGATCAGCACGTCGAGCTGGCGGAGCTGGACGTGCTGCCCGACGATCGAGCGGATCAGCACGCTCTCGTCGATCACCGACCACAACACGACGCCGTTGTCGCGGGGCACCGCCTCCTGGCGGGCCAGCACGATGGCGAGCGCCTCCTCCACCGTCTGCTGCCCGAGCGTCGCCGGCCCGGCCACGGTGATCGCGGCCCTGGCGTACTCCTCGGTCTGCAACAGCGGCGGGACGAACTGGTTGTGGTACGTGCGGATCACGGTGGCCCGCTGCTCCAGCGCGTAGCCGGTGCCCAGCCAGACCGGCACCGACTGCGCGTCGTACCAGGCGGCCTCGCGCTCGCCCCTGGCCAGCGAGAGCACGTACTCGCGGATGGGGGGCACGGAGACGCCGTAGAGCGTCAGCAGGCGCTCGACGGTGATCGGCGCGGGCGCGAGGCGGCCCTCCTCGATCGCGGGGATCGCCGCCGCCCCCCTGCCGAGCGCGGTCTCGACCTGCTCGACGGAGAGCTGCGCCGACACGCGCAGGCCGTGCAGCCGCTTGCCGAGCGCCCGGCGCTGCGGGTCGCTCAGCGGCGCGACCGCCTCGGGGATGTCGGAGGTCTGCTCGGGCTCCTCGGGCAGCCCCTCGGCCCTGCGGGCCAGCTCGACCACGCCGCGCAGCACGACCAGCGAGCTCTCCGACAGGCCGGAGGCGGACAGGCCGACGTTGGCCGCCCGCAGTTGCAGGTCTTCGGCCGAGCCGGACTCGAGGTAGTCGTCGCCGACCAGCCAGCCGACGCTCACCTGGAGGCAGGACGCCAGCGCCCTGAGCACCTGGAGCGTGGGGTTGGTCTGCTTGCCGGTGCGCAACTGGCTGACGTAGGCGCGGGTGATGGGGATGCCGGCCTCCGTCAGGGCGGAGGCCACCTGCGCGCCGGTGAAGCCGCGCTTGGTCAGCGCGAGATCGAGCCGTTCGGCGAAGTTCGCCACGGCGCACCTCCTTGCCGCCCGTGAACTTTTCCAGCGTAAGGGACGCGGGCCCCGGTGTCCCCTCCCATGCGGGCAAGCTCTGCCACGCGGGCTGGTATCAACTTATGCGCAAACTGTCAGTTGACATAGCCCCCTATGAAAGCAGACTATCGGAGCACGTGGTAACTGGGGCTTAACAGCCTCAGGGTTCTGGAGAGATCCCTCGGCGAGGAGGTGGCCGGACGTGACCATGGATTCGACCTTCCTGGACGACCAGGCCGTCCCAGGGCAGGAGCGCGTGATCCAGCGCATCTGCGCCCGAGTCGCCGGGCCGGAGGCGGGAACCGGCGTGCACGTGGCCGGCCTGCCGCTGGGCGGCGTCCAGGTCTGGCTGGACGACCCCGGACACCGCTGGCGCTTCTACCACCGGATGGCCCGCGAGCTGCGGCTGTCCGGCTGGCACACGGAGACGGGCCCCGATCGGCTGCTGTTGCTCGGGTGGAGTGCGGTCTGCCTGAGCCACCGCTCCAGGATGCTCGCCGCCGCCCTCACCGGACGGCTCGCCGACTTCGACCGGACGGCGTTCACCGCCGTCATGGTCGCCACGCGGCTGCGTCACGAGGAGATCCCGGCCGAGAAGCTGCTGGCCGAGGTCGAGACCCACTGTGCCGAGGAGTTGCGCTGGCCCGCCAGGCTGGCCGACCTCGACGGCCTCGAACGACGGTCGTCGCTGGAACCCATGCAGCTCAGGCTGGCCCAGGTGGCCGGGCTGGAGACCAAGGTGGGCAGGCGCTGCGGCGAACATCTCGCCCTCGCCTCCAAGGTCGCGCGCATGGTGGCCGGCGGTGCGGGCCCGGCCCGTACGCGGGCGGCCGGACCCAGGGCGGGCCTGACCGAGCGCATGGTCTGCGTCAGCGTGCCGAACGTGGCCGGAAGCGCGGTGACGGCCCGATGAATCTCCCGACCGACCACAGCCAGGGCGTGACCGCGGTCATCACGGCCGCGCCCCGGCGATCGCTGCCACCCGGCGGCGGACGGCGACCGGCCGTGCACGGCCGGCCCCATCCGCCCGCCACCTGTGCGGGATCGGTGGCAGCGCCCTTGGCGCTGGCCCCGGCGCTACCCCGTCCCCTCGGCACCGTACGGCACGTGCCCGACCTAGTCGGTGCGGTGTTGTCGGCCAGCGCGGTAGCGGCTGGCGTGCTGGCTGACTCGAGGGGTAGCGCCTGGGGCCGGCTTTCTTCCCGATCACCGGGTCACGCGGCGACGGCGGCTGTGCCGGCCGTCCGCCGCGCCGGGTTCGACGGGGTCGTCGACGACGGTGGCCGCGCCTCGGGCGGGACCGCCGGCACGGGAGCGGTACGTGACGGGGCGATCGGCGTGATGGGCGCCATGATGCTGATCGACCGGCCTCGCCGGCAGAGGTCGGCGCCCCGGCACACCTCCCCGCCGGTGGCCGCTCCCGCGGTCGCCGTTCTGCTCACCGCCGCGGCGCTGGTGCGGGTCGCCGGGCGGCGAGAGGTCACGCACGACCCCGATCCCGAGGCGCGGCGGAAGAGGAGCCGGCGACGAACCGCCGGCTCCTCGCCGGGCCCCGCGACAGCTTCCACCATCACCCGCTGTACATAGGAGTCATCATGCTCTCCGACGAGCTGCGCAGGTCACAACCACACGAAGTCCACGCGCGGGGGCTGCGGTCCAGCGCGCCGCCACCGTCCTGGGGCGGGGAGGCCCGCCAGGAGGAACCGGCGCGCACCGTGCACCGGCTGCGCCGCATCCGGCAGGCGTCCGTCGAGGCCATCACCGAGATCGATGAGGCCCTGACCCACCGGACGCCACGGCCCCGCTCCTCGTGACCTTCTCTCGCCTTCCCGCACAGGAGGAAGACCATGCGCACCGTCCGGGGCACACAATGAGCCGCCGCAGGGTCGGCGTGATCGTGGCGCCCGCGAACCCCTCCGCGGAACCGGAGCTGACCAGGCTGCTCGGCTCGCGGGCCGACATGCACGTCGCCCGGTTCCCCGTCCGGCCCGGACCGGACCTGGCCGAGCGGCTGGAGGGCTACAACGCGGCCATGCCCGCCATGCCCGGCGCGTTCGGCGGGCTGCGGCTGGACGCCGTGGTGATGGCCTGCAGCGAGCCGCGCTACCTGCTCGGTCCCGACGAGGACCGCGAGCAGTGCGCCGAGCTGACGGCCGCGACCGGGGTGCCGTTCGCCACCGCCACGCTGGCCACGCGCGAGGCGCTGGAGCACGTCCGGGCCGGCGACATCGTGCTCGTCTCGCCGTACGAGCCGTGGGTGACGGACCTGGCCGAGCGGTTCTGGAAGACGTCCGGGCTGAACGTCACCCAGGTCGTCCAGGTACGGGCGCCAGACGGCTACTCCTCCTACGCGCACACCCCCGCCGAGCTGATCAGCCAGATCGAGCTGGCGGAGCCGCCCAAGGACGCCGTGCTGCTGTTCACCGGCACCGGGCTGCCCACGCTTCCCGTGCTCGGGCCGCTGACCAACGGGAACGACCGGATGTTACTCACCTCCAACCTCTGCGTGGCGTGGTGGGCGCTGTCCAAGGCCGTCGGCCGTCAGGTGACGCTCAACCGGGTGCCCAACCACCGCCAGATGGCGCGCATGGGAGGCGGCGCATGAGCGGCGTCGTCGTGGTCGGCGCCGGCCCCGCCGGCCTGACCGCCGCGCTCGCCCTGGCCAGGGCCGGGGTCCCGGTCACGGTGCTGGAGCGCGAGAACGAGCTGCCCCGGCAGCCGCGCGCCTGCACCTTCCACCCCGCCACGCTGGACCTGCTGGACGACCTCGGCGTGGCGTCCAGGCTGGTGGCCGCGGGCCGGGTGGTGGACCGGGTGCAGTGGCGCGACCGGTCCGGGATCGTGCTGGCCGAGATGGGCATGAACCGGCTGGACGGCCTGACCAAGCATCCGTTCCGGATCCACGCCGACCAGGCGTCCTTGACCCCGCTGCTGCTGGCCGCCCTGAGCGTCTACCCGAACGTGGACGTGCGGTTCGGCACCCACGTGGACGGCGTGGCGGAGGGCGGCACAGGCATCCGGGTCCGCGTCGGCCACACCTGGACGCGGGCCCGGTACATGATCGCCGCCGACGGCGCGCACAGCACCGTGCGCGGCTCGCTGGGGCTGCCGTTCCCCAGGTCGGCCTACCCGTCGCAGGCGCTGCGCGTGTTCACCGACTCGCCGCTCGACCGGCTGCTGCCGAGCCTGGCGCCGCTGACGTACGTCCGGGACGTGCAGCAGTCGTGCACCCTGCTCGCGCTGCCCGACCACTGGCGGATCATCTTCAAGATCCCCTGCGACACGCACGAGCCGCTGTCCCCGTCGAACCTGTCCCTGCTGGTCCGCAGGACTCTGCCGGGCGCGGTCGAGCCGATCCGGATCACCGGGGCCGACCGGTTCGGGCTGTCGAGGGGGGTGCTGCCCTCGTACCGGTGCGGGCGGGTGCTGTTCGTCGGCGACGCCGCGCACCTGACCTCCACGGTCGGCGGGCTCAACATGAACGCGGGCATCCACGACGCCGCCGAGGCCGGCCAGGTGATCGCCGCCGTGCTCGGCGGCCACGCCCGGCCCGCCGCGCTGGAGGCGTGGGCCTGGCGGCGGCGCTCGGTGCTGATGCAACGGGTGATCCCGCGCGGCGAGACACGGCTGGTGGGCGTGCGCGAGCGCGACAGCGCCCGGCTCGCGGCGGCCATGGCCGGGCTGCGGGCCATCGCCGGGGATCCCGACGCCACCCGCGCCTACCTGGCGCAGGCGTCGCTGCTCGACACTCCGACGTCCGCCGACTCGGCCGGGAGGACCTGAGCCCTGAACGCACCCGCGTCCGCGTACCCACTGGAGGAGGTGACACCGATGTGGCGAACCCTGTCCGACGATGCCCGCCAGGCCATCCGTGACCTGTGCGACAAGCACGGAGCCCGCCTCTACGACTACTGCCGCACCGAACTCGCCGCGGGCGACGCCGAGCAGGCCGTCGCCTGCGCCGCGATGACGGCGCACCTGTACGCGGATCGCGTGGTGGATCCCGCCCTGCGCCGGCCCTGGCTGTACGCGGTGGCCAGAGCCCACCGGACGGTCGTGGCCAAGCCCGCGAGCATCGGCTCGTGGTCGCGGCCCGGCCGCATGTCGGAGCTGCTGCCCGAGGCGCTGCTGTCCCTGCAGCGCCCGCAGCGGGAGCTGCTCGACCTGTCCGTACGGCACGGACTGTCGGACGCGGAGCTGGCCGCGCTGTTCGAGCTGCCCGCGCCCGAGGTGCGCGGCATCGTCACGCGGGCCGCGTCCTCCCTGGAGGAGTGGTTCGCCGCGATCATCGCGGCGCGCTCCCGCGACGGGTGCCCCGACCTGACCTCCCGCCTGGCGGAGTGGGTCGCCGCCCCCGGGCGGCGGGCCAGGGCCAGGATCGGCCGGCACATCCAGTCCTGCGCGTCCTGCCGGGCCGCGCCCAGGACCATGACGGCGGCGGCGCTGCTGCGCCGCCTGCCGATCGCGGCACCGCCCGGCACACTTCCCAACCGGCTGGCGTCGGCGCAGCCGTTGCCCGGCGAGGGGCCACTCTGGCGGGACGACGGCTTCCCTGTGCAGGCACGCACACTGGTGGAGCCCGGATCCTCGTCACCGGCTCCATCGGTCGCCGATGCCACGCCGCCCGCCCCGGTCGCCGGCCCCACGACGGCGACCTCGGGAAAGCCCTGGTCGGCGGCGGGCGCGGCTGCCGCCGACCAGGTGCACCCCGTCGAGGAGGAGCGCCCCGGCGCGCCGGCCGTGCGGGGACGGCACCCGTTCACGCCGCCCAGCCGTACGCGGCCGTTCCGCGGCGGCACGAACGGCGACAAGCTGGTCTACACGACCGCCCTCAAGGGCGAGAGCAACGGCCACCACGACAGCCGCGCGATCGTCCGCTTCGGCGGCATCACGCTGTCGGCCCTGGAGCAGCCGCAGGCCGTGAACGGGGCGCGGTTGCCGGAGTACTGGCGGGTGCCCGACGATGACGACGATCCCGAGCCCGGCACCCCGATCAGGGCCGTGGCCAGGCTCGGGCTCATCCTGGGCGTGGGCCTGCTGACGGCGGGCCTCATCTGGGCCGTGCTCAACGCCCAGCAGCACCCGGCCACGCTCACCAAGGCCGCGCCGCAGACGAGCGTGCTGCTGGAGGCGTGAAGAGACCCCCGCCGGATCGGCGGGGGTCCCAGGGATTGACGGTTTAGAAGAAGTGGAAGCCGGGCTCGGGCTCGGGCAGGTCAAGCCGCTGCGGTCCGCGGAACTTGGCCGTGTCCTGGGGTACGTCGGTCAGCGGCGTCCCCAGCACGAGCGGCAGGCTGACGCCGCTCTTGGCCAGATCGACGGTGACGCCGGCCCCGGTGCCGCTCTCGCCGGTGTACGTGGAGTCGGTGCCGGCGATCACCAGGCCGATCCGGTGCCCCTTGCCGAAGGTGTAGTCCTGCGGCAACGTCAGCCACTTGACCTTGCCGTACGTGCCCACGGGCAGGGGCGTGCCCTGGCTGAGCGAGTCGCGGTTGCGCACGTCGATCCAGCCGCGGGCGACGATCTCCAGGGGGCGGGTGGCCACGTTCGTGACGACCTTGCGGTAGCAGGCGTCGTCGGCCGCGGTGCTCTCCCCGTGGCAGTCCTCCTCGGTGAGCGTGGTGATGCCCTGCCCGCGACGCCAGTCGACGCGGGCGGCCTCGCCGAAGTCCACCAGCAGCACGGTCAGGTTGGCGGTGGGCTTGTCCAGCTTGACCCGCAGGTCGGCGGTGGGCGTGCCGGACAGGCGCAGGTCGAGCGGGAGCGCGCCCGTGGTGAACGCCACCCGGCCCGGGTTGGGCGTGCCCACGTCGGCCACCATGTCGTTCTCGCTCATGGTGACGTCGGTGAAGGTGGCGGTGCTGTTCTTCGTGGCGGGCCGCAGCCCGAGCGAGCCGTCGGGCGCGGGCCGCAGCGACGCCTTGATCGCGAACGGGGCCGGCCAGTCGCGCTGGGTGATCCACCGCGCCGGGCCGATCTCGACGTCGGCGCGGGGCTCGTTCATGATGCCGTTGCGCACGCCGTGCAGCCAGTGGTCGAACCACCGGTGCAGCGTGTCCACCCACAGGCCCCTGCGGCCCTCGAAGTCGAACGGGTCCACGTGCTGCGTCTGGCCGACCCAGATCTTGCGCGGCACGTGCCGGTCGGCCAGGGCCTGCCACCAGACCGAGAAGTTGTCGGGCCGGACGTTGAGGTCGTTGACCGTGTGGACGACGAAGACGCTGGCCCGGACCTTGGACACGTCGCCCTGCAGGCCCTCGACGTAGTCGCGTTCGGCCCAGAAGCGGTTGTAGTCGCCGGTGTCGTCGCCGTCCTCGGCGTCCATCCGGTCGCGTACGGCCCGGCACTTCGCCTCGGGGTCGGTGTCGACGTAGTTGGCCAGCCAGGAGGCGTAGTCGTAGTTGTAGACGACGCCGTTCGAACGCTGGTACTTGTACCAGGAGCTGATCGCCGAGATGGGCACGATGGTCTTCAGGCCCTCGACGCCGGTGGCGGCCACGGCGTTGGCCAGGGTGCCGTCGTACGACTTGCCGATCATGGCGGAGGCGCCGGTCGTCCAGTCGGCCACGGCCGGGGTGCCGTCGGCCCGGAACGCCTTGGCGCGGCCGTTCAGCCAGTCGATGACGGCCTTGCCGCCCAGCACGTCGGCCGGGCCGCCGACGTCGGGGCAGCCGTCCGACCTGGTGGTGCCGAGCATGTCGACGTTCAGGACGGCGTAGCCGCGCGGCACGAAGTAGTTGTCATAGAACAACGGAAATTTCGTGACATTTCCGGCAGCGTCGTAGACCTTGCGCTCCCCCTCGTTGCCACGGCCCGAGTTGTCGTAGTACGGGCTCTCATCGATGATCACCGGCACCCTGAGCCCCGGGCCGGACTCCTTGGGCCGGATGATGTCCACCCTGACCTTGTCGAGCGCGCCGTCGAGGTCGCTGTCGACCGGCGACTCGACGTAGACATGCTCGCGGACGGCGTCCGCGTACGAGAAGACCGGCTGGGTGCGGCCGTCCTGGACGATGATCGCCGGCGCGGCGGCGGCTGCCTGGGCCGGCGTCGCGATCGCGATGGTGAGGGCGACGGCGAAGAGGGCTGGGCGTAATTGTGACACGCGTGACCTCCGGGACAAGTTGGTCAAATAACCGCAATCTCTCAGAAGGCCCGGAAGGTGGCAATATCCGAGATATGGATGTTCTGGATCAGGTACGGGGCTGCCTCCTGGGCGGCGCGATCGGCGACGCGCTCGGCGCGCCGATCGAGTTTCAGTCGTTGCGGGAGATCCGCCGGGATCACGGTGCGGACGGCATCACGGGCTACGTCACGACCTGGCGCGGCAGAACCGGCCTGATCACCGACGACACCCAGATGACCCTCTTCACCGCCGAAGGGCTGCTGGACGCCCGCGACATCGCGGCTCACGCTAGCGCAGCGGCGGGCGGAGCGGACGGCGGCGCGCGGGAGGCGAGCGCCGGGGCCGTGCGCCGGGCGTACCTGCGCTGGCTCGACACCCAGCAGCACCCGGCTCCGCCGCCCGCCGACCTCCCCCACCGGACGGGCGCCCTGCGGGAGGAGCGCTGGCTGTACTCGCAGCGCGCACCCGGCAACGCCTGCCTGTCCGGACTGCGCCGGCCCTTCCCCGGGCCGTCCGCGTGGGGCCGGCCGGGGCCGGTGAACCCCGACTCGAAGGGCTGCGGCACCGTGATGCGCTCGGCCCCGTTCGGGCTGACCGGCCGCACGCCGCGGGAGGCGTTCGAGCAGGCGGCGGTCTGCGCGCAGATCACCCACGGCCACCCGACCGGCTACCTCGCCGCCGGGGCGTTCGCGGCGATCGTCGCGCACCTCATGGCGGGCGAGAGGCTGGAACCCGCCGTCCACCGGGCGATGGACCTGCTGGCCGGGTACCCGGGCCACGAGGAGAGCAGCGCGGCCCTGAGCGCGGCCGTCTCGCTGGCGGAGCGCGGCGACCGTTCGCCCGAGGCGGTCGAGTCGCTGGGCGGCGCGTGGGTCGCCGAGGAGGCGCTGGCCATCGGCGTCTACTGCGCGCTGGTCGAGCCCTCCGTGGAGCGGGCGCTGCTGCTGTCGGTCAACCACTCGGGCGACAGCGACTCCACCGGTTCGGTGTGCGGCAACCTCCTGGGAGCCCTGAACGGCGCCGCCGAACTGCCGGACGGCTGGCTGGCCCCGCTGGAGGGCCGCGACACGATCGAGCGCCTCGCCGCCGAGCTGGCCTGATCGCGTCACGGCCGTCCGGCAACATCTAGGGTGGATGTTCTTCCGCCGAACAGGAGTAGGTGCATGCGTAACGTCGCCAGGACCTCGCTCGTGGACGCCGCCATCGCCGAGCTCCGCCGGGAGATCGGCGCGGGGGTGTGGCCGGTCGGCACCAAGATCCCGTCCGAGAGCCGCCTCGCGGAGAGCCTGGGCATGAGCAGGCTGTCCGTCCGCGAGGCGGTGCGCGTCCTGGCCCACGCGGGGCTGCTGCACACCCGGCAGGGCGACGGCACCTACGTGACCGCGACCGACGAGTCCAAGGTCGCGCTGCGCCGCCGGCTCGACACCGCCGGCGCGATGGACATCATCGACGTGCGCCGCGGCCTCGACCTCGTCGCGGCCCGGCTGGCGGCCGGGCGGCGCACGGAGGAGGACCTCACCGCGCTGCGCGCGAGCCTGGCCCGCCGCGACGCGGCCGGCCGGGCCGGCGACCTCGACGGCTTCGCCGACGCCGACGTCGACTTCCACCTGCGGGTGGCCGACGCGGCGCACAACGCGCTGCTGGGCGACCTCTACCGCAGCATGAGCGACGCGCTGCGCGACAGCGTCCGGGATCAGGAGGAGGCGGCGCTGGTCCCCGACGCGTCGCACGTCGAACTGCTGCGGGCGATCGAGGAGGGCGACCCGGCCAAGGCCGTCGCCGTCTCGGTCGCCATCCTCGACCAGCAGGAACGCGAACTCTGACCCCGGCGCGCGGCCGAGGGCGAGGCGACCGCGGGCCGGTGCCGGGCGAGCGGCACGACCCCGACCGGCCCGTGCCGTGCCGGGCTCAGGCCAGCAGCACGAGCCCCGCGCCCACGCCCAGCAGCACGGACCCGGCGGCGGCGATCACCGCGACCGCGCCCACCCGCCGCTCCCCCGGCGCCCCTTGCCTGGCGAACACCGGCCGGATCCAGCGCAGGTAGTAGAAGAGGCTGGCCACGGTGTTGGCCGCGGCCAGCACGGCCAGCCAGGCGTACCCGCCGTCCCAGGCCGCCGCGAACATCAGCAGCTTGCCCGCGAACACGGCCGTCGGCGGCGTGCCGACCAGCCCCAGCAGGCACACCACCAGCGCGGACGCCGCCCACGGCGACCTCCTGGCGAGCCCGGCGTACTCGCGCAGCGAGTCGGCGCCCGCGGTGACCACGACGGCGAACGCGCCCAGGTTCGTGATCGCGTACGCGGCCAGGTAGTACAGCAGCGCGGGCGCGGCGAGTTCCGTGCGCCCGGCCACGGCCACCGGCACCAGCAGGTAACCCGCCTGGCTGATCGTCGAGTAGGCCAGCAGGCGGCGCACGTTGTCCTGGTGGAAGGCGGCCAGGTTGCCCAGCGTCATCGTGGCCGCGGCGAGCACCGCGAACAGGGCGGGCTCGTCGATCACCCCGTCGGAGGCCAGCCGGTACAGCGCCGCGAACGCCCCGACCTTCGGCACCGTGGTCACGAACGCCGCCACCGGACGTGACGCGCCCTGCGCCACGTCCGGCACCCAGAAGTGCGCGGGCACGCCGCCGGCCTTGAACAGCAGCCCGCCCAGCAGCAGCACCGCGGCCACGGCCGGGGCCCGGGTCTCGGGGTAGGAGGTGGCGCCGGAGTGGCCGTAGGCGAGCGTGACGCCCGCCAGCATGACGACGCCGAGGAAGGCGCCCATCAGGTAGTACTTGAGCGCCGCCTCGGTGCCCGCCGCGTCCTTGGCGAACCCGGCCAGCGCGTACGCGGGGATGCTGGCCAGCAGGTACGCCGCCACGAGCACGAGCAGGTCGGCGGCCCCCGCCATGAGGATCGCGCCGAGGGCGGCCAGCGAGATCAGCGTGTACAGCTCGCTCTCGCGCGGCTGCGCCCTGGCCCAGCCGGCGGCCAGGCCGAGGACGAGGATCGTGGCGAGGGAGACGGTGATCCGGGCGACGTTCGTCACGACATCGACGGCATATCCCTCGAACGGCGACATGTCGTGACTCGTCATGGTGGTGAGTGCCGCGCCGCCCAGCCCCGCCGCGTTGATCCAGGCCGTCACCCACTGGCGTTCCCTGGCCGTGAACAGCCCCGTCACCAGCCCGGCCACCGCGCCCGCCAGGATCAGCAGCTCCGGCAGGAGCGCCGCCGGGCTCACCGGCCCACCAGCGTGACGACGGCCCGTGCGGCGGGCTCGATCAGGTCCAGCAGCCAGCCCGGCACGATACCGATGACCAGCGACAACACCAGCAGCGGGGCGATCGCGGCCAGCTCGCCCGGCCGCGCGTCGCGCACCCGGCCGGTCAGCTCGCCGGGCCCGCCGAGGAACACGCGTTGCAGCGCGAGCAGCAGCAGCGCCGCCGTGACGAGGATGCCGAGCAGCGACACCGCCCCGGCGGCCACCGCGCCCGCCCCGATCACGCCGGTGAAGATCTGGAACTCCGCGATGAACCCCGACAACCCCGGCAACCCCAGCGAGGCGAACACCGCCACCGCCATCAGCCCGGTCAGCACCGGCGCACGGCCCGCCAGCCCGCCGAACCGGCCGATCCGGTAACTCCCGGCCCGGTCCCACAGGACCCCCGTGATCAGGAACAGCGCGCCGGTGACGAGGCCGTGGCTGACCATCTGGGTGACGGCCCCGCTGACCGCCAGCTCCCTGGCCGCCGCGCCGCCGCCCAGCCCCGCCGCGCCCAGGGCCAGGACGACGTACCCCATGTGGTTGACGGAGGTGTAGGCGACCAGGCGCTTCAGGTTCTCCTGGGCCAGGGCGACCAGGGAGCCGTACAGGACGCTGACGACCCCGATCACGACGATCACCCAGGCGTGCGCCCGCCACTGCTCGGGCAGCATCGGCACGGCGATGCGGGCGAAGCCGTACGTGCCCATCTTGAGCAGCACCCCGGCCAGGATCGCCGAACCGGCGGCCGGCGCGTCGGTGTGGGCGGGCGGCAGCCAGGTGTGCACGGGCACGACCGGCGTCTTGACCGCGAGCCCGGCCCCCACGGCGAGCAGCACGAGCCCGCCCGCGCGCGGCGGGTCGGCGACCAGGTCGGCCATGTCGAACGTGTGCGGCTCGGCGGCCAGGTAGAGGCCGATGAAGCCGAGCAGCAGGGCCAGCGAGCCGAGGAACGTGTACAGGAAGAACATCAGCCCCGACCGCGCCCGGTCGCCGTGCCCCCAGCCGACGATCACGAAGTACATGCCGACGATCGCGAGGTCGAAGAAGACGAAGAAGAGCAGCAGGTCGAGGGCGGCGAACAGGCCGAGGCAGACGGTCTGCAGGAACAGGAACAGCGCCGCGTACGCCCGGGGCCGGGGCGTGCGGCCCAGCGAGTAGACGGCGCAGAGCAGGAACAGCAGCGAGGTCATCGCGATCAGCGGCAGCGACAGGCCGTCCACGCCGACGTGGTAGCCGGCGTTCACGGAGGGGATCCAGCGCAGGCGGGTCTCGTACGCGACGCCGCCGCCGTACCCGGCCCACAGGGCGGCGACCAGGGCCAGGTCGGCCGCGGTGGCCGCGATCCAGATCCAGCCGGCCGTCCGCGCGCCGACGCGGGGCAGGGCCAGCGACGCGGCCGCCGCCAGCGGCAGGAAGATCACCAGGGTGAGCACGGTCACCTCAGCAGGGCGATGACGACGGCCAGCACGGTCAGCGCGGTCAGCGCCACGGTGGCCTGGGCGAAGTAGAGGTGCACCTGGCCGGTCTGGGGGCGTCTGGCCAGGGTGCCCAGACGTCCGGCCGCGCGGGCGACCGCCCGTACGAGGCCGTCGAGCCGGGCCTCGAACGACGTCCTGACACCTCGGACGCCCCCCGCGCCCGCCCGCGCACGGGTGCCGGGCCCTCCCAGGGCCCGTGCGAGTGACCCCGCCGCGCGGGCGGTGGCGTGCACGCCCGCGTCGAGCACCCGGTCGTCGAACCGGGCCAGCGCCCTGGCCAGCGCCATGACCGGCCGCACGACGCACGCCACGACCGCCCGTTCCAGCCCCAGCCACCCCGCGAACAGCTCCCCGGCACCGCGCGCCCCCGCCGTCACCTCGCCCGCAGGCGAGCGAGTCAGCACCACGACGGTCGCGGCCAGCACGGCGACGGCCAGCCCACCGGACAGGACCGGCACGACCCCGGCG
>NZ_SSXE01000167.1 GCF_021699195.1 Nonomuraea sp. MG754425 | reverse complement strand
TCGCCGCGCTGCTCGCCCTCCCGGCCCTGACCCCGCAGATCGCGCACGCCGCCCCGGCCCCGTTCCCGAAGCGGGCCGGCAAGCTCGCCGCCACCGCCTGCCCCGAGCCGCCGCTCAGCACCGGCGGGATCCCGCGCACCCGCGAATACCTCGACACGGTCGTGAGCTGCCTCGACCGGTCGTGGTCGGCCTACCTCGCGCGGACGGGGACGCGCTTCCAACGGCCGGCCGTCCGCCACGCCGAGCACGGCACCGTGTGCGGGGTGCCGGTGGCGGACGTGGACGCCTTCTACTGCCACCCCACCAAGACTCTGGTCTTCCCGCTGACCGGCCGCTGGATCGACGGGCGCACCGACCTGTACCCGGTCAAGGTCGCCGCCCACGAGTACGCCCACCACGTGCAGACCCTCACCGGCCTCCGGCGCGCCTACGAGGCCAGGTACCGCGCCCGCCCGGCCACGCGCGCCGAGTCGCGACGCCGCTTCGAGTTGCAGGCCGACTGCCTGGCCGGGGTGTTCCTGGGCAGCGTGCGCGCGTCACTCGCCCGTACCGGACACGACTGGGAGGCGCTGCGGGAGACCGTGCGGGCCTCCGGCGACGACGGCGAGCGCCGCACGCACGGCAGCGGCGCGAGCCGGGCCCGCTGGCTCAAGCGCGGCCTCGACACGGCCGCCCCCGCCGCCTGCGACACCTGGCGGGCCCCCGCCTCCCAGGTCTCCTGACACGACGAGAGCCGCCCTGCGGGGGTGTCCCGCGAGGCGGCTCTCAGGTGTCGGGTGGTTCCCCCGAGACGGGGCGCGTGAGGATCACGCCCCAACCCCCGGCCCCCGCCCGGCTCATGACCGGGCGGGCGCACGGGAAGATCTAGCTCACTTGGCGAGCAGCGAGCGCAGCACGTACTGCATGATGCCGCCGTGCCGGTAGTAGTCGGCCTCGCCCGGCGTGTCGATGCGGACCACCGCGTCGAACTCGACGTCGCCGGCCTTGACGTGGACCGTCGGCGGGATGCCGGTGCCCTTGTTGAGCTCCTCGACGCCCGTGATGTCGAACGTCTCCTCGCCCGTCAGGCCCAGCGCCTCGGCCGAGGCGCCCTCCGGGTACTGCAGCGGCAGCACGCCCATGCCGATCAGGTTGGAGCGGTGGATGCGCTCGTAGGACTCGGCGATGACGGCGCGCACGCCCAGCAGGGCCGTGCCCTTGGCCGCCCAGTCGCGCGAGGAGCCGGAACCGTACTCCTTGCCCGCCAGCACGACCAGCGGCGTGCCGGCCGCGGCGTAGTTGACCGAGGCGTCGTAGATGAACGACACGGGGCCTTCGGGCCGGGTGAAGTCGCGGGTGTAGCCGCCCTCGGTGCCCGGCGCGATCTGGTTGCGCAGGCGGATGTTGGCGAACGTGCCGCGGATCATCACCTCGTGGTTGCCGCGCCGCGAGCCGTAGGAGTTGAAGTCCTTGACCTCGACGCCGTTGGCCTGGAGGTACTGCGCGGCCGGGGTGCCGACCTTGATGGAGCCGGCCGGCGAGATGTGGTCGGTGGTGACCGAGTCGCCGACCTTGACCAGCACCCGGGCGCCCTTGACGTCGGTGACGGGCTCCGGCTTCTCCGGCATGCCGTCGAAGTAGGGCGCCTTGCGCACGTAGGTGGAGTCGGGGTCCCACTCGAAGGTGTTGCCGGTCGGGATCGGCAGCGAGCGCCAGTGGTCGTCGCCCTTGAAGACGTCGGCGTAGTCGCGCTCGAACATGTCGCGGCCGATCGAGGAGTTGACCACCGCGGTGATCGCCTCCGGCGACGGCCAGATGTCGCGCAGGTAGACCGGCTCGCCGTCGCTGCCGAGGCCGAGCGGCTCGGTGTCGAGGTCGAGGTCCATGGTGCCGGCCAGCGCGTAGGCCACCACGAGCGGCGGCGAGGCCAGGTAGTTCATCTTGACGTCGGGGTTGATCCGGCCCTCGAAGTTGCGGTTGCCGGACAACACCGCGGTGACGGCCAGGTCGTTGGCCTGCACGGCCTCGGAGATCTCGGGCGGCAGCGGGCCGGAGTTGCCGATGCAGGTGGTGCAGCCGTAGCCGACCAGGTTGAACCCGATCTTGTCGAGGTACGGCTGGAGGCCGGAGCGCTCGAAGTAGCCGGTGACCACCTGCGAGCCCGGGGCCAGCGAGGTCTTGACCCACGGCTTGCGGGTCAGGCCCTTCTCGACGGCGTTGCGGGCCAGCAGGGCCGCGCCCAGCATGACGTACGGGTTGGAGGTGTTGGTGCACGAGGTGATCGCGGCGATCGAGACGATGCCGTGGTCGATCTCGAACGAGGTGCCGTCGGCCAGCGTGACGGGCACCGGCTTGTGCGGCCGGCTGCCGTTGGCGCGGGCGTTGGAGGCCGGCGAGTCGGAGGCCGGGAAGCTCTCCGCGATGGCCTCGTCGACGCCGTCGGCCACGTAGTTCTGCACGTCGTGGCGCCAGGTGGCCTTGGCGGCCGACAGGGCGATGCGGTCCTGGGGACGCTTGGGCCCGGCGATCGACGGGACGACGGTGCTCAGGTCGAGCTCGATGTACTCGGAGAAGACCGGCTCGCCCGCGGCCGGGTCGAGCCACAGGCCCTGCGTCTTGGCGTACGCCTCGACGAGGGCGATCTGCTCCTCGGAGCGGCCGGTCAGGCGCAGGTAGTCGATGGTCTGGCCGTCGATCGGGAAGATCGCGCAGGTGGAGCCGAACTCGGGGCTCATGTTGCCGATCGTGGCCCGGTCGGCCAGCGGCACGGACGAGACGCCCTCGCCGTAGAACTCGACGAACTTGCCGACCACGCCGTGGCCCCGCAGGATCTCGGTGATGGTCAGCACCAGATCGGTGGCGGTGGCGCCGGCGGGCAGCTTGCCGCTGAGCTTGAAGCCGACCACGCGCGGGATGAGCATGGAGATCGGCTGGCCGAGCATCGCGGCCTCGGCCTCGATGCCGCCGACGCCCCAGCCGAGCACGCCGATGCCGTTCTCCATCGTGGTGTGGGAGTCGGTGCCGACGCAGGTGTCGGGGTAGGCCTTGCCGTCGCGGATCATGACCACGCGGGCCAGGTGCTCGATGTTGACCTGGTGGACGATGCCGGTGCCGGGCGGGACGACCTTGAACTCGTCGAAGGCCGTCTGCCCCCAGCGCAGGAACTGGTAGCGCTCGCGGTTGCGCTCGTACTCGCGCTCGACGTTGCGCTGGAAGGCGTCGGGGTGGCCGAAGTAGTCGACGATGACCGAGTGGTCGATGACCATCTCGGCCGGGGCCAGCGGGTTGATCCGCGCGGCGTCGCCGCCCAGGTCGCGCACCGCCTCACGCATGGTGGCCAGGTCGACCACGCACGGCACGCCGGTGAAGTCCTGCATGATGACGCGCGCGGGGGTGAACTGGATCTCCACGCTCGGCGCCGCGCCGGGGTCCCAGTCGCCCAGTGCCCGGATGTGGTCGGCGGTGATGTTGGCGCCGTCCTCGGTGCGGAGGAGGTTCTCCAACAGGATCTTCAGGCTGTACGGGAGACGTGCGGCGCCCTCGACGGCATCCAGCCGGAAGATCTCGTACGACGCGTCGCCGACGCGCAGCGTGTCACGGCTGCCGAAGCTGTTCGCGGACACGGTGATTCGCCTCCTCCATAGACAGGTTTTCCACACAGAATCCTGCCGCACGGCCGGACCACACAGCACGTTAGGTAACCCTAACCAGCAGGCCGCGGCGGATGTCTTGATATCAAGATATCCGCAGAGTATCTCGACATCAAGTTAAACGGGCGCGAGCCGCCAGAACAGCAATCCGACGATCGCCACCGACAACACCGGCGCCAGGATCTTCTGCTCGAACTTCTTACCCGTCTTGATGCCGATCTTCCACGGCAGCACGAACTTGGCCCCGAGCGGCCACAACACCGGGCAGCCCCGTTCGGTCATGCAGTCGCCCACCACGTGGATGAAGCAGCCGACCGCCACCGCGAGCCCCAGCCAGGCGTACCCGACGTCGAGCGATCGGAACACGGCGTACAGGCCCGCGGTCATGCCGATGTTGATCATGATCGAGCCGAGCTTGTTGCCCGGGATGCCGACGCCGATGGCCCGCAGCGCCAGGCCGATGAGCAGCACCACCATGATGTCGCGGGCGATCGGATAGGCGCCCGCCAGCCAGTGCACCCCCAGCCCGAACAGCACCGCGAACAGCAGCGAGTGGGTGGCCCCGCGATGCCCGCCGGCGATCCAGGAGACGAACTTGCTCAGCCCCCACGTGACCGGCCCGAAGGTCTGCGCGATCGTCGCGCTCGGATGGTCGAGGTCGGGCAGCATCGCGGCCCCGGCGCAGATGATCGCCCCGGCGATCAGCTCGGCGGGGCTGAGCGCGGTGGCCATGACGCCCGTCTCGATGAAGCGGGAGGACTCGTTCAGCAGCGGCAGCGCCGCCAGGGGAGGAGCCAGCCCCAGCCAGGCGATGGCCCCGGTCATCGCGTGCGTGTGCCCCATCATGATCGGGACTGTACGGCAAAGGAGTCCTTTACGCGCCGCCGCGGGTCGCGCGGCCACATGGATGTGACCCCGATGGGTCCGCAAACGCAGACGAGGTCGCCTCCGCGGCGACAGCACCCCCCAGCCCTGCCGACGCGGAACGACCTCGTCTGCTCTGAACAACGAGCCCTTCGCCAATCCTGTTCCCGGATTCCGCAACTTTTTCGTGATCTGGCTCACTCTCCGGAGAGGCTTGCTAACGACACACTATCGATATATCTTTGACGCATCGAGAACAGATCGCGATATAGGAGGAACCTTCAATGACGCACCACATCGCAGCGAGCGGGCCCTGGCCCGGCGCACACGAGTACAAGCGCGCGCTCCGCGAGTCCCTGCACGCCATGACCGACGCCTTCGGGCAGATGGGCGAGCACCTCGGCGGGCGGGGCGGCCACGGCGGGCCGCACGACCGGCGACAACGGGGAAGGAGGGGCGGGCCCGGCCCGTTCCCGTTCGACTTCGGGCGCGGCGGCCCGTTCGGCGGCCCCGGCGGGCCGTGGGGCGGCGGTCACCACGGCGGCTGGGGCGGCAGGGGCCGCAAGGCCAAGCGGGGCGACGTCCGCGCCGCGATCCTGGCCCTGCTCGCCGAGGAGCCGCGCAACGGCTACCAGATCATCCAGGAGATCGCCGAGCGCAGCGAGGGCGGCTGGAAGCCCAGCCCCGGCGCCGTCTACCCGGCGTTGCAGCAGCTCACCGACGAGGGCCTGGTCGTCTCGGTGGAGAACGAGGGCCGCAAGACCTTCCGTCTCACCGACGAGGGCCGCGCCTACATCGACGCGCACGCCGACGAGGTGCGCGCCCCGTGGGACGAGATGCGCCCCGACATCGACGACAACACCGCCGACCTCTGGCACATCGCCCGCCAGTCGGCCTTCGCCATGATGCAGGTTCTCCAGACCGGGAACGACGCACAGATCCGCGAAGCGCGTAAGACTCTGGTTGAGACCCGGCGCAAGCTCTACCAGATCCTGGCCGACGGCGACCCGGGCGAGGAGTAGCGCATGACCGGCGTCGCAACCGACCGCCGGTACGGGGAGAGCGAGGAGTCTGGGATGGACCACAACGATCTCCGCATCGGCGACGCCGAGCGCGAGCGGACGATGGAGGCCCTGCGCGAGCACTTCGCGCAGGGCCGCCTGACCCACGAGGAGCTCGACGAGCGCCTCGACCGGACGCTGGCCGCCAAGACGGTCCGCGACCTCGCGCAGGTGACGGCCGACCTGCCCGGGCAGCAGCCGGCCTACGACGAGCCCGCCTCGCCGTACGAGATGGGCGACTGGCACGCGGCCATGCACGCCCAGCGCGCGCAGTTGCAGGCCATGCGGCACGGGCAGCGGGCGCAGCGGGAGGCGATGCGCCAGGCGCGGCGGGAGACGCACCGCGCCGCCCGGATGGCCGGGTGGCAGGGCCCTCAAATGGGCCCGGGCATGGGGCCCGACATGAAGCACTGGCGGCAGCGTCGCCGCGGGCCGCACCCGCTCGTCCCCGCCCTGTTCGCGCTCATGGTGGTCGGGCTGATCGTGGGCGGTTCCGGGATCTTCAAGGTGCTGCTCGTGCTGTGGCTGGGGGCCGTGCTGTTCAGCCTGGTCCGCCGCCGTTTCCACCATCGCGGCTGAGGGCCCGCCCTGATCGTTTTTGGGCCTTGACCCCGTCAAGGGCTCACCTGATGATCTGGGCGGGTCTTCGACGCGAAGGGGAAAGCCGTATGACCGAGCAGGGCACCGCGGTCCGCCGCACGAATCCGTTCACCGCCGTCGCGGGCGCGGACGGCCTCGTCCTGGATGTGCCGGGGTACCAAGCCGGTTTCGAGCGCGACCACGCGGCCTGCACCGAGCCGATGTGGAAGCTGGAGCGGGCGCAGGAGTTCTACGAGCCGGACGTGGCGAGCTGGCGGGCCATGATGGACGGCGACTGGGAGCGGTCGCTGACCCTCATCGGGGGCATGGCCGCGCCGCTGGCCGACTACTTCCAGCGCCGCCAGCCGGTCTGGCGGGTGCGGGTGGTCGAGTTCCCGATCACCCCCTACTTACAGTGGGAGCTGCACATCCTGGCGTTGCGCGCCGCGGCCGGCTCCCCCTGCCGGGTGCTGCCCGCCGCCCGCGTGGCCTGCCTCGATCCTCTTCCCGAACTGGTCGTCTTCTCCCCGTCCCTGATGTACGAGGTCCTCTACGACGAGTACGGCGGCGGGAGCGGCGGGCGGCGCGTCACCGATCCCGGCGTCGTCGGGCCCTGCCTGCGCGCGGTCCGCGCCCTGTTCGACGAGGGCGAGGACGTACGCGGCTTCCACGAGCGCGAGATCGTGCCGCTGCCGCCGCCGGCGGTCACCGACGAGATGCGGGCCGCGCTGCCCGCCTACGCGCACCGCACCGAGAGCTTCAGGGTCTGACGCAGGTCTCCAGTTCGGCGCAGGCCACGAGATGTCCGGGCCCGGCCTCGAACAGGCCCCCGGAGCCGCCCTCGCGGTGGTAGGGGCAGTCGTCCACGGGCGTGGGGTCGTCCCACGCCTCGTGCAGGCGCGGGACGGCCGACAGCAGTTCGCGCGTGTACGGGTGCAGCGGGTCGCCGAAGACCCGCTCGGTCGGCCCCATCTCCACCACGCTCCCCCGGCGCAGCACCACCGTGCGCTCGGCGAGGTAGCTGCCCAGCGACAGGTCGTGCGTGATGTACAGCACGCCGAGTCCCCTGGCCTTCAGCTCGGCGAGCAGGTTGAGCACGTCGATGCGGGTGGAGGCGTCGAGCATGCTGGTGATCTCGTCGGCGACCAGCAGTTTGATGTCGAGCAGCAGCGCGCGGGCGATGAGCAGGCGCTGGAGCTGGCCGCCGCTGAGCTGGTGCGGGTACTTGCCGAGCACCTGGTCGGGGTTGAGCCGCACGTCGCGCAGGGCCGAGTCGACCCGCCCCGCCCACTCGGCGGCGGGCACGGCCGGATGGTAGGTCTCCTTGATCATGCCGAACACGCGGTCGGCCTTGAAGACCGGGTTGAAGGAGCTGAACGGGTCCTGGAAGATGCCCTGGACGCGGCGGTAGTACTCCTTGCCGGCCCGGACCGGCAGGTCGTCGAAGGTGATCGAGCCGCTGGTGACCGGGTTGAGGCCGAGGATCATCCGGCCGAGCGTGCTCTTGCCGCTGCCGCTCTCGCCGATCAGCGAGACGACCTCGCCGGGCGCCACCTCGAAGTTCACGCCCTTGACCGCCCGGACGCTCCTGCCGCCGAAGGCGCCGACCCGGAATTCCTTGGTGACGTCGCGGAGCTTCAGCATCAGACCTTCCAGCAGGCTACGTGGTGGCCGGGGGTTAGCTCGGCCACCGGCGGGTCCTCGGCGCACTCGTCGCCCGCGATCGGGCAGCGCGCGCGGAAGCGGCAGCCTGGTGGCGGGTCCAGCAGCGACGGCGGGCTGCCCGCGATGCCCTCCAGCCTGCGGTCGGCGTAGCGGACGCCGACCTCGGGCAGGGCGTCGAGCAGCAGCCGCGTGTACGGGTGCCGCGGCTTCTTGACGATCACGTCGGCGGGCGCCTTCTCGGCGAGCCTGCCCGCGTACATGACCATGATCGTGTCGGCGATGTGGTGGGTGAGCGCGATGTCGTGGGTGACGAAGATCATGCTCTTGACGTAGCCGCGCTCGCGGAAGCCGAGCAGGGCGCGGGCCACAGCCTTCTGGGTGGAGACGTCGAGCGCGGAGGTGACCTCGTCGGCGATCAGCAGCGACGGGTCGAGCAGCGTGGAGATGACCATCACCATGCGCTGCTTCATGCCGCCCGACAGCTCGATCGGGTACCGGTCGAGCACCTCGCGGGGCAGGCCGACCTGGGACATCCGGCGTTCGAGCTCCTCGGCGTCGAGCGGGGCGCCCCTCGACCTGAGCAGCTCGCCGACCATCCTGCGCAGCTTGCGGGTGGGGTTGAGCGCGCTCATGGCGTACTGCGGGATGAGGGAGACCTCCCGGAAGCGGAACGCGTTCATCGCGCGGTCGTCGTCGATGGGCAGCTCGCGGCCGTCGAGGACGACCGTGCCGCCGGCGCGGCGCATGCGGCCGTCCATGCGGATGAGGGACTTGCCCAGCGTGCTCTTGCCGCAGCCCGACTCGCCGACCAGGCCGAGGATCTCGCCGTCGCGCAGCCCGAACGTCACGCCGTCCAGGGCGCGCACGTCTCCCCTGAGCGTCCTGTAGTGCACCTTCAGCTCGCTGACCAGCAGGCTCATGTCTCCCTCAGCTTCGGGTTGAAGACCTCGTCGAGCCCGACGTTGGCCACGTACAGGGCGCCCACGACGGCCGTGATGGCCGCGCCCGGCGGCACGAACCACCACCACAGGCCGAGCTGGAGGGCGCTCCACTGGTTGGCGTTCTGCAGCATCAGGCCGAGCGAGACGCCCTCGGTGGGGCCGAGGCCGATGAAGTCCAGCGAGGAGGCGATCAGCACCGAGCCGCCGAACAGCAGGATGAACGTCATGAACAGGTAGGAGCTCATGTTCGGCGCGATCTCCCTGGCGATGATCCGCCCGGTGCCCGCGCCGCTCATCCTGGCCAGGTCCACGAACTCGCGCGTACGCAGCGAGAACGTCTGCGCCCTGATCGCCCGCGCCGCCCACGGCCACTGCGTCAGCCCGATGAACAGGCCCTGCACGGCCACGCTGCGGATGCCCAGGTAGGCGTTGACGATCAGCAGCACGGCCAGCGTGGGGATGACGAGGATGACGTTGGTCAGCATGTTGAGGATCTCGTCCACGACGCCGCCGCGGTAGCCGGCCACGAACCCGACCAGCATGCCGATGACCGCGGCGATGCCGCCGCCGACCACGCCGACCGCGAACGTGCTGCGCAGCCCGTGCACGAACTGCGTGAACACGTCCTGGCCGAACGTGGTGGTGCCGAACCAGTGCTCGGCCGACGGCGGGCTCATGGGCTGGGGGCCGTACTCGTTGGGGGCGTCCGTGAACAGCACGGGCCCGAGCAGGCCCAGCAGGAGCAGCACGAGCACGATGCCGAACCCGGCCATCAGCTTGCCGTTGCGCACCGCGAAGTAGAGCGCCTCGCGCCGTACCCCGGCCCGCTCGGGCGGCGCGACTTCCTGAAGCGCGCTCATGCCTGCGCACCCGCCATTCCCGCCCTGGTCCGCGGATCGACCACGACGTAGACGATGTCGATGATGAAGTTGGCGATCAGCACCCCGAGCACGATGAACAGGAACGTGCCCTGGAGGAGGAAGAAGTCCTTGTTCTGGATGGCCTTGAGGATCAGGCTGCCCAGCCCCGGATAGGCGAAGACGATCTCGGTGACCAGCGCGCCGGCCACCAGCACGCCCAGTTGCAGGGCCAGGCCGGTGATCTGGGGCAGCACGGCGTTGCGGAAGGCGTACCTGCGGATGAGCCTGCTGGGCGCGCCGAGCGCGGCCAGGTAGTTGGAGTAGTCGGACTCCAGCTCATAGATGATCATGTTCCGCATGCCGATGGCCCAGCCGCCCAGCGCCACCAGGAACAGCGACAGGAACGGCAGCGCCCAGTGGTGCAGCAGGTCGAGCAGGAACGTCACCGACCAGTTGGGCCGCATCGAGAAGCTGTAGCCGCCGGCCACCGGGAACCAGCCGAGGATCACCCCGAACGCCCAGGCCAGCAGCACGGCCAGCCACATGTACGGCATCGCGGTCAGCACGTACCCCACCGGCAGCACGGTGTTGTCGAGCAGCCGGCGGCGGGCCGCGTACGCGCCGAACCGGTTGCCCACCACCCAGCTCAGCAGCACCGACGGCACGATCAGGGCCAGCGTGTACGGCACCGCCCGCGTGATCACCTCGCTGACCGGCGTCGGGAACAGCCAGATGCTGACCCCGAAGTCACCCCGCAGCAGGGCCCCCCAGAAGTTGGCGTACTGCTGCCACAGCGGCTGGTCGAGGCCGAACAGGCCGGTGTAGTAGGCCCGCATGGCCTCCACGGCCTCGGGCTTGTTGACGTTGGCCCGCGCGACCATGCTGGCGACCGGGTCGCCCGGCATGAAGCGCGGGATCATCCAGTTGACCGTGACGGCGACGAAGAAGGTCAGTCCGTAGATGAGCAGTTTCCTGCTGAAATAGCGACGCACGTGTCCTTGTCTCCGGGAGGAACCCTCCGCCCCGGCGATCGGCGGGGCGGAGGGGTGGGGGTTCGTCCGGCCGGCTCGTCAGGAGGCCGCGGGCTGGAGCTGGGTGAGGGTCTCGAACCCGCCGAGCTCGAGCCAGTTGCGCCACATCACGGCGCCGGTCTTCGGCGCGCCGCCCGCCGCGGCCGGCCAGTTCTTCCACACGCTGGTGCTCGACTGCGCCCACAGGCCGTTGTACCAGAGCGGGATCACCGGCATGTCGTCGAGATGGATCTGCTGGAGCTGGGAGATGACCTTCTTCATGCCCTCGGCGTCGTCGGTCTTGATCTGGTCGAGGTCCTGGACCAGCGCCCACGCCTGCTCGTTCTGGTAGCGGGCGAAGTTGACCGTGTTCTGCTGCTTCTGCACCGGGAGCTGGAACATGTACTCGTAGTAGGTGTACGGCGAGTTCGACAGTTGCCGCTCGTTGTTGATGAGCAGGTCGAAGTCGCCCTTGGCGCGCTGCTCGACCAGCGCGTTGAAGTCGGGGAACTCCGGCGTGATCTGGATCCCGGCGGCTTTGGCGCTGGCGGAGATGGACCTGGCCGACTCCATCCAGTCGGTCCAGCCGGACGGCACGATCAGGGTCAGGCCGATCTTGGAGCCGTCCTTGTTCTCGACGTACCCGTCGCCGTCGCCGTCCTTGTAGCCGGCGTCCGCCAGCAGCTTCTTGGCCTTGGCCGGGTCGAACGCGAAGCCCGACGAGGAGACCACGCCCTGGTCCACGTAGGCGTCCCACTGCGGGAGCAGGCCGGTCGGGCTGGCGGCCTTGACGAGGTTGCCGTACACGCCTTCGACGATCTTCTTGACGTCGACGGAGGAGGCCAGCGCCTTGCGGAAGGCCGGGTCGTCCATCGGCTTCTTCGTCGTGTTGGGCACCAGCCACGCGGTGTTGGCCGACAACATGAACGGGGGCTCGTTGTAGAACGTCGTCAGCCCGAAGTTGCCCTTGACCAGGTTGGCCACGCCGGGCAGGAAGTTGTTGCTGAGGTCCAGCCCCTTCTGCAGCAGCATGCCCATCGCGACCTCGTTGCTCGGGGTGGCGATGTCGACGATGTAGCGCGGCTTGGGCTCCATGTTCAGCGCCGTCTTGCCCCACCAGTCGTCGCGCCGCTGTAGGACCACGCGGTCCTGGTCCTTGCTGAGGAACGTGTACGCGCCCGTGCCCACCGGGTTCTCGTTGATCCCGTCGAGCACCTCCTTCTCCGGGCGGTCCTTCCAGATGTGCTCGGGGACGATGGAGCGGGTGTACAGGTTGAAGTCCCACTGCTGGTAGTTGGCCTTGGCGAAGGTGAACGTCACGGTCTGGTCGTCGGCGGCCTCGACGGCCTTCAGCCAGTCCCACAGGTGGTGGTAGGGGATGGTCTCCATCTTGCCGAGTTCGAAGGAGAAGACGACGTCCTTGGCGGTGAAGGGCCGGCCGTCGGACCACTTGACGCCCTGGCGCAGCTTGACCTCGTACGTGGTGTCGCCGGTCCACGAGCCGCTCTCGGCCAGCCAGCCGTTGAGCTTGGCCGCGTTGGGGTCGTAGTGGAACAGCGTCTCGTACACCAGGCCCTTGGTGCCGACGGCGGAGTCCCATTCCCTGATCGGGTTGAAGTTGGGCGGCGGCCCCCACTGGGTGCCGGTGGTGTAGAGCGTCTCGTTGCGCGGCAACTGGTCGGGGTTGGCGCCGGCCGGCGCGCCCTGGCTCTGCGACTGGGAAGCCGGCGGGGTCGGCGTGGCTCCGCCGCCTGAACAGGCGGCGGCGAGCAGGCCCGCCGCCACGAGCGGAATCATGATCCGAGCCCGGTTACGCATCGCTTCTCTCCTTCCTCCGCGCCCGGCGCGGAGGTACGTGCACCTGTCAGACCCCGACGAGACCGGCCTGGGAGCGCTCCCAGCGCCGGCACAAAGACGCCCGCGCATGATGACCGGTGAGCGATTCTGTTCAAAGTAGCCGCAAGCCCGTAGCGGGCTTGCTGAACCGGATAAGTACCGCGAACGTAAATTCCGCATGTCCGCGCAGTCAAGACCTGTGACGCTTTCGAGACGTGCCCCCGCAGCCGCTCTCACCCGCCCGCGGCTAACCGGTTCAACGCCCTCAGCGGGTGGGCTCGCCGCCTCCCGTTCCTACGAGGCCGCCCGCGCCGAGTGCGGGCGCTCGCCGGTCAGAGCCAGCCCATCCGCTGGGCCGTGCGGATCGCCTCCAGCCGGTTCTGCGCGTTGAGCTTGGTCATCGCGCTGGACAGGTAGTTGCGCACCGTGCCCTCCGTCAGGTGCAGCTCGGCGGCGATCCTGGCGATCGTGGCGCCCTCCCCGGCCAGGCGCAGCGCGTCGCGCTCGCGCTCGGTCAGCGGGCTGTCGCCGGCCGCCATCGCCGCCGCCGCGAGCTCCGCGTCGAGGTAGCGGCCCCCGGACTGGACCTTGCGGATGGCCATCGCCAGCTCCTCCGCCGAGGCGTCCTTGCCGAGGAAGCCGCTGACGCCCGCCGCCATGGCCCGGCGCAGGTAGCCGGGCCGGCCCAGGCTCGTCAGAATGACGATCTTGCACTCGGAGCTGATCTGCTCGGCCGCGCTCAGCCCGTCCATGCCGGGCATCTCGATGTCGAGCACCGCCACGTCGGGACGGTGCTCGGCGACCGCGGCCATCACCTCGTCGCCCCTGCCCACCTGGGCGACGACCTCGATGCCGTCCTCCAGGTCGAGCAGGGCCGCGATCGCGCCGCGGATCAGGTGCTCGTCGTCGGCCAGCAGCACGCGGGTGGTCATGCCGGCACCGCCGCCCGCAGCAGGTACCGGCCGCCCTGGCCGGGTTCGGCCTCCAGGGTGCCGCCCGCCGCACGCACCCGCTGCGCCAGCCCGGCCAGGCCGTTGGGCGCGTGCTCGCCCACCGGCCCGCTCACGCCGTCGTTCGACATCTCCAGCACCCCATTTTCGATCGTGATCGAGCAGCGTTCGGCCTTGCTGTGCTTGAGCACGTTGGTCGCGCCCTCGCGGAGCACGGTGGCCAGCAGCGTCCGGGTCTCGGGCGGGAGCGCGCCGATGTCCGCGCGCACCGTGCAGCGCACGTCGGCCGCCTCCAGCACCGCCCGTACGCTCGCCAGCACCTCGTCGAGGTCGATGGCCCGGTAGTTCTGCACCACCGTGCGCACCTCGCGCAGCGACCGCCTGGCCAGGTCGCGCACCTCGAACATCTCGGCCGCGGCGGCCTGCTGGTCGGCGCGCAGCGTGTGCTCGGCGCGCTCGGTGCGGGCCGCGACGTCGGTGAGGCTCTGCCCGAGCAGGTCGTTCAGGTCGCGGGCGAAACGCAGCCGCTCCTCCGAGACCGCCAGCCTGGCCAGGGCCTCCTCCCCGTCGTGCGCCTCCTGGGCCAGCCGCCAGAGCACCAGGTTGGCCCACACCGCGCCCACGCAGATCACCGTGAGCAGGAGCAGGACGGGAACCAGCACGAGCATGTCGAACCCGGCCATCAGCCCGGCGTACCCGCTGACCGCCACGATCAAGGTCAGCGACAGGACCACGATCGTGCGCTTGCGGACGTAGGCGGCCAGCATCCCCAGCCAGGTGGGCAGCAACCAGACCAGCCCGAACACCGCCAGCCCCACGGCGATCACGCCCATGATCGCGAGGATGGCGGTGGGCCGCGGACCGCCCCGGACGGCGACGCCGAACGGCAGCAGGCTCAGCACGAAGAAGACCAGCAGCAACACGGCGCCGGCCGCGAGGATCGGCCACGCCACCCCCGCCGCCCAGCGGGCCTGCAGGTCGACGAAGCCCACGAGCGTGAACACCACGATGATGTTCGTGCAGTAGACGACCAGCCAGCGGACCTTGGTCAGCTTCGGCGCGGCACGTACCCGGTCGAACGCCATCACGCCGGCACCACCGCCCGCAGCAGGAACTCCCCGCCCGGCGCAGGCCCGGCGGAGAACGAGCCGCCCGCCGTGGCCAGCCGCTCCGACAGGCCGCGCAGTCCGCTGCCGGGCGTGCCCGGACGTCCTGTCACGCCGTCGTTGAGCATCTCGAGCACGCCCCCGTCGATCCTGATCGCGCACCTCGTGGCCGTGCTGTGCTTGAGGACGTTGGTGCCGCCCTCGCGCACCGCCCACGCCAGCAGGGTCCTGGCCGCCTGCGACAGCTCGTCGGTGCTGGCCTCGATCTGGCAGCTCACCCCGGTCGCCGCCAGTGCCGCGCGCACCCGGTCGAGCTCCTCGTCCAGGTCGAGAAGCTGGTAGCCGTGCACCGCCTGCTGCACCTCGAACAGCGACTCGCCGGCCAGCCCGCGCACCGCCGTCATCTCGGCGGCGGCCCGGTCGGGGTCCTTGGTCGCCAGCTTGGCGGCCAGCTCGCTCTTCAGCGTGATGACCGACAGGCTGCGCCCGAGCAGGTCGTGCAGGTCACGGGCGAAGCGCACGCGCTCCTCCGCCACCGCCAGCCGGGCCCTGGCCGCGCGGCTGCGGTGGGCGTCCCTGATCACCCACCAGAGCCAGCGCCAGATGCGCATGGTCAGGACCAGCAGCACGGTGTTGACCGACTCCGTGAGCAGCAGGACCGGCCACGACAGATCGGTCATGAGGGCGACGTAGAAGGTGACCAGGGGGACGACGACCGCGCTCAGCCAGGCCGTGGTCCACAGCCGCAGGTAGAGGGAGGCCAGTGCCACCCACACCGCCCCGACGTCCACCCACAGGGAACGCACCGCGTTGTCCACCGGGATGATCACGGTCAGCGCCGCGGCCAGCAGCCCCAGGATCAGCAGCTTCGGCGTGGGCCTGCGGACCTGCTCGTAGGCGTCCCGCATGACGAAGGGGGCGAGCCCGAAGAAGGCGGCCAGCAGCGCCACGACGACCGCCACCCGCGCGGCGGGGATCACGCCCTCCATGCCCGCCACCACGACGGCGATCGTGCACATGACGAACAGCAACGCCATGGAGGCGTCCATCCAGTACACCAGGATCTTCCGCGCGGTTTCGGGACGCGTCGCCATCACGCCCTCCCTGCCCTGACGAACTCCCCGGTCAGCGGAATCCTATCTTCAGGGTGTGAGTCGCCAAAGAATTCGGGACACGTCCGGCTTCGGGGTGACTCCGCGCAGTGACAACCAGGCCAGGCCGTGGCGGGCGGCGTAGCTCGTGAGCGTGCGGGCGTCGCGCTCGTCCAGGTCGGCCTCGTCCGACAGGACGGGGGTCAGCGCGATGCGCCGCCACGCCTGGCCGGGGTCGTCCAGGCCCTGGGCGTCGGCGATCTGCTCCCCTGCCGCCCGTACGGCCTCCGCCATCCGGCCCAGGCGGGCCCGGTGCGTGCCGCGCGCCTCGACGGGGGCCAGCAGGTTGACCGTGCCCACCTCCGCGCCCGCGTCGCGGGTGGCGCGCAACATCTCGACGTCGCCGGGGGTCAGCCCGGACCGGCGCAGCGGCAGCGTGAAGCTGACCCGCAGCCCGCGCTCGTGCTGCACCGCCTGGATGGCCCGCGCCCGGCGCAGCACCGCGGCCCGGTCGGCGCTGTCGCGCACCTCGAAGTCGACCGCGGCGGCGTCGAACGCGCCCACCACGCGGCGGTAGGCGGCGGTGAGCCCGCCCGGCCTGGTGCAGGTGGCGGCCAGTTCCTCGCCGCCGGGGCCGCCGAAGACGGGGGCCGCGTCGCCGCCCATCGCCCTGAGCCGGCCGATGCGGTTGGCGACCGGGTTCCGGCCCGGGTCGAGCAGCGCGGCGGTCCGGCCGGATCCGGGGCGAGCGCTCGATTCGGCGGATCCGGGGCGAGCGCTCGGCTCGGCGGAATCGGGGGGAGCGCTCGGTTCGGCCGTTCCGCTCCTACCGGAGGTGCCCCCACGACCGGCCGGGCCATCCGCCCCGCCCTGGTCCCCGCGCTCCGCCGGGTCCCCTCGCTCTGCCAGGTCCTCTTGCCCTGCCGGGCCCCCAGGCTCTGCCGGATCTCCCTGCCCGGTCGAATCTCCCTGGCCGGCGGAATCACTCTGGCGGGCCGAGTCACTCTGCCGAGCCGAGCCTCCCCGGCCGACCGAATCACTCTGCCGAGCCGAGTCGCCCTGGCCGAACAGGTCGCTCTGCTCGAACCCGTCGCTCTGGCCGAGCGGCTGCCCTTGGCCGGGCGATCGGTCCTGCTCGGGTGATCGGTTCTGGCCGGGTGATCGGTCCCGTTCAGGAGATTCGTCCTGGCCGGGCGGCTCGTCCTGGCCTGTCGGCCGGTTCCGGGCGGGCGACTCGCGGGTGCCGCTCCACTTGGGTGAGCAGCCGTCGTCCCCGGCGACGAGGTGGCCGAGGACGTACTGGCGCACGCCGGTGCGGCGGGCCTGCTCCGGCAGGTCGAACGTGGGCTCGCGAGCGGTGTCCACGAACTCCACGAAAGCCGCGGTCGCCGAGGTCACCGCCCAGTCGGCCGGCGGCGACGGGGCCGGCGCGCGCGCGGCCTGCAGGCGTTGCGGCGGCGGTGCGGCGGCGCCCGCGGGCAGCAGGCGCACCGCCGTGACGGTACCGGCGGTGAGTACGAGCGCGCCGAGGACGGCGAGCGGTCTCGGGAGCAGGCCGGGCTCCCGTTGGTGCCGAGACATGGGCCACCCCGAGTGGTCGGTCGGCTACGTACGGCGATTGGTAGGGTGGACACTAGCAAGCCGGGCGGCGCGGCGCGGCCGGTTTCCGGTTTGCGTCCGTTCTGCGCGGATAATGTGGACCATGAAGCTGCGGATCTTCACCGAGCCCCAGCAGGGCGCGACTTATGACGACCTGCTCGCCGTCGCCCAGGCCACCGAACGCCTGGGTTTCGACGCTTTCTTCCGTTCTGACCACTACCAGCGCATCGGCCCCGGCGACCAGGGCCCGGGTTCGACCGACGCCTGGATCACCCTTGCCGGCCTGGCCAGGGAGACCTCCAGAATCCGGCTGGGCACGCTGGTGACCCCGGCCACGTTCCGGCTGCCGGGGCCGTTGGCGATCACCGTGGCGCAGGTGGACCAGATGAGCGGTGGCCGGGTGGAGCTGGGCTTCGGCACCGGCTGGTACGACGGCGAGCACGCGGCGTACGGCATCCCGTTCCCGCCCCTGGGCGAACGGTTCGGCCGCTTCGAGGAGCAGTTGGAGATCGTCACCGGGTTGTGGACGTCGGAGCAGGGCTACTCCTTCGAAGGTCGCTACTACCGCCTGGCCGACTCCCCCGCGCTGCCCAAGCCGGTCCAGCGCCCGCGCCCGCCGGTGATCATCGGCGGCTTCGGGGCGACGCGCACGCCGCGGCTGGCGGCCACGTACGCCGACGAGTACAACGTGCCGTTCCGCACCCCGGCCGACACCGGTGAGGCGTTCGGCCGGGTGCGCAAGGCGTGCGAGGAGACCGGGCGCGCCGTGCGGCTGTCGGTGGCGCAGACCACCGTGGTCGGGGCGGACCGGGCGGAGGTCGAACGGCGCGCCGCCGCCATCGGCGAGGACCCCGACGCCCTGCGCGAGCACGGCCTCGCGGGCACGCCCGCCGAGGTGGTGGAGAAGCTCGGCAGGCTCGCCGAACTGGGGGCCGAGCGGGTCTACCTGCAGATCCTCGACCTGGGCGACCTGGAGCACCTGGAGCTGATCGCCGCCGAGGTGCTTCCGCACGTGTAGTAATCGGTTGGCGGCGCTTCGCGCGGTTACGGCAGACTTGGGGCGTGCTGCTGACGATCACGACCACCGCCAGGCCCGCCACCGACCTCGGCTTTCTCCTGCACAAGCATCCTGAGCGGGTGCAGGAGTTCGGCCAGTCGTTCGGCACGGCCACGGTGTTCTATCCGGAGGCGGCCGAGGAGCGCTGCACGGTGGCGCTCATGCTCGAGGTGGATCCGATCGCGCTGGTCAGGTCGCGCGGCAAGGGCTCGCCCGACTTCAGCCTGTCGCAGTACGTCAACGACCGCCCGTACGCGGCCTCGTCGCTGCTGGCCGTGTCGCTGGCCGACGTGTTCCGCACGGCGCGGGCCGGGCGGTGCAAGGCCCGTCCCGAGCTGCCCGGCACGCCGCTGCCGCTGGAGCTGCGGCTGCCCGCGCTGCCCTGCCGGGGCGGTCCCGACCTGGCGCGGCGGCTGTTCGAGCCGCTCGGCTGGGAGGTGGACGCGCATCCCGTGCCCCTGGACGAGGCTTTCCCCGAATGGGGCGAGTCCCGCTATGTCGGGCTGACCCTGCGCGGCACCGCCCGCCTGGCCGACGCGCTCAACCACCTCTACGTGCTCCTGCCGGTCCTCGACGACGGCAAGCACTACTGGGTCGCGCCCGACGAGGTGGACAAGCTGATCCGGGCCGGCGAAGGCTGGCTGGGCGGCCACCCCGAGCGGGGCCTGATCACCCGGCGCTACCTGGGCCGGCGCTGGGCCCTCGCCCGTACGGCGCTGGCCAGGCTGGCCGAGCTGGGCGACGAGACCGAGGAGGAGCTGGAGCCCGCGGTCGAGGAGGACGCGCCCGAGGGCACGACCGCCGCGGACGAGGCCGCCGCCGCCGAGGCCGCCGCCGCCGAGACCGAGGCCGCCGAGACCGAGGCCGCCGAGACCGAGGCCGCCGAGACCGAGGCCGCCGAGGCCGAGGCTCAGAGCGACACGACGGAGCCGCCACCTGAGCCCACACCTGAGCCGCTGCCTGAGTCGCCGCCCGAGCCCCGGTCCAGGCCGCTCAACGTGCTGCGGCGGGAGGCGGTGCTGGCCAAGCTGGAGGAGCTCGGCGCGACCGCCGTGATCGACCTCGGCTGCGGCCAGGGCGAGCTGGTCGGCGCGCTGCTGTCCAGGCCCCGCTTCGCCAGGGTCGGCGGCATGGACGCCTCGCCGATGGCGCTCACCATCGCCGCCCGCAAGCTGCGCCTCGAGCGCATGCCCGACGCCAAGCGGGCCCGGCTCACACTCTTCCAGGGCGCGCTGACGTACACCGACAAGCGGCTGTCCGGCTACGACGCCGCCGTCCTCATGGAGGTGGTCGAGCATGTGGACCCGCCGCGCCTGGCCGCGCTCGAACACGTCGTGTTCGGCCGCGCCAAGCCCCGCCACGTGATCGTCACCACGCCCAACACCGAGTACAACGTCCGCTACGCGTTCGTGACCGGGCTGCGCCACCCCGACCACCGCTTCGAGTGGACCAGGGCCGAGTTCACCGGCTGGGCCACCCGGGTGGCCGCCCTGTACGGCTACCAGGTCTCCTTCGTCCCGGTCGGCGACGACGACCCCGAGCTCGGCCCGCCGACCCAGATGGGAGTGTTCACCCGTGATCAGCGTTCCTGAGCTGTCCCTCGTGGTGCTGGTCGGCGTGTCGGGCAGCGGCAAGTCCACGTTCGCGGCCCGGCACTTCAAGCCCACGCAGGTCATCTCCTCCGACTTCTGCCGCGGCCTGGTCTCCGACGACGAGACCGACCAGTCGGCCACCCCGGCGGCCTTCGACCTGCTGCACCACATCGTCGGCGTGCGCCTGGCCAGGGGCCTGTTCACCGTGGTCGACGCCACCAACGTCCAGTACGCGGCCCGGCGCAGCCTCATCGACCTGGCCAGGAGACACAACGTGCTGGCCGACGCGATCGTCCTCGACGTGCCCGAGGACGTCGCGATCGAGCGCAACAGCGCCCGCCCCGACCGTCCCTTCGGCCCGGGTGTGGTGATCAGGCAGCGCAAGGACCTGCGGCGCTCGCTCGGCAAGATCTCGGCCGACGGCTTCCGGCGGGTGCACGTGCTGCGCGGCCTGGAGGAGATCGACGCCGCGCGGGTCACGTACGAGAAGTCGTGGTCCGACAGGACCGAGCTGACCGGCCCGTTCGACATCATCGGCGACGTGCACGGCTGCCGCGCGGAGCTGGAGACGCTGCTGCACGAGCTGGGCTGGCGGCCGGACGGAGCGGTGCCGCGGCACCCGGAGGGCCGCACGGCGGTGTTCGTCGGCGACCTGGTCGACCGCGGCCCCGACACCCCGGGCGTGCTGCGCCTGGTCATGGACATGGTCGAGGCCGGCACCGCGATCTGCGTGTCCGGCAACCACGAGCAGAAGCTGGTGCGCGCCCTGCGCGGGCGCAAGGTCACGGTCGCGCACGGCCTGCGGGAGTCGCTCGACCAGCTCGCCGCGCAGCCGCCCGAGTTCGTGGAGCGGGCCAGGATGTTCATGGACGGCCTGATCAGCCACTACCGGCTGGACGGCGGCCGGCTCGTGGTCGCGCACGCGGGGCTCAAGGAGGAGTACCACGGCCGCGCCTCCGGCCGGGTGCGCGCGTTCGCCCTGTACGGCGACACGACGGGCGAGACCGACGAGTACGGCCTGCCGGTCCGCTACCCGTGGGCCGACGAGTACCGCGGCCGGGCCATGGTCGTCTACGGCCACACGCCGACGACCCGTCCCGAGTGGGTCAACAACACGATCTGCCTCGACACCGGCGTCGTGTTCGGCGGCCACCTGACCGCGCTGCGCTACCCGGAGCGGCAGCTCGTCCAGGTCCCGGCGGAGAAGGTCTGGTACGAGCCGGCCAAGCCCCTGGCGGCCACCGCCGGCCGCGACCCGGGCATGCTGGACATCAACGACGTGATCGGCACCCGGCACGTCGAGACCAGGTTCGGCGCGCGGGTCAAGATCATGGAACCGAACGCCGCCGCCGCGCTGGAGGTCATGAGCCGTTTCGCGGTGGACCCGCGCTGGCTGGTGTACCTGCCGCCGACCATGGCCCCGCCGGAGACGTCCAGGCTCGACGGCTACCTGGAGCACCCGCACGAGGCGTTCGAGGAGTACGCCGCGGCCGGGGTGCGCGAGGTCGTGTGCGAGGAGAAGCACATGGGGTCGCGGGCGGTGGCCGTGCTGTGCCGTACGCCGGAGGTGGCCGCGGCCAGGTTCGGCGTGACCGACGGCGGTGCGGGCGCGCTCTACACGCGTACCGGGCGGCCGTTCTTCGCCGACACCGGGCCGCTGGTGGAGCGGCTGCGGCAGGCGTGCGAGCCGCTCTGGGCGGAGCTGGAGTCCGACTGGGTGGTGCTCGACTGCGAGTTGCTGCCGTGGTCGGCCAAGGCCGGCGAGCTGATCAGGTCGCAGTACGCCTCCGTGGGGGCCGCCGCGCGGGCCGCGCTGCCCGAAGCGGTCTCGGCCCTGGAGGCGGCGGCCGGGCGCGGGCTGGGTGTGAGCGAGTTGCTCGACCGCACCCGGCGCCGCCACCACAACGCTGCCCTGTTCCGCGACGCTTATGCCCGTTACTGCTGGCCCGTCGACGGCCTGGAGGGGATCCGGGTGGCGCCGTTCCAGATCCTGGCCTGCGAGGGACGGGCCACGGCGCTGGAGCCGCACGCCTGGCACCTGGCCACCCTGGCCGCGCTCGACGCGCCGCTGATCACCCAGACCCGGCACGTCTTCGTCTCGCTGGACTCGCCGGAGTCCAGGGCGGAGGCGACCGCGTGGTGGGAGTCGATGACGGCCGGCGGGGGCGAGGGCATGGTGGTCAAGCCCGCCTCGTACGCGCCCGGCCGGGTGCAGCCGGGGGTCAAGGTGCGCGGACGCGAGTACCTGCGCATCATCTACGGCCCCGACTACACCGAGTCGCTCGACGTGCTGCGGCGGCGCTTCCTCGGCAAGAAGCGCTCGCTGGCGCTGCGCGAGCACGTCCTCGGGCTGGAGGCGCTGTCGCGGCTGGCGGA
>NZ_SSXE01000166.1 GCF_021699195.1 Nonomuraea sp. MG754425 | reverse complement strand
GCCGCCTGACCGCGCTGCCCGGCGCGACCCCCCGCACGGGCAAGAGCCGGCGCCGGGTGGAGGACGACGGCGGCTCGTGGGTCCGCGACGGGCGGCCCACCCCGCTCACGATCATCAGTGCGCTGCTGGCCGTGGCCGTCGTGGCGGGCGCGGCGTGGATCTTCCTGACCGGCGACTCGGCCGAGACGCCGGTGGCCGCCTCGACCGGGGGCGCGTCGAGCCCCGCGACGCGCGCGCCGGCCGGGCCCTCGGCGGTCCCCCAGGGCTACGAGCGGCACACCGGGCCAGGGTTCTCGGCCGCCGCGCCCGGCGGCTGGAAGCTCGCGACGTCCGGTGGCGTGGCCACCTTCAGCGGGCCGAAGGACTCCGGCATGCGCATCCTGGTCGAGCAGTCCACCCCGCACGCCGACGGCGGGCTGTCGGAGCTGAGCCGGCTGGAGGCCGACGGCGGCATGGAGAGCTACATCCAGGTGCAGCTCCAGGCCGTGGACTACCGCGGCTGGCAGGCCGCCGACTGGGAGTACACCTACACCACCGCCGCCGGCGTCCCCATGCACGCCCTGGTCAGGTACGTCACGATCGACGAAAAGGCCGGGTTCAGGATCACGTTCGACCTGCCCGAGCTGAAGTGGGACGAGCAGGCCGACACCCGCACGACGTTCCTCGGCACCTTCCGGCAGTCCACCTGACCCGTATTGCACTGGTCATTCCAAAACGTGTAGCGTGCCTGTCATGGCACGACCGAGGACCTTCGAGGAGGAGCGCGCGGTCGAGGCGGCCATGCGTACCTTCTGGAAGGCGGGCTACGAGGCCACCTCGACCCAGAACCTGTGCGCCGCCACGGGGCTCGGGCGCAGCAGCGTCTACAACACCTTCGCCTGCAAGCACACCCTGTTCGAGCGGTCGCTGCGGCACTACATGGACCTGCGCAACGCGGCGCTCGCCGAGCTCATGGAAGGCGACCTGCCGATCAGGGAGAAGATCAGGACGGTCCTGTGGTGGGCGGTCGCGCCCGACCCCGCGGACCCGCCCGGCTGCCTGGTCGTGAACACGCTGGTGGAGCTGGCCCCGCACGACCCGGAGATCGCGGAGCTGCTGCGCCGCGACACCGGCGAGCGGGTTCGCGTCCTCAGGGCCGCGATCGAGGACGCCCGCGCCCGCGGCGAGCTCGGCCCCGGCACGGATCCCCTGGCGCTGGCCCACTTCGTCGGCGCGACGGTCAGCGGCCTGCGCGTGGCGGCCCGCGGCGGGGCCGACCGGGCCACGCTCGAACTGATCGCGAACACCGCGCTGGGCGCCCTCTGATTTCTGTACGCCCTCATTTTGAACTGATCAATCTAAAATTGAAGGAGGTCGCCATGCCGTTGGCGGTCTACATACTGGGTGTTTCGATCTTCGCTCAGGGCACCTCTGAGCTGATGCTGGCCGGGCTGCTCCCCGAGATGGCCGCCGACCTCGGCGTGTCGGTACCGGACGTGGGGCTGCTGATCTCGGCGTTCGCGATGGGGATGCTGGTGGGCGCGCCGGTGCTGGCCGTCGTCACGTTGCGCTGGCCACGCCGTACGGTGCTGCTGGTCTTCCTGGCCGTCTTCACGCTGACGCACGTGGCGGGCGCGCTGACGTCGAGCTACGGCGTGCTGTTCGCCACCCGGGTGGCGGGGGCCTTCGTCTACGCCGGGTTCTGGGCCGTGGCCAGCGGCACCGTGGTCGGCATGGTGCCCGCGAACGCCCGCGCCAAGGCCATGAGCGTGCTGACCGGCGGGCTGACCGTGGCCATCGTCGTCGGATTGTCGGCCGGCACGGTGATCGGCCAGCACCTCGGCTGGCGGGCGGCGTTCTGGGCGGTCGCCGGACTGTCGGCGCTGGCCGGGGTGGGCATCCTCGCCACCCTCCCGGCCGGCCGGTCCGGGCAGGGGTCCGGGCAGGGGCCCGGGCAGGGGTCCGTGCCGAGCGTGTCCGCCGAACTGCGCGCGCTGGCCAGGCCCGCCCTCTGGGTCGCCTACGGCACGACCGCGCTGACCACCGGCGCGCTGCTGTCGTCCTTCAGCTACCTGAGCCCGCTGCTGACCGAGGTCACCGGCCTGGACGCGGCCTGGGTCCCGGCCGTGCTCGGCCTGTACGGCGTGGGCACGCTCATCGGCATCACCGCGGGCGGCCGGATCGCCGACGCGCGCCCGTTCCCGCTGCTGTACGCGGGCGTCACCGGCGTCGTCGTCATCTCGGTGGCGCTGGCCGTGTCGGCGACCGTCGCCGTGCTGGCCGTCCCGCTGGTCTTCCTGCTCGGCCTGTTCGGCTTCGGCACCAACCCCGCGCTGACCACCCGCCCCTTCGTCCTCGCCAAGGACGCCCCCACGCTGGCCGCCGCCGTGAACGTGGCCGCCTTCAACGTCGGCATCACCGCCGGCCCGTGGGCGGGCGGCCTGGCCATCGACGCGGGCCTGGGCTACTCCTCCGTCGCCTGGATCGGCGCCGGGACCGGCGTCCTGGCCCTGGCCGCCGTGGCGCTCGGCGCGGCCATGAACCGCAGGGCGGCGACTTTCGAGCCCACGCCGGTACGGTCTGCCGTATGAAGCTGGCGAGCATCTCCTTCTACCCCGTGAAGTCCACCGCGGGGCACGACGTCGCCGAGGCCGAGGTGCAGCCGTGGGGGCTGGCCGGCGACCGGCGCTACCTGATCGCGAACGCCGACGGCACGGCACTCACCGCCCGCGTCGAGCCTCGGCTGCTGGCCTGCGCGGCCCGGCTCGACGGCGGCACGCTGACGCTGACCGGGCCGCACGCCGGCCCGCTGACGGTCGTCCCGACCGAGGTGAAGGAGGCCATGCGGGTCGGACGCACGGTGGTGGCGCTCACCGACTGCGGGGACGCCGCGGCGCAGTGGCTGAGCGCGCTGGCGGGGCGGCCGGTCCGGCTCAAGTGGCTCGACGACCCGACCGTCCGCCCGGTCGATCCGGTCTACAGCCGGCCCGGCGACCGGGTGAGCCTGGCCGACGCCTACCCGCTGCTGCTGACCACGACCGCCTCGCTCGCCCGGCTCAACGAGCGGATCGTCGAGACCGCGCTGGAGCTCGGCGAGCAGCCGCCGTCCCCGCTGCCCATGAGCAGGTTCCGGCCGAACGTGGTGATCGACGGGGTGGCGGAGCCGTTCGCCGAGGACGAGTGGAAGCGCCTGCGCATCGGCGAGGTGGAGTTCCGGGTGAGCAAGGGCTGCGACCGCTGCGTGCTGACCACGGTCGACGGCACGACCTTCCGCAAGGGCAAGGAGCCGCTCCGTACGCTCGCCCGCTTCCGCCGGCGGGACGGCAAGGTCTGGTTCGGCGTCAACCTGATCCCCGACCTGCCGCCCGGCGCGTTCGGCCGGATCGTGCGGGGCGATCCCGTCGCCCTGCTGTGAAGCCTCCCGAAAGCTGCTTATTTCCCGATAAAAAGGGTCACCGTCCCCTTTGGGGCACTGTTGGGGTTTATGCGAGACTTCACGGGTGACCAGTGCCCCGACCACGCCCACTGTCTCGTCCCCCGAACCTCCTGACCGGATCGCGCACGTACAGCGCCGCACCCTCGCGGTCCTGTCGGCGGCACAGATCGTGGGCGGCGTGGGCATCGCCGTCGGGCTGGCGCTCAGCTCCGTCGTCGTGGACGAGTTGTCGCACTCAACGGTGATCAGCGGCTTCGCGGGCACCGCCACCGTGCTGGGCGCGGCGCTGCTGGCCCTGCCGACCGCCAAGGCGTCGGGCCGCGGCGGGCGGCGGGCGGGGTTGTCGCTGGCGTACGCGGCGGCGCTGGCGGGCTGCCTGATCTCGGTGCTGGCGATCAGCCTGCGCTCGTGGCCGCTGCTGCTCGCGGGCCTGGTGCTGGTGGGCGGCGGCAGCGCGGGCAGCCTGGCGGCCCGCTACTCGGCGACCGACCTGTCGCCGAAGGACCGCTCGGCCCGCCACCTGTCGCTGGTCGTCTGGGCCTCGACCATCGGCTCCGTGGCCGGCCCCAACCTGGCCAAGCCCGCCGACCAGATCGGCATGCGGCTCGGGCTGGTGGAGAAGGCCGGGCCGTTCGCGTTCGCGGCCCTGGCCTTCGCGCTGGCGCTGGTCGTCATCATCGGCTTCCTCCGCCCGGACCCGCTCAAACTGGCCCGCGCGGCCACCGGCGCGGGCGAGCCCGGCCCGGGACGCGGCCGCACGATCCGCACCGCCTGGCAGACCCTGCGCACCACGCCGATGGCCCGCCGCGCGCTGGTCATGATCGCCGTCAGCCACACCGCGATGGTCTCCATCATGTCCATGACCCCGGTCAAGCTGCACCACGACGGCTCGAACCTGGACGTCATCGGCATCGTGATCAGCCTGCACATCGCCGGCATGTACGTGCTCTCCCCGGTCGTCGGCTGGCTGGCCGACAAGGCGGGCAAGGTGCCCGTACTGGTGCTCGGCTCGGTCCTGCTGCTCGCCGCCGCCGCCCTGGCCGGCACCGCGGGCCACCGGGTGTGGCAGGTGACGGCGGCGCTCGTGCTGCTCGGCCTGGGCTGGTCGTGCGGCCTGGTGGCCGGCTCGGCGCTGGTCACGGAGTCGGTGCCGATCGACGGCCGGCCGGCCGTGCAGGGCCTGTCGGACCTGCTGATGAACGTCTGCGGCGCCACGGGCACGATCATCGCCGGGGCCATCGTGGGCCTGCTCGGCTACGGCGTGCTCGGCCTGGTGGTCGGCGTCATGGTCGCCCTGGCCGGCCTCTGGCTCGTGACGGCCGGGCGACGCTGACGGCCGGAAGGGCTCACTTGGCGTCGGCGTAGGACTCGACCGCGACCGCCCCCATCGGGAAGCGCACCGGTGTCGGCCCGAACAGCAGCCGGGTGGCCTCGGCCGCCGCCTCCGTGACGGCCGCGATCACCTCGTCGGCCAGCTCGGCCGGGCAGTGCACCATGACCTCGTCGTGCTGGAAGAACACCAGCCGGGCCGGCTCGGGCAGCCGCCCCCGCAACACGGCCAGCAGCGCCAGCGCCCACTCGGCCGCCGTGCCCTGCACCACGAAGTTACGGGTGAAGCGCCCGCGGTCTCTGGCCGCCCGGCTCCCCTCGGGCCCCGACACCAGCTCCTTCCACCGCTGCGACGGCGGCGGGCTGGTGCGCCCGAGCCAGGACCGCACGATCCGCCCCTCCTCCCCCGCCTTGGCCGCGTCCTCGACGAACTGGTACGCCTTCGGGAAGCGCCGGCGCATGACGGCCAGCAGCTTGGAGGCGTCGCCACTGGTGCCGCCGTACATGGCGGACAGCATCGCGATCTTGGCGTGGTCGCGCTCGCCCCCGAACGACCGCGCCAGCGCGGAGTACAGGTCGATCTCGCCCGCCGCCCTGGCCAGCCCCACGTCGCCGGCCATCGCGGCGAGCACCCGGGGTTCGAGCTGCGCCGCGTCGGCGACGACCAGCAGCCAACCGTCGTCGGCCAGCACCACCCGCCGCAGCACCTTGGGGATCTGCAGCGCCCCGCCCCCGCTGGTGGCCCAGCGCCCGGACACGACCCCGCCCACGACGTACTCGGGCCGCAACCGGCCGCCGCGCACCCACTGGTCGGCCCACGCCCACCCGTGGGCGCTGTGCAGCCGGGCCAGCTCCTTGTAGGCCAGCAGCGGCGTCACCGCCGGGTGGTCGATCCGCTTCAGCTCCCACTGCCTGGTCGTCTTCAACGCCACGCCCGCGCCCTTGAACGCCTTGACGAGCTGCTGCACCGAGTCGGGGTTGACCGGACGGCCGAACGCGGCGGCCACCTCGTCGGCCAGCGTCTGCAGCCGGGCCGGACGCATGCCGTGGACGGGCCGCGGCCCGAGCAGGTCGGTCAGCAGCGCGTCGTGCACGTCTCTGCGCCACGGCATGCCGTCGTGCGCCATCTCGTCCGCCACCAGCGCCCCGGCCGACTCGGCCGCCACCAGCAGCCGGAAGCGGCCCGGCTCGGGCAGCGCGGCGATCCGCCGGAGCTGGTCGGCCAGCACCTCGGCGACCGCCTCGGCCCCGAGCGGCTCGGGCGCGAACAGCGTGCCGGGCGCGCTCGGCCGATCGTCGGGCACCGGCAGGCCGCGCAGCCTGGCGTGCGCCGCCCTGGCCGAGCGCGGCTCGCCGTGACGGCCCTCGTGGGCCAGCAGCAGCCCCTCGGTCAGCGCGAGGTCGTGGCAGCGCGCGACCCGCACGCCCTGCTCCAGCAGCGGCGCGTACGTCTCCCGCGTGTCGGCCCACACCCACCGCGGCCCCTCGGCCGCCTCCAGCTCACGCACGGCGGCAGCCCAGTGACCGGGCCGGCCGGCGGGACGCGCGGCACCGCCCACCGGCGGCACCGGCAGCAGCCTCTCCCCCGCGACCACGACGTACACGTGGTCCAGAGTGCCAAACGGCCCCGACAGAACGGCGGCGGGGCTCACCCGAGGCTGATGCGCACCTCGTCCTCCAGCGGCGGCTCCAGCTCCTGCGCCCGGCATCCGGTGGCGGCGAAGCAGCGCAGGGTCAGCTCCCCGGGGGTCACCGAGAGGTGCAGGAACTGCTTGAAGAACGGCGGGGTGTCCCAGTCGGACAGCTCGGACAGGTAGCGGTGGAACACCTTGTCCACCGGCAACCGCAGCGGCCACGGCCAGGCGCCGAGCAGCCGCGCCGCCCACCGCATCCGCCGGGTGATCCGCACCGGCCCCGCCAGGGTCCTGACCGGCTGGTTCCCGACGTGCTCCGAGGTGATGCGGGCCGCCTCGGAGGGCGTCAGGTAGAGCCACTTCATGCGCAGCCGCCGGGCGTAGAGCTGGCTGTAGAAGGACAGCGAGTCGCCGCGCAGCGGGTAGCACCTGAAGTCGTCCTCGGCGACGGCCGACACGTCCACGCGCCCGATGGTGTGCGTGGCGTGCATGAAGGCCCCGCCGCCGCCCGACACGACGTACTGGATCACCCGGTCGCCCACCTTGACCGGATAACGCTGGTAGTTGTGCACGTCTCCGCCGATGGCCGCGACGTACCGGTGCGCCGGGTCGCGCACGATGTCGTCGATCGTGCCGCCGCCCTCCAGCGGGGACGGCTTGTACACGTTCCCGGTGTAGATGGGCTTGCCGGTCACGAGGATCTTCGGCCGGGGGTCGAGCGAGACCCGGCGCAGCCACTCCGTCTGTCCCTTGTCGATCACGTTGCGGATGCCGGTGTCGACGCCCACGACGAGCAGGCTCTCGCTCTCGATCACCCAGTACGAGCCCGGCTGCGCCGCCTGCCCGGCCGCCTGCTGGGACGGCCTGCCCCTGAGCTTCCTGGCCTCGGCCAGCCGCGCCTCGTCGATGCGCTCCGGCCGGCTCCACAGCAGCCCGCGTGCCCCGAGGCCCGGCTTGGGCTGGAGCGCGGGCGCGTCGCAGAAGACGCGCATGAAGCCGCCGAGCCCGTCGTACCAGTCGTGGTTGCCGGGGATCGCGTAGATGGGGGCGTCGTAGTCCTGGTACGGGCGGAAGAACTTGTCGCCGTACTCGTTGCCCGATCCCGTCGGATAGATCACGTCACTGGCGATGACGGCGAAGGACGTGCCCGCGCCCACCTTCAGCAGCCCGGGGACGACGGCGTACTGGGAGGAGTCGCCTTCACCGGTGTCACCGAGCAGAAGAAAGCTGAATTCCTTCCCGACAGGAGGCTTGATACGAAATTCCGGATCAATCCCGCGCGCTTCCTGAGCCCGCACCCATCGCGCCCGGATCTTCCCTGACGGGTCACCGAACAACCCCGCCAGAACCTCGTTGCGGGAGCGCCACAACGTGCCTAAATTCAACCAGGAGAAGCCCTGCCCGCTGGGCTTGAGCCGGACGAAATCCCCTGTCTGCGCACAGGTCCAGCCGGCGCCCTCCTCCGACACCCGGGAGGAAAGCTGCTTTCCACGCTCAGCCGCGACTTCCACCATGACCACATCTTTACCGCGATCTACCATTCGTGCATCCTGAACGCTGCGTACCGTTCGGAACACACAAGGTGCGCAATGGTGTAGCCTCACCCCCCAAGCAAGCGGTTGGGATCGCCTGAGGAGGCTCCCATGACCCGTAACAGCCCGGACGACGCGACCCGCCGGGGCTCCGCCGCCGTCGACGCCGTCGAGGGCCTGCTCGCGTTCGCGACGACCCGGCCACGATGGGCGGCGAGCACGGCGCTCAACAGCGCGAGCGAGGCGATCTCGAGGAGCAGGGCGCTGGCCGAGGTGTCGCCGGCAGAGCACACCGCGCTGCTCGCCCGGTGCCTGAGCACGACCGCGCGCCTGCTGCTGCGGCGCAGCCGGGCCACGGAGGCGCTGCCCCTGGCGCAGGAGGCGGTGGCGCTCACCCGCACGGCCGGCGGGAGCCCGCTGGCGACCTCGCTGCGCTGCCTGGCCGAGGCCGAGGAGGCGCTGCACCGCTACAGCGACGCCGCCGCCACGCTGGCCGAGGCCGACCGGATCCCGCCGCCCGCCGGCCCCTCCCCCAACTGACCCCTCACCCTCGCGGGACGAGGACCCCCGGGTTGAGGATCCCGGCGGGGTCGAGCTCCGCCTTGACCGCGCGCAGGACCCCCGCGCCGACCGGCCCGATCTCGCGCGCGTAGGCGTCCAGGTGGTCGCGGCCCACGCCGTGGTGGTGCGTGATCGTCCCGCCCGCCTCGACGATGGCCGCGTTCACGGCCTCCTTGGCCCGCCGCCACTGGGCCACCGGGTCGGCGTCCTGCGGGGTCACGACGGTGAAGTAGAGCGAGGCGCCCGTCTCGTACACGTGCGAGACGTGGCACATGACGAGCGGCGAGCCGAGCGCGCCGAGCAGCGCCGGCCGGACCGCGTCGTACAAACGCGGCAGGTTCGCCCAGAAGCCGGCGGTCTCCAGCGTCTCGACGGTGGCCCCGGCCGCGAGCAGCGAGTCGCGCAGGTACGGGGCCGAGAAGCGGCCGTGCTCCCACGCCTGCCCCGGCTCGGGCCCGAGCGGCTCGCCCCCCAACCGCGCCAGCACGGCGGAGGCCGCCGCGTGCCGGCCCGCCACCCGCGCGCCCTCGTACCCGGCGATCAGCAGGCAGCCGGAGCCGCCGGGCGCGCCCGTGCCGATCTCGTCGGGCTCGGCCAGGCCGATCATGGTCTCGGTCTCGTCCGACAGGCGCAGCACGTCCGGCAGCGGACCGTCCTGGGCGAGCGCGCGCATGGCGGCGCGGCCCTGCGCGAACGAGGCGAAGCGCCACCCCTCGTGGCGGCGCTCGGCCGGAGCCCGCCGCACCCGCAGCCGCAGGGACGTGACGACCCCGAACGCGCCCTCCGAGCCGAGCACGAGCTGCCGTAGGTCCGGCCCGGCGGCCGATCTGGGGGCGCGGCCGAGGTCCAGGGTCCCCGACGGGGTGGCGAGGGTGAGGCCGACGACCATGTCGTCGAAGCGGCCGTAGCCGGCCGACGCCTGGCCGCTGGAGCGGGCCGCGGCGAAGCCGCCGAGCGTGGCGTACTCGAAGGACTGGGGGAAGTGCCCCAGCGTCAGGCCGTGCGCGGCGAGCAGCCGCTCGGCGTCGGGAGCCCGTACGCCCGGCTCGAAGTCGGCCACCATGGACTCCTCGTCCACCGATCGCAGCCGGTCGAGCCGCCCCAGGTCGAGGGCGATCACCCCGGTGAAGCCCGCGCGGTCGCGCCCGTCCGCGGCCAGCCCGCCCACCACGGACGTGCCGCCGCCGAAGGGCACCACCGCGATCCGCTCGCGCGAGCACAGCCCCAGCAGCTCGGCCACCTCCTCGTGCGAGCCGGGCAGCACCACGGCGTCCGGCGCGTCCGAGCCGTCGCCCGCGCGCATGCGCAGCAGGTCGGGCGTGGACTTGCCGCGCGTGTGACGGACGCGGGCCTCGTGGCCGGTCAGCACGTGCGCGTCGCCGACGACCTTCGCCAGCGCGGCCAGCGCGGCGCCGGTCAGCGCGACGGGCGGCAGCGCGACCGACTCCAGGCGGGCGGCGGGCGTGCCGGGCGCGCGTACGCCGAGGAGGTCGCGCAGCAGCCCCCGCACCGGCTCGGGCAGCTCGCGGGCCTTGCCGGGATCGCCCCAGCCCGACCACAGCATCGGTTCTCGAGTCACCCTTACACTGTGACATATGACGTCGATTCGTCACAATGAGGCCGTCCTGGACGCGGCCCGCGACTGCGTGCTGGCCTACGGGGTGCGCAGGACGACGCTCACGGACGTGGCGCGCCGCGCGGGCGTGTCCCGGATGACGATCTACCGCCGCTGGCCCGACGTGCGCTCGCTGGTGGCCGACCTGATGACCAGGGAATGGCTGCGGGTGGTCGCCGGGCTGGACCTGTCGGACCCGGTGGGAGCGGTGGTGGCGGGCGTGCGGGGGCTGCGCGCGCACCCGTTGTGGCGCAAGATCGTGGAGGCGGACCCCGAACTGCTGCTGCCGTACCTGCTCGACCGGCGCGGCGCCAGCCACGAGGCCATCCTCGCGGCGCTGGAACCCGCCGTGGGCGGCCCGGCCAGGGCCAGGGCGGTGCTGCTCGTCGCCCAGTCGTTCCTGCTGTCCGCCCCGACCATGCTCGACCCCGTGACGCCGGACGAGCTCGACGCCGAGCTCGCCGCCCTGCTGGAGGCTTACCTTGGATAGCTCGATGAACGCCGGCAGACGCTCCCGCGAGCTGCTCCGGGTCGCGGAGGAGCGGGTGGACGTGCTGGTGGTGGGGCTCGGCGCGACGGGCGCGGGCGCCGCGCTGGATGCCGCGTCCCGGGGGCTGAGCGTAGCCGCCATCGACGCGCACGACCTGGCCTTCGGCACGTCAAGGTGGAGCTCCAAGATGATCCACGGCGGCCTGCGCTACCTGGCCAAGGGCCAGGCGGGCGTGGCGTACGAGAGCGCGGTCGAGCGCGGGATCCTGCTCCGCAGGACGGCTCCGCACCTGGTCAGGGCGCATCCGTACCTGCTGCCGCTGACCCCCGCCGTCTCGCGGCGGCAGGCGGCGACGGTGATGACCGGCTACCGGCTCGGCGACGGCCTGCGCGCCGCCGCCCGCACGCCGCGTCGTCTGCTGCCGGGCCCGACGCGGCTGAACGCGGCCCGCGCGCGCACGCTGGCCCCCGTCCTGCGCGCCGACGGGCTGCGCGGCGCGCTGCTGTCGTGGGACGGGCGGCTGCTCGACGACGCCCGCCTCGTGGTGGCCCTGGCGAGGACCGCCGCCGCGCACGGGGCCCGCGTGCTGACCCGCTGCCGCGCGCTGCGCCTGACCGGGCGGGGCGCGCTGGTGCGCGACGAGCTGACCGGCGAGGAGTTCACCGTCCGCGCCCGCGTGGTCGTCAACGCGACCGGGGTGTGGGCGGGCACGCTCGACCCCCGGGTGCGGCTGCGCCCGTCGCGCGGCAGCCACCTGGTGCTGGCCCCCGGCACGCTGCCCGGTCTCATCGCGGGCATGCACGTGCCGATCCCGGGCGAGAGCAACCGGTTCGCCCTGGTGCTGCCCCAGAACGACGGCCGCGTCCACGTCGGCCTGACGGACGAGCCGGTGGACGGGCCGGTGCCGGACGTCCCCGACGTGCCCGAGGAGGACGTCAGAAAGCTTCTGGAGGTGCTGAACGGGGTTCTTGAGGTTCCGGTGACCAGAGAGGCGGTCGCGGGCGCGTACGCGGGCCTCAGGCCGCTCCTGGCGGGCGACGGCCGGACGGCCGACCTGTCCCGGGAGCACGCGGTGTTCGCGGAGGACGGCGTGGTGACCGTCGTCGGGGGCAAACTGACGACATATCGCCGCATGGCGCAGGACGCGGTGGATCAGGCGGTCTCGCAGGGAAAGCTACGGGCCCGAAGGTGCCGTACGCGGCGCGTCCCGCTCGTGGGCGCCGGCCCGAGGCCGACGGGGGTCCCGCCACGCCTGGCCGAGCGGTACGGCTCCGAGGCCGAGGCCGTGTTCGAACTCGTCAAGGAGCACCCGGAGGAGGTCGGGCTCGGCATGACCAAGGGCGAGCTGCTCTGGTCGGTCCGGCACGAGGGCGCGCTCGACGAGGGCGACCTGCTCGACCGGCGGACCAGGATCGGCCTGGTCGAGCGGGACAGGGAACGCGCCCTGCCCGCGACACAGGACGTACTGGAGCGTTTGTCCCGCGCCTGAACGTTCCGATCCGTTAGGTTAGTCTTACCTAACCGGATCGAGGAAGGGACAGAGGCGTTGGCGAGGGGCTGCGAGCATCCGACGGGATGCCACACCGGGCAGGTGCCCACCTTGGCCAGCGCCACGGTCGGAGCCAGGCTGTGGCTGCTCATCGAATACACCGGAGCATGGCCTTCCCGCCTGGAAAACCACGAACTTCCTGAAGAAATCTCGAAACTCGTCCGGCGGGCGCTCGAACGCGGTATCAGGCCCCAGCTCATCCGCCGCCCCGGCAGGCGGGCCCGCCCACGGGAGCAGGGAATCCGTGTGCTAGTGGGCTACGCCGCAGGCGAGCGCCCTTGGATCGCGCAGGGTGTCGTCGCAGGTCCTGACGATCTTGACCTGGACGCGCTCGTGGCCGGAGTGGTCCCGGAGTCCTGCATACTTGAAGACGAGCCGGTATTTCTGGTCTGCACGCACGCCAAGCGCAATGTGTGCTGCGCCCGCATTGGACTACCCCTCGCTCGGTCACTGGCGGAAATCTTGCCGGACAGAGTATGGGAAACGTCACACGTTGGCGGCGATCGTTACGCCGCCAACCTCGTGTGCTTGCCACACGGAATTTTCTACGGCAGCATGTCTCAGGCTGCTGCATCGGCAGCGGCTAACGCGTACCGGTCGGGCGAGATCATTCTCGACCGCTACCGGGGACGCGCAGGCATCCCTGAGCCATTGCAGGCCGTGGAGCACTTCGCCCGAGCCCATACGGGAGAGTGCTCCGTCGGCGCGGTGGCCGTGGAATCCTCCAGGACGGACGGCGACGTCACCGAAGCCATTGTGCGCTGCGGCGACGTCCGGCTCCAGGTTGTGATTGAGCCATCGGCGTTCACAGCGCCGTGTGGTACGGCTTGCGCCGAGACGATCACCACCTACCGGCTGGTTTCGCTGGACAGGCTCACGCCTGTGCGGTACGCCACGCCTGCCCTCGCCTGAACAGGGAACATCACGGCCCTACGTTGCGTTGGAACAGTGACGCCAAAAGCGTCCAATGCGGCTCAAATTACCGAAATACCTCTCACAAAGGTGGTTTTCTCATGTCTCAGGTACGTCGGCAGCTCGCCCGCCCGCGCCCAAGCTGGGGTTGGCAGGATGATGCCGCGTGCCGGGGTGAGGACCTCGTGCTCTTCTTCGGCCCCGATGGGGAGCGGCAGCCCGAGCGTGACGTACGCGAGCGGAAGGCCAAGGCGATCTGCGCCCAGTGCCCCGTCCGCAACGAGTGCCTTGACTACGCGCTGTCCCGGCCCGAGAAGTACGGCACGTGGGGCGGTCTCAACGAGGACGAGCGCGCCAGCGAGCGTCGCCGTCGTATGCGCCGCGCGGCCAGCGCCGGCATCTCCGCTGCCTGACACACCCGGCATCGTCACCATCATCGCGTGATCACGCAGTTGTCCCGATGAACCGGAGCCTGGCCCTCCATGTCCAGGCTCTGGCGAACCCGGTCGGGACAACTGCCTGATCAGGCAGACATCCGCCGGCAATCCGGCGGTCATCGCCCGTAGCCGTCCGTTGGGGATCGCGTCACGTGGCCGCCCTAATGTGCGCGCCATGAAACGCATCGCCATCATGACGTGCGCGGGCGCACTCACCCTCGGCCTGGCGGGCGCGCCCGCCGTCGCGGGCCCGTCGCGTGAGCCCGTCTTCGGCCGGGCCACGCTCACCGGGTTCGCCGCACTGCCCGCGCTGACCTTCGTCCCCGGCAGCGAGCCGTCGGGTTCCCTGCTCGGCACGACGCCCGTCAACGGCGTCACCCCGCCGTTCGCCGGCCAGCCGGTGCAGGGCTTCAGCGGCATCGCCCGCCGCCACGACGGCACCTTCGACGTGCTGTCCGACAACGGCTACGGCAACGAGGCCAACAGCGCCGACTTCCTGCTGCGGGTGCACCGCGTCAAGCCGGACTTCCGGTCGAAGACCGTCGACGTGCTCGGCGGCTTCAACCTGACCGACCCGCGGGGCTTCGTCCCCTTCACCCTGACCCGCCAGGATCGCACGCTCACCGGCTCCGACTTCGACGTCGAGTCGATCGTGCGCACGACGGACGGCACGTACTGGATCGGCGACGAGTTCGGCCCTTACCTGCTGCACTTCGACCGGAAGGGCCGCCTGATGCAGGCCCCCGTCGCGCTGCCCGGCGTGCGCGCCCCCGAGAACCCCGACCTGAACGGCGGCGAGCCGAACCTCGCCGGCAGCAAGGGCTTCGAGGGCATGGCGAGGGGTGTGGACGGCCGCCACCTCTACCCGCTGCTGGAGGGCACGGTCAGCGGCGACCCGGCGGGCACGCTGCGCATGTACGAGTTCGACCTGCGCGAGCGGGCCTACACCGACCGGCGCTGGACGTACCGGCTGGACGACCCCTCCCACGCCATCGGCGACGCCATCGCGGTGGACGGGGACCGCTTCCTCGTCATCGAGCGCGACAACCTCCAGGGCGACGCCGCGCAGGTCAAGCGCGTCTACCTGGCGGACCGGCGCGACCGGGACGGCGACGGCGCGCTGGACAAGACCCTGGTCGCCGACCTGCTCGACCTCGCCGACCCGCGCGGGCTGGGCGGCGCCCCCGGCACCTTCCGCTTCCCGTTCCAGACGATCGAGGACGTCGTCATCCTCGACGACCGCACGCTCGGCGTGCTCGACGACAACAACTTCCCCTTCTCCAGCGGACGCACGCCGGGCAGGCCGGACGACAACGAGTTCATCACCGTACGGCTGACGCGCGGCCTCGAGGCCGACCCCCGCGTCTACCGCTGACCGGCCCGCCACCGGCCGCCGGCCGGTGACCGAAACCCGGACGCCCCCGACCGTAATCGGGGGTCTCCGGGCCGCTCAGGTGATGAGGTCGTCGAACTCCCCGTCCTTCGCCCCGAGGACGAACGCGGTGATCTCGGCGCGCGTGTACACCAGCGCCGGTCCTTCGGGGAAGCGCGAGTTCCGCATGGCGATCTCCCCCGTGGGCAGGTCCGCCACCTCGACGCAGTTGCCGTTGGGGTTGCTCCGCCTGCTCTTGCGCCACTCGGCGGGAAGGCGGCCGGCGGGCGTTCCGTTCCGGAACTCTTGCATGGGGGAGGCTCCTCGCGGTCTTACGGATGCACGTGCATCCGCACTTGCGAGCAGACAATACGGCAGCACGCTGTGCTCCATATACCGGACGACCAAAAATCCCGATATGGAGTGAAATCACAAGGAATTTCGGCTGCTCATTCGGACCTGATCCGCTCCAGGAAGCGCCGGGTCGCCTTGGGCTCCTCCGCCTGGATGCTCAGCCGGTCCATGACCTCCATGTAGTGGTCGGAATCGGCAGGCTTGTCCAGGTAAAGGGCGCTGGTGAGCTGCTCCATGTAGACGATGTCGGGCAGGTCGCGCTCGGGGAAGCGCAGGATGCTGAACGGGCCGCCGGCCGCCGCATGGCCCCCGCGCTCGAACGGCATGACCTGCACGGTGATGTTCCGCTCGCCCGTGATGTCCAGCAGGTGCGCGATCTGCTCGCGCATCGTCCCGCAGCCGCCCAGCGAGCGGCGCACGACCGCCTCGTCGATCACCGCCCAGAGCGTCAGCCCGCTCTCCAGCCGGCTCTGCCGGGCCATGCGCAGCGCCACCCGCCGGCTCAGCTCGTCCTCGGTGGCCTTCTCGTGCGCCAGCTCGATCACCGCCCTGGCGTAGGCGGGCGTCTGGAGCAGGCCGGGGACGAACTGGTTCTCGTAGGTCCGGATGCCGGTCGCGGCGCCCTCCAGGCCGATGTAGACCTCGAACCAGGCGGGCAGCAGGTCGCCGTACCCGTGCCACCAGCCGGGGGCGTTGGCCCGCTCGGCCAGGGCCAGCAGCGGCTCGCGCTGCTCGGGGTCGGTGACGCCGTACAGGGTGAGCAGGTCGGCCACGTCACGCTGCTTGAAGCTGACCTGGCCCAGCTCCAGGCGGCTGATCTTCGCGTGGGATGCGCGAATCGAGTACCCGGCGTCCTCGCGCGAGATACCCTTCTCCGTACGAAGCCTGCGAAGCTGCGTGCCCAGCAGGATCCGCAGCACCGTCGGGCTTCCCGGCGTATGACTGAGAAGCTTCCCTTCCGCGCTCTGTGCGCTCACTCCGCCGCTCCTAGGTCATCTGCACGTGCAGATGCGATTCGCATCCGTAAAGTACGAAAAGTCTTGCATCGGTCAGCACTCCCCGTAAAGATGGGCTTTGGATCACCAGACCGCGCTTCGGGGGCCAGAATGACGACTTTCGACGCTCGGCCGCAGGCCGCCCTGGGGGCCCGGCCACCGGGCTGGCTCGCCTCCGTCCTGGTGGAGGGGCAAGCCTGTGCGTGCGACGCCGTGTTCCCGTTCCACCACGGCACCGCGCTGGAGCCGGCCTGCGTGGCGACGGCCCGCCGGTTCGTCGATCAGACCCTCGCGTCCTGGAGCGCGCCGGAGCACGTCTTCGACGCCCAGCTCGTGGTCTCGGAGCTGGTGACCAACGCCATGCGGCACGGGGGCGGGGCCGCGCAGCTCAGGTTGCTCGCGCACGGGCCCGAACTGGCGTGCGTGGTGACCGACCACAGCCACACCGCGCCCATCGCCACCGCCCCCGACGTGTTCTCGGAGTACGGGCGGGGCCTGCGCCTGGTGGACGCCCTGTGCGCGGCATGGGGCTGGCTCTCGCCGGGCGGCCCCCGCAAGGTCGTCTGGGCCGTCATCGCCGGCTGACGGCCGTGAGCGCTCACCGCCGGCCCAGCAGGCGCAGCACGTCGTCGTCGCTGAGCTGGTCGAAGTGCTCGTACCACTGGCCGACCGCCCAGAAGTCGAACGGCGACCTGAGCACGACCACCTCGTCGGCCTCGTCCTCCATGGAGCGGACGGTGTCGCGCGCCCCGACCGGCACGGCCAGCGTCAGCTTGGCGGGCCCGGCCGGGCGCACCGCCCGCAGCGCGGCCCGCGCCGTGCCGCCGGTGGCCAGGCCGTCGTCCACCACGATCACCTCCCTGCCGCCGAGCGCGGGCAGCGGACGGTCGCCGCGGTAGACGCGCACCCGGCGGGCCAGCTCCCGCCGCTCCGCCTCGACCACGTCGGCGACGTCGTCAGGGGTCATGCCCAGCCGCCCCAGCAGCGCCAGGTCGAAGACCGGCTCGCCGCCCTCCGCCACCGCGCCGACACCCAGCTCGGGTGAGAGCGGATAGCCGATCTTCCTGGTCACGAGCACGTCGAGCACGGCGTCAAGGCTGCGGGCGATGGGCACGGCCACCGCCACACCGCCGCGCGGCAGCGCGAGGATCACGGGGTCGCGCGCGTCCCGCAGCCGCTCGGCGAGCTGCGCCCCCGCGTCGGCCCGGTCTGCGAAGAGCTCCATGACCTGTGCCTACCCGCGAACGCCCGATCCTCGCCTGCCGCGTCCCGCCCGACCGGCGGGACGCAGCAGGACCCGGCGGGACACGGCAGGCGGCGGTCAGGGGCGGTTACGGCCCGAGCGGCGCAGCTCCTTGGAGATGACCTTCCACTTGTGCTGCTGTTCCTTGCGCAGCCGCGCGTCGGTCCTGGAGGCCATCCACAACGCCTCCCGCTGCAGCTTGCGCCAGCTCTCCAGCCGGCGCTCGGGCAGTTCGCCCCGCTCCAGGGCGGCCAGCACGGCGCACTCCGGCTCGCCGTTGTGGCCGCAGTCGCCGAAGCGGCACCGGGCCGCGAGCGCCTCGATGTCGGAGAAGACGAGGTCGACGCCCTGCCCGATGTCGTAGAGGCCGACGCGGCGGATGCCCGGGGTGTCGATGACGAGGCCACCGCCGGCCAGCGGGATCAGCTCGCGGTGCACGGTGGTGTGCCGGCCGCGGCCGTCGGCGGCGCGCACCTGCTGGGTGCCCATCACCTCGGCCTCCGACAGCGCGTTGACGAGGGTGGACTTGCCGGCGCCCGAGGGGCCGAGGATGACGGCCGTACGGGAGCCGTCGAGGTGCTCGCGGACCGGCCGGATCCCCTCGCCCCGGGCACAGGAGACCGCGTGGACGCTCACGCCGGGCGCGGCCTGGCGGACGTCGGCGATCAGGTCCTCCAGGCCGTGCTCGAACAGGTCGGACTTGGTGATGAGCACGACGGGAGTGCCGCCGGACTCCCAGGCGAGGGCGACGAGACGCTCGATGCGGCCGAGATCGGCGAAGTCGGTGGCGTGCATGGACGGCTCGGCCACGAAGACGACGTCGACGTTGGCGGCCAGCACCTGGCCCTGGCCGTCGCCCGACAGGCCGCCGACCGAGTCGCGGCTGACGCCGCCCCGGACGAAGGCGCTGGTGCGGGGCAGCACCTCGTCGAGCTCGTAGCGGCCCTCGGGCAGCCATCTGAGCGCGACCCAGTCGCCGACGCACGGCAGCGCGACCGGGTCGGCGGCCGAGGCGCGGCGCACGCGGGCGCCGTATCTGGCGTGGTGCTGGCCGTCGGCCGCGATCACCTCGGCGGTGCCGCGGTCGACGCGGGAGACACGGGCGGGGACGGCGCCCCCGGGCAGTTCGGCGGCGCGCGAGTCGCTCCAGCCGAGCAGCGAAAGATCGTAAGACAACGCAGTGCAACCTTTGATCGAGAAGGAAGGAAGAGAGGTCGGGCCGTTCAGGCGAACGACCGGAGGTGAACTGAAGGCACGCTCAGAAAGTCGACTCTCATGGCCTTCACCTCCTCGATCGGTTGGGAGCGACTCTACGCACCCCGTCGGCGCCCATGCAATCGCATTATCTTCCGCGATCTGTTGAACCGCGCCAGGGCGGCCCCCCGTACCACCTTCCGACGGACTGAGAAAGGGGAATGATGCGAATCAGCGCGTATCCCCCGCCCTCGGCCGAGGGAGCCGCCCCGTTGGGCAAGCCGCGCCTGCGACACCGGATCCGGCGCGTGCGCCCGGACGACGAGGTGGTCGTGTCCGCGCTCTACCGGGAATACCACAGGCCGCTGCTGGCCTTCGTGATCCGGCTGACCGCGGGCGATCGGCAGTGGGCGGAGGACGTGGTGCAGGAGACCATGATCCGGGCCTGGCGAAGCGCGGACACGCTCGACCCCGACGCGGTCTCGCTGATGCCCTGGCTCGCCACGGTCGCCAGACGTATCGTGATCGATGACCGGCGGCGCAGGGACGCCCGCCCCCAGGAGGCGGGCGACGGGCCGCTGGAGAGCCTGCCCGTGCCCGACGAGATGGAGGGACTGCTGCACCAGGTGGTCGTGTCCGAGGCGCTCAAGGCGTTGTCCCCGGCACATCGCGAGATCCTCAACGAGACGATCCTGCGTGACCGGTCGGTCAACGACGCCGCCGCGGTGCTCGGCATCCCGGTGGGCACCGTGAAGTCCCGGGTCTACTACGCCGTACGCGCCCTGCGCATCGCCCTGGAGGAACGGGGGGTGCGGTCGTGACGTCGAGGGTCGAGCACACGGATGTGGGCGCGTACGCGCTCGGGCTGCTGGACGAGGACGACCGGCTCGCCTTCGAGGCCCATCTCCTGGGCTGCCCCACCTGCCGGTACGAGCTGTCCGACCTGGCCGGCGTGGCGAGCGTGCTGCACGGGATCGGGCCCGTGGAGGATCTCGGCCCCCCTTCTCCTGATCCCCCGGAGGAGGTGGTGGACCTGCTCCGGCGCAAGAAGGCCTCCGACCGGCGCACGCGCAGGGGGACGTTCATGATCGGGATGGCGGCGGCGGTCACGCTGGTGGCGGGCGGGCTGACGATCGGCACGCAACTCGACGCGGGCGACGCGCCGCCGCTCGCACAGGGGCACGGCGGCCACCTGAGCACGAACATGGGCCCCGCCGAGCAGTTCTACGCCGAGGGCCGGCCGATCGAGGGCACGGGCGCGGCGGGTGTGTCCGGCGGGCTGGTCGTGGAGGCCAAGGGCTGGGGCACGCACGCGGCGCTCAAGCTCTCGGGGGTGAAGGGCCCGCTGGAGTGCGAGCTGGTCTCGGTCTCCAGGTCGGGCGAGCGACGGGTGATGACAGGGTGGTCCGTACCTCCAGCCGGGTACGGAGTACCGGGGTCGCCCGACCCGCTCTACATGCACGGCGGCAGCGCCACCCCGCTGCGCGACGTCGATCACTTCGAGGTGGTGACGTCAGCCGGCGGGAAACTGCTCACCATCGACCTCTGACCGGCCCACGGGAAAGCTCGCGACGGGGTGACTCCGGCCCACCCCGATCGCAACAAGCACCCCACCGCGAACGAGAGCCCGCGGTGGGGTGCTTGTTGTCCGTACGCGGCCGGGTCAGAGGCCCGGGGCGGGGAACTGCGAGGTGAGCTCGCTGACCTCGTGGTGCACCCGGGTGATCACGTCCTCGGCGTCGCCCTTGGCCAGGGCGGTGACGACCTCGTCCATCCAGGCGCCGATCTGCCGCATCTCGGCCTCGCCCATGCCGCGCGAGGTGACCGACGGCGTGCCGATGCGGATGCCCGACGGGTCGAACGGCTTGCGGGTGTCGAACGGCACCGTGTTGTAGTTGGTCTCCAGGCCCGCGCGGTCGAGCGCCTGCGCGGCCGGCTTGCCGCCGATGCCCTTGGGCGTGAGGTCGAGCAGGATCAGGTGGTTGTCGGTGCCGCCGGAGACCAGGTCGAAGCCGCGCGCGGCCAGCTCGTCGGCCAGCGCCTTGGCGTTGCGCACCACCTGGTGGGCGTAGTCGCGGAAGGCCGGCTGGGCGGCCTCGTGCAGCGCGACGGCGATGGCGGCGGTGGTGTGGTTGTGCGGGCCGCCCTGCAGGCCGGGGAAGACCGCCTTGTTGAGCGCCTTGGCGTGCTCCTCGCTCGTGGCCATGAGCATGGCGCCGCGCGGGCCGCGCAGGGTCTTGTGGGTGGTCGTGGAGATCACGTCGGCGTGGCCCACCGGGGACGGGTGCGCGCCGCCCGCGACCAGGCCCGCGATGTGCGCGATGTCGGCGGCCAGCACGGCCCCGACCTCGTGGGCGATCGAGGCGAAGCCCTCGAAGTCGATCGTGCGCGGGATCGCGGTGCCGCCGCAGAAGATCAGCTTGGGCCGGTGCTCCAGGGCCAGCCGGCGGACCTCGTCGAGGTCGATGCGGCCGGTGTCCTTGCGCACGCCGTAGCGGACGGGGTTGAACCACTTGCCCGTGGCCGAGACCGACCAGCCGTGCGTGAGGTGGCCTCCGAACGGCAGGCCCATGCCCATCACGGTGTCGCCCGGCTGCAGGAAGGCCATGTAGACGGCGAGGTTGGCCGGGGAGCCGGAGTAGGGCTGGACGTTGGCGTGGTTGACGCCGAACACGGCCTTGGCCCGCTCGATCGCCAGGGTCTCGATCTGGTCGATGACCTGCTGGCCCTCGTAGTAGCGCTTGCCCGCGTAGCCCTCGGAGTACTTGTTGGTCAGCACCGTGCCGGTGGCTTCGAGCACGGCCTTGGACACGTAGTTCTCGGACGCGATCAGCTTGACGGTGTCGGCCTGACGCCGCTCCTCCGCCTTGATGAGCTCGGCGATCTGCGGGTCGACGCTAGCGAGAGAACCCATGACTCTCCAGTCATCGTTGACGGTGTGCGAAGACCCAGGCGCACGGCCTCCGCTCGGTTCGCTCCCCGGTGGTCGATCCCACCTGCTGCGCCAGTCGCGTCTCGTAGACCTTATCGGATGCGCAGGGGGGCTATTGCTCCGTGATCAGCGGGTTCGAGAGGTGTTCGAGGTCGGTCGAGCCCGTGTCGACCGACGTTCCACGCGGCCGGGGCGGTCAGCCGGCCTCCTTGACGGCGACGTTCCTGATGGCCCCGAGCGGCCCCAGGTTGACGTCCACGCCGTCGGCGCTCTCGGGCAGCCCCTCGAAGACGGCCCAGAGCTGAAGCTGCGCGCCCTTGCCGAACGAGGACTGCGGGACGGAGGCGCACTGGCAGATCTCGTCCTTGACGGCCGGGTAGAGCGGGTTGCCGACCCCGGGCGGGACGATGCTCACGCGCGAGACGGTGCCGTCGAAGGCGGTCGCGCCGAGTTTGCCGTGCAGGGGCACGTTCTCGGTGCCGATGTTCTTGACCGTCCACTGCAGGCGGACCGTGGTGCCCTGCCGTTCCAGCGAGTCGATCTGCACGTGCAGGCGGCTGCCGAGGGCGTCGAGGGTGACGGCGACCTCGGGGGTGCCGGGTTCGGCACCGGGCCGCTCCCAGGGGCGCACCGCGGCGAGCGTGCCGGCCGCCCCCACCGCGGCGGCGAGCAGGCAGGCGAGGACGGGCCGCCAGGGCACGCGCCGCCGTCCGGCCGGGGCGGGCCC
>NZ_SSXE01000165.1 GCF_021699195.1 Nonomuraea sp. MG754425 | reverse complement strand
CCCCAGCCCCGCCAAGCCTGCCGAGGACAACCCGTGGACGCGGCAACTCCTCGAAGCCATCGAGATCGTCAGCGCCCTCGACGAACAGGACAGCGCCCCACCCGGCTCGGACCACTCACGCCCCGGGAGCGGTTCACCCGCACACGGCTCCGGCGCGGACCCTCATGCGACCGCCGCCTGGACCCCGCCCTTCAAGCCCTACCTCCCACCTGGTCCGCTGGAATCCCTCTTCAACTCCGAGCCTCGCGATCCCGGCGCCGGCCTCGCCCCGGCCGAGAACGACCCCGACTCGGACGGCCCCGTACGCAAGCAGCTCGGTGAACACCCGGCCATTGATGACGACGGCACCAGGCCAGGAAGCACCGGTCACTCCACTCCGTAGTTCTGCGGCCAACCGGCCGGGACACCGCACCCCGACCGGCCGTCCGAGACGATTTGCTCAGCCCTCGTGCAGGCGGCCGGCCGTCAGCTTGTGGACCTGGCGCGCAGGTCAAGGATCAAGATCAGTGTTTGCGCTTCTTCCGGCGGCCTCGGGCTCCCGGCGACCGGATGGGGACGAGGGCGAGCAGCTCAGCCGGCGGGGCGCCGGCCAGTTCGCCGACGAGAGGGGCGTCGCGGCCCTCGGCGAGGAGGCGGTCGCGAACGCCGCGCCCGCGGAGCGGAGTGAGGCGGACCAGCGGAAAGTCGGGCTCGGCCAGGGCGGCGCGCAGGCGTTCGACCGCATCCGGTGGCAAGGGCTGGTCGTCGTGGTCGAGGTCGCTCGCACAGAGGGCGTCGGCGGAGCCGCGGGTGAGCTCCACGGGCCCGAGGTCGGACGAGACCTCGAACATGCGCCGCAGGTCCCGGGCGGCCTCGCGGCGCCAGAGATCACGCAGGCGCTCTTCCTCCTGGTCACGAACGAAGTACTCCTGGCAGGCCGGCCACACCGTCTCTTCGAGCCGCCACGTCGCGACGGGCACGGTGACCACCCGGCCCAGCTCCGGCAGCACCTCTGGACCACCCTCTACCAGGCGATCGACGACTGACGGTCCATCTCGTACCAGCCCGAAGGCCGGGCCACGCGTCAGGCGACGCCGGTGTCGTTCTCGATGACCGTGAACCGATCCGCGGCCAGTCCCACGGTGGCGCCGGTGGGCAGGGGGCGGCGGTGCTCGAAGGCCAGCAGCTCTCCACCGGGCAGTTCGGCGACCGACTCCCTGACGCTGCCCTGGAAGCTGCTGCGGACGACCTTGCCGGTGAACTGGGCGTCGCCGTTCTCGACGATCCGCAGGTCCTCGGGGCGCAGCGCGACGTACACGTCGGCACCGGCGGAGCCGAGCGGCCGCCCGAAGTCCACCTTGTCACCGCCCGCGAGCGCGAGCGCGCTCGTGTCGGTGATCCGGCCGCGTAGCAGAGTGACGCTGCCGACGAAGGACGCCACGAACGTGGTCTCCGGCCTCTCGTAGACGTCCTCGGGCGAGCCGATCTGCTCGATGCGGCCGCCGTTCATGACCGCGACGAGGTCGGAGATCTCCAGCGCCTCGTCCTGGTCGTGGGTGACGTAGACGGCGGTGATGCCGGTCTCCTGCTGGATCCGGCGAATCTCCCTGCGCATCTCGACGCGGAGCTTGGCGTCGAGGTTGGACAGGGGCTCGTCCATGAGGAGCACGTCGGGCTCCAGGGCGAGCGCCCTGGCCAGGGCCACGCGCTGCTGCTGGCCGCCGGAGAGCTGGCCGGGCCGGTGCTGGTCCCTGCCGGTGAGCCCGACCATCGCCAGGCCGGCGGCGACCTTCTCCGCGACGCTCTCCTTGGGCAGCTTGCGCAGGCGCAGGCCGTACGCGACATTCTCGGCGACCGTCATGTGCGGCCAGAGCGCGTAACTCTGGAAGACGAACCCGATGCGGCGCTTCCACACGGGCACCTTCGCGATGTCGAGCTCGCCGAAGTGCACGCCGCCCGCGTCGGCGCTCTCGAATCCGGCGATGATGCGGAGCAGCGTGGTCTTGCCGCAGCCGGACGCTCCCAGCAGCGTGGCCAGCCGCCCGGACGGCACGCGCAGGTCGACCGACTCGAGCGCGGTGGTCTCCCCGAACGTCTTGGAGACCCCTCGAATGCTGATGTCCATCATGAGCTCCGGATCACAGGGAGACCGTCCTGTAGCGACGGCGCAGCAGGTAGAGCGGGACGTAGACCGAGACCAGCAGCACCGTGGTCATGGCGGAGGCGACGCCGAACGGACTGCCCGGCTGCATCGCATTGGTGAAGATGACCACGGTCATGGTCACCCACGGCACCGCGTACAACATGACGGTGGCCGACAGCTCAGTGATCATCTGCAGGAACCCGACGGTGCCGCCCGAGATGACGGCGGGCCTGATGATCGGCACGACGATGTCGCGGAAGCTGCGCCGCGGCGGCGCGCCCACACTCATCGCGGCCTCCTCCAGCGACGGGTGGACCTGCCCGAGCGCGGTCTCGATCGACTTCATCACGTACGGCAGACGCCTGATGAAGTACGCCACCACGATGATCAGAGCGGTACCGGTGAGGATGACCGGCAGGTGGTTGAAGGCCAGGATGAACCCGATCGCGAAGACCGTCCCCGGCAGGATGTACGGCACCATGACGAGGTTGTTGAGCAGCGGCCCGGAGATCACGAACTTCTTGCGCGCCACGATGTAGGCCACGACGACGCCGAGCACGAGGGCGATCAGGCAGGCGATGCCGGCGAGGACGAAGCTCAGCACGATCGGCTGCAGCGACTCCTCGAACAGCCGCCGGTAGTTCTCCAGCGTCGGTTCCCACTGCAGGATGCCCGACTGCCAGCGCAGGAAGCTGGTGAGCAGGACCACGAGGTGTGGCACGAAGCCGAGCAGCAGCGCCGTCCAGATCCCGATGAGCACCAGCGCCTTCGGCCCGCGGCGTAGCTCGCGCAGCGGCTGGTCCCTGTTGCCCGTCACGGCGAACGACCGCCTGGCCACGATCCTGCGCTGGGCCAGCAGCGCCAGCCCGGAGACGAGCACCATCATGATGCTGGCCGTGGCCGCCACGCTCGGGCTGGCCGCGACCTCGGACATGAAGTTCTGGTACACGACGACCGGCAACATCTGGTAGCCGCCGCCGATCAGCATGGGCGTGCCGAAGTCGGCGAAGATGCGCATCGCGGCCAGGTAGCAGCCGGTCGCGATGGCGGGCACGGCCAGCGGCAGCGTCACCTTCGCGTGGGTGCGCCACGGCGTCGACCCGACGGACGCGGCCGCCTCCTCCAGCGCCGGATCCACCGCCCTGAACGCGTCGTACACCATCAGGAAGATCAGCGCGAACGTGAACCACACGCCGACCCAGATGATGCCGCCGACGCCGAGAATCGAGTCGAACGGCAGCGGCAGACCCACTCCCTTGGCGGCCTTGGTGAGGATGCCGCCGCTGCCCAGCAGCAACAGCCACGCGTACGCGCCGAGGAACGGCGGCGAGGTGGTGGCCATGGTGAGCATGGTGAGGATGCCCTGACGGCCGGGGATGCGGTAACGCGCCATGACGAACGCGAGCGGCACCGCCACCACGGCCGCCCCCGCGCCCACGGCCAGGCTGACGACCACGCTGTGCAGGAGCGGCCTGGTGAATCGTTCGTCGGTGACGAACGCGCCGAACCTGGCGAGCGTGAACGCGCCCGAGTCACTGGTGAACGCCGCCCTGACGATCCACAACTGCGGATAGACGATGAAGATCACCAGCACGAGGAGCGCGAGCAGCCCGGCCAGCCGCCAAGGGTCGCGCCAGTTGGTCCGGGGGCGCCGGCGCGACCGTGCCGGCCCCGTCCTCTGAGCCGCGGTCCGAGCCGTCATCAGCCCGCGCTCTTCACCGCGTCGTCGAACTTGGCGAGGATCTCATCCTTCTGCTCCGACGCCCACTTCTCGTCGATGTCGGCCCGCTTGAGCTGCTCGACCGGCGGCAGTCCCTTGGGCGCGGACACGTCGTTCCGCGACGAGCGGCGCTGTACCTGGTCCACCATGATCTGCTGGGCCTCCTTCGACATGAGGAAGTCCACGAAGGTTTTGGCGGCTGCCTCATGCGCCGCGCCCTTGATGATGCCCGCGGACCCGGTCTGGCTGGACACGCCGTCCTCCGGATAGATCAGCTTGATCTTCACTCCGGCGGCGAGCCACTTCGCGCCCAGGTCCTCGTTGATGAACGAGGTGCCGACCTCACCGTCCTTGACCATGTTGAACATCGCGGTCGAGCCGTCGAGCATGCGGGCGTTCCTGACGAACCGGTTGACGTAGTCCCAGTCGTGGAGCGTGACCATGGTGGTGAGGAGGCTGTAGGAGGTGCCCGACGACTTGGGCGTGGCGAAGGCGATGTCGCCACCCGAAAAGTCGGGCTTGGCCAGGTCCTCGAATGTCTTGGGATGCTTGGCCGCGTCGGGGAACTTGTCCGTGTTCACGGCGATCGCCTGGAACAGCAGGTCGGTGGCATGCCAGATGTGGTTCGGGTCCTTGGCCACGGTGGCGGCGTCGTTCGGCAGCTCGACAGGGGTGATGAGGTCGGCGTTGGCGGTGTACAGCTCCGACGAGCCACCCCAGATCACGTCACCCAGCGGCCGGTCCTTCTCGGCCCGCACCCTGGCGAACGCCTCCCCGGTTCCCGGCAGGCCGATCTTGTTGACCTTGATCTCCGGATGCTTGGCCTTGAACTCGTTGAGGATCGGATCCGTCACCTCGGGACCGCTCACCGAGTAGACCGTCACCGTGTTGTCGCCGTTCTGGCCCGCGGTGGCGTTGTTGGTCAGCACGCCCGAGCAGCCTGTGAGGGCCAGCGCGAGCAGGCCGGCGCCCAACGTGGTGGCATACCGCATGCACTTCTCCTGACACGTGGGGGGAATCAAGAGCCGGGGCGCACCCACACCGGGTTACCCGCGGCCCGCAGGGAGTCGTGGTTCCTGAGAGAATTCGCCCAGAATCGGGGGTCGTTCCGGCCCGGGTCGGCGTGGATCTCCGCCCGGTAGTACCCGGGTGTGGCGATCCGGTCCTCGACGGTGATGCGCTGCCACGCTCCCGGCCGGTCGGCGGCCGGGACGACGTTGATCAGCAAGCCGTCGCGCAGGACGAACACCACGACCGGGCCGTCCGCGCACACGTCCACCTCGACCTGGACCCGCCCGTCGGGGGCCGCCGCGGTGGCGCCCATGGGGACGCCGTTGACGTGCATGTCCATGTCCGCGCCCCGCCACACCCGGACCCGCCCTCGCCGCAGCGCCTCGACGATGCCGCGCTCGCCGGCCTCTTCCGCGTGCACCACCGTGACCACCTGGCCGAGCGCCTGCCCCGGGTCGGCGGGGTCGTGGCAGTCGCTGCCCGCCACGCCGATCACGCGGTGCCCGGCGGTCAGCAGGCGGTCCCACAGGCCGATCTGGGCGTCGTTGTTGGCGCCCTGCTGGAGGTGGGCGATCTCCATGAGGTCGATCCGGTCCCAGGGGGTGTCGAAGCGGCGCCACGCCTGGTCGCCGCTGAAGGCGTGATTGACGCAGACCAGGCCGCCCTGTTCGTGCACGTCGCCGGCGACGTGCACCATGGTGTGCTCGGGGCGGTCCACGTAGGTGTCCACCCAGCGGGTCAGGCCGTGCAGATTGGCGTGGCCTCGGTGGCTGGTGAGCTCCATGGAGCGCAGCAGGACGATGTCGTCGTGACCGTCGAGATCCTGCCAGTGGGCGGCGGTGAAGTGGTCGGTGACGGCGAGGAAGTCGAGGCCCGCCTCCTTGGCGGCCTTCACCAGGTCGGCGACCGGCCGGCGGCCGTCGGAGTGGGTGGAGTGGCTGTGCAGCTCGCCGCGGTACCAGCCGGGGCCGCCGATGGTGCCCGCGCCGGCGCCGGGATCCACTCTCGTCGCCGCGCTCGCCGTCGCCGCGCTCGCCGCGCTCACCGTCAGCTCGTACGGCGCCGCCGCCTTGTGCCTGTCGAGATCGAGCCGCACCGTCCAGCGGCCCGGCGGGATCGGCCCGGGTACGCACCCCGGCGAGGCGCCGGCCGTGCCCACCCGGATCACCAGCCGGCGGGGACCGGGACCGCCCGGGCACTGGACGTGGCCACGGAACGTGCCGTCAGGCTCCAGCAGCACCGCGTAGATCTGGACGACATCGACGATCTTGTCGTACTCCAGCACCAGCTCCAGCTCGGTGGTCCCGGCGGGCACGTCGAGCGGATAGTGCAGGTAGTGCAGGTCGAACGCCGGTTCGGGAAGGGTGGTCTGTACCGAGAGCAACTCGGTCGCCCCGATCATGCGGTGTCCGCCTCCATCCGTCCTTCGATGAACGCTTTCTATCCATCTGATGAACGACATGTCAACGTTTGTTAAGACATTAGGGCAATCTGTGGCGCGTTCCGGCGGACGACCGAAACGTGCCTGACCAGGCGATTCGAGGAGCGGCTCCCTGGCCCGGACAACATGAAAGCCCTCTCCCACGCGGGAGAGGGCTTTCATCGCCCGCCTGTTACCAGGCGTAGTCTTCCGGGGCGGTCGATCTGGCGCAGTACGCCATCGAGCAGGCCCCCGGCCAGCGGGCTCCCACGGGATCACGCCAAGGCCGTAGTCCTCGGCCGCGGGCAGCACCAGCCGCTCCGGCGACGACTGTGGTCGCCAACACCCAGCCAGCCGCGATCAGCCCGTACGAGAGCCACTGCGTCCTCTCCAGGCATCTGCTGACGCCGTCACCGCAAGCGACCGAGAGCAGACATGGATGAAACACGCGCGGTGCGGGCGTTGCACCCTTCGTACGAGAGTTGGCCGACCGAGGGGATGGATGACATGCCTCTTAAGGGTGAGTACGAACCCAGCACTGCGCAGTGGGTACGTGAGCAAGTCGAGCTGTACGAGAACTCCGGCGGCACCAAGGGCACGACCTTGCGGGACACGGGATTGCCCGTCATCGTGATGACCAACCTGGGCGCCAGGAGCGGCAAAATCCGCAAGACGCCGCTGATGCGTGTGGAACACGAAGGCCGATACGCCGTGGTCGCCTCGCAGGGCGGCGCTCCCAAGCATCCCGTCTGGTACTTCAACCTCAAGTCCGAGCCCCATGTGGAGCTCCAGGACGGCCCCATCAAGCGGGACATGAGGGCTCGTGAAGTGACCGGCGCGGAGAGGGCCGAGTGGTGGCAGCGTGCAGTGGCGGCGTATCCGCCGTATGCCGACTACCAAAAGAAGACGGATCGGGAGATCCCGGTGTTCGTACTGGAGCCGATCGAAGCCTGATCGCAGGGGGCGCCCCAGCCGACGCGCGCCACCTGCCGCAGCGGGACTCCTGGGCGCCCTCCTACGGCAGATGACCGCATGGTCCATCCTTCAAGATCACGCGGCACATTCACGACCTCAACAAGCCCGGACTGCTTGTCCACGCAGATCCAGCACCTTGCGCCGGAACTCTGGCGGATAGCCCCGTCATCCCCTGCCGCTTTCCTCTCATCAGGTGGCACAGGAATCCAGTAACCCACCTCTACTCAACCCGGGACACACCAAAGTCTCCACCGAACCCGGGGCGATTCAATCACCGATCTCAGTCCAGGCGGGTCAAGGTTTCGGGCGCATCCCAGGTTGTCAGATGCCGGTCAGGGTCGGTTTCTTCCTGCGAGACCTGGTGGATCAGGTCGACGAAGGCTTGCCGGTCCTGCTCGGACAGACCTTGCAGGAGGACGGCGGCCTGCCCGCGAACCGCGCATGCCGCTGGGAACGTCCCGTGCTCGGCTGCGCAGCTCAGGCCAGGGGCATGGGACCGACGGTCACCCCCACGGGCGGCTCGTATCGATGATCGCCATCCAGGCGACGCTCGGGACGCGTTCAGCGAAGCGGAGACGCCCCAATCAGCCGATACATCCTTCTGCGAACAGCCAGTGCCCGACCGACATAGTGAGGTTACGATCGCCATAGATACTCCTAAGTACGGGGAGGGATCGGCATGGACATGGCAGCGTTGGCCAGCCAGCTCGTGCCATACCCGAACGCAGCGATCGGTGCTCATGGGGCGGCTTCAGCAGCCAAGACTCACGACGCGATCGCGAATGAGACGGTTGTCGTCGGACGACGATTGCTCGAGCGCATCCTCAAGCGGGAGCAGTCACGCGCGCCGATCCAATCTGCCATAAACGATCTTGCGCAGGCCCAGCCGGGCTCGGGGGCGGAGAACGTCGCCGTCGTCGGTGTCAACGTCGGCGTTGTGCAGCAGGGCGACAACGCCACCGCCCCGCGATGACCAGTCCTCCCGCCCCCAAGAAGGCGGCGGCACGCGGTGAGCGCGCCACCGCGATCGGCGGCAACAGCGGCATCAGCCAGCAGGGCGACAACGCGGCCGCGGGGCAGGTGCGTGCCGAAACTGTGGGTGAGATCCACATTCACGGCGCACCGCCGCGCAAGTCGTCGCGGAATAAGGCTTCAGACACACCCGACGAGGGCAGACGACGGCTTCTCTTCCTGCTTGCGCTGGGAGGCGCCACTCTGACCGGTGTGCTGACCGGCGGCGGGGTCTGGCTCCAGCAGAGCCTGACCCGGTTGACGCCGGTGTTCGGCGGAGGTTGGGAGGGCCTGTTCGCCAGCGAGGAGATCAGGGACGTCTTTCACCGGCAGGGGCTCGATGTCGACGTCAACAATCTCTCCGGCATCGATATGACCTACATCCAGGGCAGCGACCTGGGCCGGTACCACTTCTTCCTGTGCCCGGCCGACACCATCGCCGCAGCGGTGAAGAACAACTTCAGGGTGTCGGGACAATCGCCCTCGAACCCCCGGCTGATCTTCCAGGCCCCCATGGTGGTGCTGGTCCACCGGGCTCTGCTGGAATGTCTGGTGGACCAGTCCCTCGTCAGGTCAGAGAACGGCTTCTACATTTTCGACGTCCTGCGATATCTGGACCTGCGGTTGACGGAAACGAACTGGACGTGGGGCAGCATCGGAGCACCCGAAGGGGTCGCGCAGGGAGATTCTCAGGTGGAAGTGGTCTCTGGCGCCCCGTGTTCCGCCGGCGGCGGTGATCTTTACCTGAGCCTGCTCATCCACGCTCACCGGAAGAACTACCGCACGGACAGGACGCGTTTGATCAACGATTTACAACGGTTATTCCAGAACAGCTGGCCGCCGAGCAGCTTCGGCCTTTTACAAGAGTTTTTCTCCAGCCACCAGTATCCGATGGCCTTCGTCTACGAGCACGACGCGCTCAAGTATCTGGCGGACCAGCAGGGAATAGCTCCCGATAACTACCGCCTGCTCTACCCCGATCCGGGGGTGATCTCCAAGCACATGTTCATCGGCCGCGACGACAAGGACGGGAGCGAACTCGTCGGCGATCTGCTCGCATCGCGCGAAGTGCAACAGATCATGGCGCGGAAATTCTTCCTGCGCGGCGCCGACGCCAAGCTCTTCGAACAGGCCGTCACCGGACACGGCATGACCGGCTGCATCCGGCAGGGCGACGCCCTCAAGTCGTTGGCCCTGCCGAGCCCTTCCGACATCGCCCCGTTTCCCCGCCCGGATCTCATGATCGCATTCAGGAACGAGATCGTGGCATGCGCCTGAACCGGTCGGTATCCCGGTGGGCGGGCATAGCGGCGTTGCTGGTCCTGACCACCGGGCAATGCGCGCCGCCGAACCTGGGCCAGCCGGAGCAGATCACGATCCTGGCCGCTCCCGAACTGATGGATTTGCGTCCAGTCCTGTCCGACTTCACCCGCTCCGAGGGGATCCGCGTTGAGCTGCGTGAAGCCAGTAGCGCGCCCCTCGCGACGCAACTGGACACGCAGCCGCCCGTTGACGCGGTCTGGCTGCCGACCGGCCTCGAGCCTAACGGGGACGGCAACCGGCAGCTCGGCGCGGGAAGGACCATCACCTTCTCCCCAGTTCTGCTGGCTCTGAAGGTCTCGGTCGCCGACCGGCTCGGTTGGATCGACAGCCGGGTCACCTGGAAACAGATCGCCTCGGCCGCCCGCGGACACCATTTCACCTTCGGCATGAGCGCCCCGGATGAGGCATTCACCGGGCGTGCCGCCGTACTGGCCGCCGCCAGCGGTTTCACAGAGGTCGTCGACTCGATCGACGACGGCGACATCTATCCGGCGGCGGGTGGGCTGCGGGCGATGTCCACCGCGCAGGCCATCACCGCGTCGACCGACGCCGAGCTGATCACCGGCTTCTTACAATCCGGCGGCGCCTCCGCAGACGGACTGTTCACCTACGAATCCCAGATCGCCCGTCTCAACACCTCCGGCCAGCTCAAACAACAACTGGTCCCCATACGTCCGAGCGACGGAGTGGTCAACGCCAGGTACACGCTGCGACCTCTGCTGCAACCTCGTACGCCCAAGGCGGCCGAGCACCTGGCCCGACTCACGAACCATCTGCTCAGCACCGACGCACAACACAAGATCGCAGATCGGATCCATCATCGTCCCATCACCCCGGGCGTGCGCCCGCCCGCTGGACTGCCTGCGAATCCGCCCACGTTGCTCAACATTCCCCGGGACCAGACCGTCGTCGACCGGCTCGTCGCCGTCTATCTGGGTCGCTACCGCTATGCCACCCGCACCGTCTTTCTCCTCGATGTCTCGGGCTCCATGCGCGGGGCCAAATCCGCAGACCTGCGCCGGGCCGCTGCGGCCTTGGCCGGTGCACCCGTGGCTCGCACGTCAGGGGCCGCCACCGACGAGCAGGCGATCCTTCTGCCGTTCGCCTCTTCTCCCGCGAAGCCTGTGATCATCGACCTGTCCAGCGCCCGCTCTGCCCACGGCCGCAAAGCCGTCAGCGACTTTCTCGCCCGCCTCACGCCAGGGGGACACACCGCAACTTATGACGCCCTCGTGGCCGGCCTGCGGACACTGGCCAAGATCGGTACCGACGATCGCATTCTCTCGATCGTCCTGATCACTGACGGCATGAGCAACAGAGGTCGCACCCTGTCCGACTTCGTGCGGTACCACGACACCCTTCCGCCCGATCTCAAACGGGTGCCCGTCTACCCAGTGCTGGTCAACGGCGCCGACGCACGTTCCATGCGGGAACTGGCCGAACACACCGGTGGCCGGTTGCTCGACGCACGCCACACCAACCTCGCCACCGCCTTCATCACCTACCGAGCCCAGCAATAGGCGTCGCGACTCCATCGAACCCAGGGCACACCAGGGTCTCCAAGAAAGTCGGAGCGGTTCACAGGGCCGGCTTCGTCACGCCGTGTGCATACGCCGGGAACGCGCCGGACGTATCTGCACGAAGACCGGGTTGCGGAACACCGAGCCCGTCAGCAGGCATTGGCCCTGCCCCAGTGCGGGAACCGTCGACCACAGCGCTTCATGGACGCCGCCCGTGGTGGCACGTACCGGGGCAAGGTTGCCGGCGGACTTGAGCTGATGGATGAACCGCGTGTTCGCCAGCTCGAACAACTCCTCGGGCACGTGACCGGGCTGCTGCGACACCAGCACCAGACCCATCCAGCGCTTGCGGCCACGACGGCTGATGACCTGCAACTGGTCCAGCACCGCTCGCATCCTGCCCGCACTGGACCGCGAGACGAACGTGTGCACCTCTTCGATCACCACCAGCACCGGCGGGCGCGGCCGGCCGTCCTTCCCGATGGGTTCGCCGCGAGCGACCGCGATCACCCGGTCGAACAGGGCCTGCAGGAGGAAGGAGATGGCGATGTTGCGGGCGCTGTCGTTGGTCTCGCTCACGTCGAAGACGCTCAGGCGCCGCTCCACGAGCAGCTCGTCCACGTCCAGGTACGGGGTGTTCCTCGTGGGCCGCCAGTCGAGCATCTCGGACCTGCCGAGCTTGTACAGCTTGTTCCTCAGCGTGGACGCGGTGGCCTTCTCCGTCGAAGGGATTTTCGGCGAGAGCAGCGGCATGCCGCCCGTGGTCGGATCCTCCTGCAAGCCGTCGATCAGGTCGCTGAGATCGTACGAGCGGTCGGGAGAAGGCGGTGCGGGAGCGGCGAGGGCGCCCATCCTGCCCGGACGGGAAGCCGTCTCCGCGTTGCGCCGGGCCTGGCTCGTGATGGCACCCCACATCCTCACCTGGGGTTCGGTGAACTCGAGGACGTCGGCGACGATTTCCTCGGGCACATCGGCGATCGGCACCTTGAAAGGCAGCGGATCGGGCGCGTCCGTCATGCCGGCGTTCGGCACGTACACCCGGAAGTCCGGTATGCCGCGCGGACGCCGCTCCTCGAAGCGTTCCTCCAGCAGGCGCGCGAGGTGCGGCTCATCGTTCCCCTTGTCCATCCGTACGTACTCGCCCTCGACATCAATGGCGACCACCGCCCACCCGGCCCGAACGGCCTCCTCCATCAGCACCTGAGTGGTGTTGGACTTACCCGATCCGACGGTGCCGAAGATGCCGGCGTTACGCGGCAGGAAACCCTTGTTCGCCGAGTCCGCCTCGACTCTCACATCGTCATAGCCGAGCAACGAGCCCAGTTGCATGTCGCCTTCGATGCCGAGCATCCGACGCAGCCGGTCGCTGGGGTAGATGAACACCTGGGAGTACGGCCGGGGACGGGTCGAAGTAGGGAGCACGTTCTCCGAAGGAGTGACCTCGCCGAGAATCTCGATCGTGCCGGCGGCGTAATAGGTGGGCCGGAACTGGGTGCGTTCCGGATGGAGCAGTGTGGTGCGGCTGATGGCCGAATCGGGGCCGATCTCGTGTGGGCTGTGGAAGGGGCCTTCGACGACGCGTCCGAGGAAGGTGATGCCTTGTTCGGTGTCGTTGACGCCCACGTAGGCGTCGCGGCGGAAATGGCGGCGCAGTTGCTCGGAGACCAGGACGCCGCTGCTGGTGTTGTCCGTCCCCGGTCCGTCGAAGGCGACGAAGCCGAGGGTGATCAGCGATCGGGCGAGGCTGGCTTCGGCGGCCTCGAGGTCTTCGCCGGGAATCTCCTGCTCTGCGGGAGAAGGCGCGTCGTGCTGGTCCTTCGGCTCTTCCCGCGGTTCTTCGGCCTCGGCTTCGGCCTCGGTGTCCGAGCTCATCCTCGTGTCCTCCGTGGGTCCAGATCGGCAAGTCCGTGTTCTACCCCGAGTTCCATCAACCGCGTTTCGATGAACGTCCGGAACTCCCCGCCCTTGAACATCGTGCGGGCCACGTTGTCGGCGAGGTCGATGTGGAAAGGAAAGCCGCGCGCGGTCACGGGCGCGCCGGTGTCCGGCAGACCTCGCGTCCAGAGCGCGTCGGCGAGAAAGAGCGCCGCCGCCTCCTCGACCCGCTCCCGGTGGCACTCCAGGAGAAACGGACGATGCCCGGCCTTGATGAGCAGGATGGTCACCTCCGGCCCCACCTCTGCGATGAAGCTCCGGAACCTCGCGCGGTCCAGGTTGTTGAACCCCGCCTTGGTCGTTCCCGCTCTCTCATCGCCGTCCAGGAAACCGGTCAGGTCGTCGGCCAGCGTACGCAACTCGATGAACTCCCCCGGCTCCAGGACGATGCCGGCGTTGAGCACGTCCAGGTCCTCGGGGCTTTCACTGACCGCGATGAATCGCTGGTTCTTGATGTAGTGGCGGACGAGATCGAAGACCGGCGGCAGGTTCTCTCGCGGATGTCCCACGCCCGTACGGAGTTCGAAGGGAATCAGCTCTCCGTGGATCATCCGCCAGTCGGCCTCCTGCGCGAGCAGAAGCTTGCGTTCGCCGAAGAGCATGAGGGCGCGGCTGGCCAGGTTCGAGGTGCCGTGCACCTTGCGGAGATTGTCGAAGAACTCCCTGGCCGTGTCGCCGGTGGTGGTCAGCTCGTGCTCGAAGACCCTTGTCACGAGGCCGACGGATTCGCCGGTGTTGGTGACGATCACCACGCCCACCTGGATCTTCGTACCGCTCAGAAGGGGTACGGCGGCCAGCGTCCCATCGGAGGCGGCGACGATCCCGGTGCGCAGGAGGTGCTTGGCCCATTGCGTCTTCTCGGGCGACGGACGGCGAATGTGCGCGCTCAAATCTGGATTGTCGGCCAATATCTCGGCGCGGAGCTGCTCCCGCCGCCCGTGCGAGGCCAGAACAGCCGCATCCACCCGATCCCGCAGGTGGTCGACATACTTTTCGAGTTCCATCCACGGGGCAACCGACAGGATGTCGGCAAGGCTTTGCGCATCACGCTGTTCCACTGGACCTCCACACCTCCGCCAGTGACGCTTCGCAACCGATCACCACGCTCTGGAGCAGATTAACCACGAGACCGGCGGGGTTCCAGGCCTCATAAGCACCGGGTCACTGTCGGCGGCGGCCGCACGCATGAGTGTGGTCCTGTCCTACTTCGTCCAGGCTGGGCTGGGGAGGTCGAGCGGGCCGGCCTGCCAACCGATCCGTCAGCTCATCGGGTGCGTCAACGGCACCCTCAACTCGACCTGGAACTCCATGGTGCCCGCACCACCAGCGGCATCGGCACTCGCATCGCCCAGCGCAGCCTCGCCCTGGCCGCCGCCGTCTGGCGCCAGCTCACCAGGTGACCGCATGTGGCCGGAGGTGGGCCAGTCCGGCCAGGACGTCATCAAACTCGACGAGCTACCAGGATCTGCGGTTGGTGCGCCTCCCATAACGACTCCGCATGTCGCCCGGACGACCAGCAGCGAAGCATGACATCGTCGCACGTGTGGGGGGCGAGACAGCCGGTTTGGAAGAAGCCTTCAGTCGCGTGGTGCGGCTGGCGAGCGATCATATCGGCGCGCTCGATTCCAGCATGCGTCACATGGCGGCCCACGCCTGGGTCGGCGGTGGCGCGGGCCCTTTCACGCAGGCCACCCGTGACCAGCGCACCCGGCTCCAGCGGGCCTTCGAGACCGCCGCGGCGCAGGTCGTCGAGCGCATCCGCGCCCTCGGCGGTCAGGCCACCGCGCCGTCGCTGTCGACGCCGCTTCCCGTCGCCACGTCCGCAGGAGGCGGCTACGCGGGGATGAACGTGGCGGCGATGACCCGCATGGTGGCCGACCTGGAGCGCGCCGGGCATGACCTCCCCGCCGCGGGAAGTCTGCTGTCCGCGGCGCTGGCGTCCGCATGCGTCAGTGCCGCGCCCGCCCAACAGGTCGCGGCAGTAGGCTCCTGGGCCATCGGACAGGCCACCGACCTGCGCAGGCGGCTGACCGTACTCCAGCAGCGTCCCGACGGCGACCTGGCCGACGCGGCCCTGCTCGGCTTCGGGCTCTTCGGCGGATCCGCCCCCGACCCGAGTGGCGTCGGCGCCCTGCTCACCGCCGCCGCGGCCGGCGGCCCCTCGGCGCTGGAGAAGGTGGTGGCGGCGCAGGACACCGGCCAGGACCCGACTCTCGCCGCCCGGGTCAGCTCCTGGTGGCAGCTCCTCGACCCGGCCGCCCGCCAGCGCATCGTCAACGCCGCACCGCACCTGATCGGCTCGCTCAACGGCGTACCCGCCGCCACCCGCGACAGCGCGAACCGCGCCTACCTGGGCCTACGCAAGCACGCTCTCGCCAACCAGTTGGCGCAACTGCGGGCGCTGGAGGAGCGGATGAAGCGAGGGGCGCGGCAGTCCTCCATACGCATGGAGATCGATGCGCTGGAAGCGGAACAGCGACAGATCGCGGCCGTCGAGAAGAGCCTGGCGATGGGCGGAGTCAACGGCCGTCCGCCGGCGCTCCTGCTCAACGTCGAACTGGGCGGACTCGGCAAGGCCGCCATCTCCTTCGGCGACCCCGACAAAGCCGACTCGGTAGTCACCTCCGTACCAGGTACGGGCAGCACATTGGAGGGGATCGGCGGCGACGCGTCCCGCGCCGCGACCCTGTGGGACCAGGCCAACTTTTCCGCCCCTTCCCATACGAAGACCGCTTCGATCATCTGGCTCGGCTACGAGGCGCCACAGCTCGACGGGGGAATTCTCCTGGCCGACACCTCCGTGGCATCGCCCAACCTCGCCCAGGCCGGGGCAGGCACACTGGCCGGATTCCTCGACGGTCTCCACGCCACCCACCAAGCAGCCGGCACACCGCGATTCACCGTACTGGGACACAGCTACGGCAGCGTGGTGACCGGCATGGCCGCGCAGACACGGAAAGGGACGTTCGCCGACCAACTCATTCTTGTAGGAAGTCCCGGGACGATGGCAGCGCAGGCGAGCGACCTCGGAGTCAAGCAGGTCTGGGTAGGCGAGTCACCCCAGGACCCCATCGCCGACCTCGGACATCTCCCCATCAGCGGCGGACGAAACCCCATCTCAGGCATACTCAACCCCTGGCTCCCGAATGGTGCGGGCCCCTTCGGAACCGACCCCAGCAACATCGCCTTCGGCGCCAACCGCTTTGTCGTACATCCCACACCGGTGTCAGGCCCCTTGGCTTTCACCGGGTACGACATTGGTACACACTCCGGTTACTGGGCTCAGCGCTCTGCTTCCCTGGAAAACATGGGATTCATTATCAACGGCCAATACGATCGAGTATCGAGACTCCCGACGCCGAAACAGGCGCCGGTCCCGACGCCCCATCTGGCTCCGTCACCTCCGTCACGCCCTTCTTCGGAACCGGTGTCCCCGCCGTCGCCCACCCCACAGTCGTCACCCATGCCGACGGGAGACTAGATGTTCCGCACGGTCCGGTTGCTAATCGCAGCAGTGATTCTCGTCGCCGGATGCGCGCCCGGCGGAGCCCTGGGAGGAGCCATGAATCCATCGGCCGACAAGCCCACGATCACCAAAGCGCAGGCGCTCACCCGGATCGAGCAGCTCATCAACGGGACCGTCAGCGTCATCCATCCCAAGCCTCAGCTGGACCTGTATCAGCCCAGCCTCAACGACGGCCTCTGCCTCGACCCGCAAGACGGCGGCTCCGAAGACCGGATCGAGGTCAGCCGCTCCTATTACCTGCGCGGACTGCCCACGGCCAAGAACACACTCAAGGAGGTGGTCACCGCGGTGAAGGCGTACTGGCAGAAGCAGGGCCACTACATCGCGGTCGAGCACGAGAACGGCCTGCAGCTCTACGGGCACTCCCGCCCCGACGACTTCCTCATCACCATCAGCCTGGCGGCCGAGGACGTACTCAGCCTTGGCGCCACCTCCACCTGCCTCTGGCCCAACGGAACCCCCGAGCCCTCCTCCGCCCCCTGACACCAGCGCAGCCCCACCAAGATGACCACGCTCGTGCTGGCCGAATCGTCAGGAGTGAAGTCATCGTGACTCAGCTCCGACAGAGCCATCCCTCCATCTGCAGCACGGTCTTCGGGAACCTGCGCGGCAGGTTGGGCCGCCGTTGCCCCGTCGAACATGAGGCCGACATACATGCCGACCAGATCGATGGCGCCCGTCGGTGCGGCATGACCTCATTTGTTGATCGACAACCTCTGGACGGCGGCGCTCCTCTCGCGACCGACTCCGCGTCCCGCTGCAGTTGGGGGCCTTTGCGTGTCTTGTCAGGGGCTCGGAGGGATGCAATGGAAGATCTTTTGGTCTTCGGCTGACCAGGCGTTTGACGACCGTCCACACTGTAGGCCGTGACGGACGATCTCACTGACGCTCGGAACCGCCTGGTCCCTCTCTACCGGCTCCACCAGGTGGCGGCCCTGCTCAACATGCCGCGCCTGGACACGACCACCAACCCCGACGAGCCCCTGTCAAGCAGGCAGCAGGCGGCGTTGTACGCCGGCATCGCCAACTGGGCTCGGCTCTCGGCTGAGGCCGCCGAACAGGTCGGCGAGTCGGACTTCCCCGGGGTTACCGAGCGATTCGTCTACCTGATCGAATACACCGACCAGCACTCCAGAGGCTGGCACCCGGCTCCCAGCAAGCAGTCCCAAGGGGTCGTTCTGGCCGATGCGGCCGAGACGGTCGCGCAGTCCATTCTCCCTACCTACATCACCTACCTGGTCGAACACCGCGACGACTTCCAGTTGTGGCTGGTGGATTCGCTCTCCTTGCGTGCGAACGTGTGGCACGTGGAAACCACTGAGATGCACCCGCACGACCACTGCCCGAACTGTCCCTCCTCGGCGCACACGTTCGACAGGGCAAAAGTTTCTCCGCACGCCGTCGAGGTCCGCACTCCCGTCCAGATACAACAGTTCTTGTATCAGCTCAGCGCCGGCGCTTCATGACCAGGAGATGGCGAGTACCGCGGCGGTGATCCCGTTCGACGGCGCGGCCGATGCTGGACCGTGAGGCGGTGTGCCGCTGTGCAGTCGGCCCAGGCGCGAGCTGCCACGTCGGGGGTGCTGCCCGGCGGGCCCAGGCGGCGCAGTCCCGCCGTCACGTCATCGACTTCGTGGACGAACTCGACAGTCAAGTCGGCGGTCTATCTCGGCTGGGCGCACCCGCGAACCACGTCTCCTGTTGATCTGCCTGGGGGTCAGATCGGCGGTTTGGTGGGGTTCGGCAGAATTGAGGTGTGCGTGTTGGATTGTTGGGGCCGTTTGAGGTCAAGGGTCACGACGGGGTCGTGGTGGAGGTTCCCGGGGTTCGGTTGCGGGCGTTGCTGGCCGCGCTCGCGCTGGAACCCGGCCGGGTCGTCACGCGGGCGAGGCTGGTCGACTGGATCTGGGGGGAGCAGCCGCCCGCGGACGAGGTGAACGCGCTGCAGGCGCTGGTGTCCAGGTTGCGCAGGGTGTTGCCGGACGGGGTGATCGAGGCGGAGGCGGGCGGGTACCGGCTGGCCGTGGCGTCCGATGCGGTGGACGCGGGCCGGTTCGAGCACCTGGTCGGGCAGGCTCGTGCCGCCGAGCCCGCGGCGCGGGCGGAGTTGTTGCGTTCGGCGCTGGCCCTGTGGCGGGGTACGGCGGCCATGGCGGACATCGCGCTGCACGGCAGTGACGCGTTCGACGCGGCGGTCACGCGGCTGGACGAGCTCCACGTCGCCGCGCTCGGGGACCGGGTGGATGCGGACCTGCTGCTCGGCCACGGCGCGGAGTCGCTGTCCGAGCTGGCCGAGCTGGTCGCCACGTACCCGCTGCGGGAGCGGTTCGTGGGGGCGTTGATGCGGGCGCTGGCCGAGGCGGGGCGCGGGGCCGAGGCGTTGACCGTTTATCAGCGCACGCGTGAGCGGCTCGCCGAGGAGCTGGGCGCCGATCCGTCGGCGGAGCTGTCCGCGCTGCACACCGCGGTGTTGCGGGGCGAACTGGGCGAGACCCGCAGGACGAATCTGCGCGCCGAGCTGACGAGTTTCGTCGGCAAGGACGAGGACCTGTCCGCGGTCGCCGGTCTGGCCGTCCGGCACCGGCTGGTCACCTTGACGGGGGCGGGCGGCTCCGGCAAGACCCGGCTGGCCACGGAGACCGCCCGGACGATGCTCGCCGAGCTGCCGGACGGGGCGTGGCTGGTCGAGCTGGCCTCGGTCCGGACGGGCGGTGAACTGGCGCAGGCCGCCCTCACCGCGATCGGCCTGCGTGACCAGGGGCTGCTCGGCGGCGCGCGGGGCGGGGAGCCGATGGACCGGCTCGTCGCCGCGGTCCGGGAGCGTGCGATCCTGCTGATCCTGGACAACTGCGAGCACGTGATCGAGGCGGCGGCGGCCTTCGCGGACCGGCTCCTGGGCGAGTGCCGGAGGTTGCGGATCCTGGCGACGAGCAGGGAGCCGCTCGGTATCACCGGGGAGGTCCTGTGGCAGGTCGAGCCGCTCGCGCTGCCCGCGGGCGGGTCGGACCCGGCCGCGGCCGGGGCCTCGCCGGCGGTGCGGCTGCTGCGCGACCGCGCGGATCTGGTGCGCAAGGACATCGGCTCCGGTGCGGACACCCTGGCGGCCATGGTGCGGATCTGCCGGGCGCTCGACGGGATGCCGCTGGCGATCGAGCTGGCCGCGGCACGGTTGCGCACGATGTCCGTCGATCAGCTCGCGCGTCGGCTCGACGACCGGTTCCGGCTGTTGACGAGCGGCAGCCGTACGGCGCTGCCCCGGCACAAGACGTTGCGCGCGGTCGTGGACTGGAGCTGGGACCTGCTGACCGAGTCCGAGCGCGGCGTGCTGCGGCGGCTCTCGGTGTTCTCCGGCGGGGTGAGCCTGGAGGCGGCCGAACGGGTGTGCGGGGACGGGGCGTCCGGGGAGCAGGTGTTCGACGTGCTCACCGCGTTGATCGACAAGTCGTTGCTGCTCGCCGACGACGGGGGCACGCCGCGCTACCGGCTGCTCGACACCATCAGGGAGTACGCGGCGCAGCGGCTCGCCGAGGCCGGGGAGAGCGAGGCGGCCCGGCGGGCGCATCTCGCCTACTTCATCGAGCTGGCGGAGACGGCCGAGCCGCACCTGCGCCGGGCCGGGCAACTGGAGTGGCTGGCCACGCTCACGGCCGAGCACGACAACATCGGCACGGCCCTGCGCGGGGCGATCGCCGAGGGGTGGGCCGAGGAGGCGATGCGGCTGGTCTCGGCCGTGGGCTGGTACTGGTTCCTCAGCGGGCACCGGGCCGAGGGCACCGAGTTGAGCGTCGCGGCGGCCTCGCTGGAGGGTGAGGTGCCCGATGAGGTGCGGGCGATGGCGTACTTCATCGTGACGGTGTTCATGTCCTCGGGGCTCGGCGGCGACCAGTACCGGGCGCGGGAGTGGATCCAGGAGGCGCACCGGCTCGTCCGGCGCGGCGGGCGGCAGCACCGGCTGCTCGGGTTCGTCGAGCCGCTGGCGCGGATGTTGCAGGAGCCGGCGGAGTTCCTGCCCGCGTCGGAGTCGCTGGTCGCCGACGTCGATCCGTGGGTGCGCGCGCAGGCCAGGCTCGCCCGTGGCCGGATGCGGCTGACGATCGGCCGCGACGAGACCGGCGTGGACGCCGACATCGAGCTCGCGCTCGCCGAGTTCCGGGCGCTGGGTGACCGGTGGGGGGTGTCGCTGGCGCGGACCTTCCTGGCCGACCGGCTCGCGATGCGCGGCGAGTTCGCGCGCGCGTGCGAGCAGCACGAGGCGGCGATCGTGGCGCTGACCGAGGTCGGCGCGACCGAGGACGTGATCGGCCTGCGGGCGCGGCAGGCCCAGCTCCACTGGCTGCTCGGTGACGAACGCTCCAGCGCGGCGGCCATGGCGGAGGCGCAGCGGTACGCGGGCGGGATCGCCTGGCCGGGGGTGCTCGTCGAGCTGGCGCTCGCGAAGGCGCAACTGGCGCGCTGGCGCGGCGAGCCGGACCAGGCGCGGCGGCACCTGGCCACGGTGCTGGCGCTGCTGGACGATGAGGCGCTGGGCGAGGCTTTCCGCGCCAAGGTCATGGACCTGTCGGCCTACCTCACCGAGGATCTCGAGCAGGCCCGCGCGCACCGGGCCGAGGCGTTCCGCGTGGCCGTGGAGTACATGTATCCGCCGATGGTCGCCGAGGTGCTGGTCGGGATCGCGGATCTGGCGCTCCGCCGGGGGCAGGACGAGCTGGCCGTCCGCCTGCTCGCGGCGGGCGACGACATGCGCGGCATGCCGGACCGTTCGCAGCCGGACGTTCCCCGGATCGCGGCGGAGGCGCGCGACCGCCTCGGCGAGGCCGCGTTCGCCGAGGCGAGCCGTGCCGGTCGGGGGCCGGGCTGGCAGGAGCTGGCCGAGCACGTCCTCGCGTCGTGAGCGGCGCGGCTCGTCAGGCGTCCCAGGTGACCGGGAGGCTCTTGACGCCGTAGATGTCGGCGGTCTCGGGGCGCAGCGGGATCTCGTCGGCGGGTACGGCCAGGCGTAGCGTCGGGAAGCGGTTGACCAGCGCGGGGAGGGCGACGCGCAGCTCGACGCGGGCGAGTTGCTGGCCCAGGCACTGGTGGATGCCGTGGCCGAAGGCCAGGTGCCCGCCGTCCTTGCGGCCGAGGTCGAGGGTGTGGGGGTCGGGGAAGCGGCCGGGGTCGCGGTTGGCGGTGTGGAAGGACAGGATGACCGCCGAGCCGGCCGTGATGGTCTGGCCGCCGAGTTCGACGTCCTCCAGGGCCGTTCGCATGAACTGCTTGGCGACGCTCAGGTAGCGCAGCAGTTCCTCGACGGCCTGGTCGGCGAGTGCGGGGTCGCTGCGCAGCGCGGCCAGTTGCGCCGGGTTGCGCAGCAGCGCGAAGGTGCCGAGGGCGAGCATGTTGGCGGTGGTGTCGAGGCCGGCGGCGAGCAGGATCAGGGCGACGCCGCGCAGCTCCTCGTCGGTGAGGTCGCTGTCGGTGAGGTCGCTGAGCACGTCGTCGGTGGGGTGGGCGCGCTTGGCGGCGACCAGTTCCGCGAGGTACTGCTGGGTGCCGGTGTAGGCCGCGATCAGCTCCTCGTCGCTGGTCTCCCCGCTGAGGAACGTGTCTGTGCTGGGGGTCGTCCATGAGCAGGAACTCGCCGGGCGGGGCCGGAGGCACCTCGATGTCGCCGTAGTCGATCAGCGGGTGGTGGCGCATGAGCTCCTTGCGCGAGCTGAACCGCGGGTCGGCGAGCACCGACCGGGCCAGGTCGAAGCCGGTGACCAGCCAGCCCTGGTGTCCGTCGGGGAACGGGAAGCGGCTGATCGGGCCGTGCTCGCGGGCCTCGGTCAGCTCCGCGGGCGGGTCGAAGGGACAGCCGGGCCGGCGCGACGCCGGCATCGTCGTGATGGTGTGGACGGAGTCGGCCATGACCATTCCTCATCTCGCGGTGGTTCCGGTTCGTGGCCTTCACCTTCGCCGATCGTCCTGACATCGGGCTGTCGCCGTGCTGACGTGACCGCTGACACGACGCCGCGCCCGGCACCCTCGATCGTTCACACTCCGAACAGCCGTGCCGCGTTGTCGTGGCACACCGCCCGCAGCCACTCCTCGCCGAGCCCCAGCCGGTCGAGGGCGTGGAGCTGGTGCACGTAGGGGTAGGGGAGGTTGGGGAAGTCGGAGCCGAGCAGGACGCGGTCGCCGAGCGCGGCGAGCCGGGGCAGGGCCCGGCGGGGAAACGGCAGGTAGCCCTCGGTGAAGTCGGTGAACGCCATCGTCGTGTCCAGCAGGACCTGGTCGTGGCGTTCCGCGAGGTCCAGGAAGTCCTCGTACTCGGGCATCCCCAGATGGGCGATGATCAGTCGCAGCCGCGGGTGCCGCGCCAGCACCCGCGCGATCGGCTCCGGGCCGGTGTGCTTGCCGCGCGCGGGCCCGGAGCCGCAGTGGATCACCACGGGGACGCCCGCCTCGGCCAGTACGCCCCATGCCCGCTGGAGCAGTTCGTCGGCCGGGTCGTACGCCCCCACCTGCACGTGCGCCTTGAACACCCGCGCGCCTGCCTCGACGGCCTCGCGGACGTACGCCTCGGTGTCCGGCTCCGGGTGGAGGGTGGCGGTGTGCAGGCAGCCGGGGGTGCGGTGGGCGAAGTCGGCCGCCCACGCGTTCAGCCACCGGGCCATGCCCGGCTTGTGCGGGTAGAGCATCGAGGTGAAGGCCCGGACGCCGAACTCGCGGAGCAGCGCGGCCCGTGCCGCCTCGTCCTGGCGATAGGTGATCGGCCAGGCGAGGCCGCCGGTCAGCGGGCCGTTCGCGTCGAAGTAGGCCCACACCTTGTGCAGGACGCGTTCGGGCATGAAGTGGGTGTGCACGTCGATCAGGCCGGGCAGGCCGAGCCGCGTCCGGAACCGGTGGATCTCGGCGGCCTCCGGAGGCACGTGGTGATCGTTCATGTCGCTCTCCCCCGCTCCCGTGTGTGTGGGATCCGTCACCCTCTGAGTTCGGCCAGCAGGTCCTGGGAGTAGGCGATGCGGCCGGTGAGCTGCGCGGCCGGGCGGTGGCACAGCGCGAGGGCGGCCTCGGCCATGACGCCGGGCGGCTCGGCGTCGGGGTCGTCGTCGCTGGTGAGACGGTGGAACAGGGTGCCGGGGGTGGGGACGACCTGGTTCGGCGAGAGCGCGTTCACCGCGATGTCGTCGGCGTAGAGTTCGGCGGCCAGGCCCGTGGTGAAGCGTTCGAGCGCGGCCTTGCACATCCCGTACACCGTGCCGCCGAAGCCGGCGTACGCGCCGGGCGGGAACGACGGGTGGCGGGCGGCGATGGAGGAGATGTTGAGTATCCAGCCCGCGCCGCGTTCCCGCATCCCGGGCACGACCAGTTGGGCGAGGTGGAAGGGGGCGTTCACCTGCACCTCGAACATCAGGCGGTAGCGGCGGTCGGTGAACTCCGGCACCGGTGTGAAGTAGGTGACGGCGGCGTTGTTGACGAGGATGTCGACCGCGCCGTACCGCTGGGTCGCGGCCTCGATGAGCGCCGTCCTGTCGGGCTCCCGTGACAGGTCGGTGGCCTGGGCGAAGGCGGTGCCGCCGGCCGCCTCGATCCGCGCGACGGTGTCGCCGATCGTCCCTTCGAGGCGGCTCTGCGACGCCTCGACGGTACGGGCGGCGGCGACCACCTTCGCGCCCTCGGCCGCCAGCCGTACGGCTATCGCGGCGCCGATGCCCCTGCTCGCTCCGGTGACGACTGCGACCTTGCCTTCCAGTACGCCCATGGCCGTCCTCTCCTGGGACTCTCGCCGGCTCGTGGATCTTCTGGGGTGATTCTAGAACGTCATTGCAGAATCTGCCTCAGCCGCGGGCGGGCGTGCGGAAGACCTGACGGCCGTGCCAGCCGAGGTGCTCCCGATCGACGGCGTCCAGACCGGGCTGCGGCCTGCGCGCGGGACGGCCGGCCAGCGCGAGCACCATGTCGCGGGAGGCCCCCGACCGCCCCACGAACCTGGCCGAGACCGCGATGGCGTGCTCCTCGGTCAACCCGAGCACTCCCTTGTCGAACAGCTTGTGATGGATCGCGCACAGGCACAACCCGTTCGCCACGTCGTCGGGGCCGTCGAAGGCCCACCAGCGCACGTGCGCCGCGTCCAGGCCCACCACCGCACCGTCCAGCCAGCCGTCGTAGGAGCAGAACGCGCAGCAGTACTCGTACGCCATGAGCACCCGGTCGCGGAAGCCCGGATCGCGGCGCTTGGTGAGCTCCGTGCCGGTTGCCGGCGTCTCCAGGTCCAGGCCGGTCAGCAGGCACAGGTCCGCGTGCAGGGACGGGGCGAAGTTGGCGTCGAGGAGGTGGCGGGCGATGCGCCCGAGCAGGCCGGGCTCCTCCGACAGCGCGCGGGCCAGGTCGGGGTGCAGGCGGCCGGCGGCCTCGCTGTCGCGCAGGCGGCCCAGCCCGGGGCCGGGACTGCCGGCGCCGTGCCGGGTGTCGACCAGCCACAGGCCGTCGGTCGTCAGGTGGTGGAACGGGTAGCCGGGGCTGGTGTCGCGCGGCGGGCCGTACTCCTTGAGCAGCTTCTTGAGTTCGGCCTCGGCGGCGCTGAACGCGATGGGACGGTTGCCGTTCCGCTGGAACCGGCCCAGGGCGTACAGCAGGAGCAGCGGCTTGTGCGGCGCGCGCTCCCCGCCCCTGGTCCAGCGCCGGATCTCGGCGACCCGCTCGATCCAGTCCACGATCGGCCAGTGTAGGACGGCCGGCCGGGATCCGCCCGGCCGTTGCGGTCACGCGGACGCCCGGCCCGGAGGGCGGGGGCGGTTCCACCAGAGGGAGAGGGACAGGGCCGCGGTGACGAGCAGGGCGCCGCCCGCGGCGAAGGCGGCGGACGTGTCGACCTGCTGGTGGATGACGGTGAAGCTGCCGGGAAGGTTGTCCAGGGCGTTCTGGAGCTGGCCGGCGTCCTCGGCGCGCTGGTAGGAGCCGCCGGTGGTGCGGGCGATCTCCTTGAGCGCGGGCTCGTCGATCACACGGATGTTGCGGCCACCCCGGTCGAAGCCGCCCCAGCCGCCGGAACCGCGGCCCCACCCGCCGAAGCCGCGGCTGTCGACCTGGGAGCTGTCGCAGACCATGGGGGCGGGGTTCGTGGTGCCGAAGCCGATGGTGAAGACGCGGACACGGCGCAGGGCCGCCTCCCGCGCGGCGGTCTGCGGGTCGACGCCCTGGGTGTTGGCGCCGTCGGTGAGCACGACGATCGCCGCGCCGGCGTAGCCCGCCTGGCCGTTCGCCGGAGGGGTCGCGCCGGTGGGGGCGACCGACGGATCGACGTCCGCGATGGCGTCGATCGAGGTCAGCATGGCCTGCCCGATCGCGGTGCCGCGGTAGGTGGTCAGGCCGTCCAGCGCCTCGATCAGCGCGTCGGTGTCGTCGGTGGGCGGGACGATCAGCCCGGCGGTGCCCGCGAAGGTGACCAGGCCGATGCGCGGGCCGCCCCGCTGCGACTCGATGAAGTCCGCGGCGGCCTTCCTGGCGGCGGTGAGCCGGTTGGGATCGACGTCCGTGGCGCACATGGAGCCGGAGGTGTCGAGCGCGAGCAGGATCGTCGCCGACGTCATCGGCACCGGCAGCGACGCCTGGGGCCGCGCGGCCCCGACCGCCAGCAGCGCGAGCCCCGCGACGAGCAGCGCCGGCGGGATCCGCCGCGTCCAGCGGGTCCGGCCGGGCAGCGCGGCGCGTACGAGCGCGATCGAGGTCACGCGGACGGCGGCGCGCCGGCGGCGGCGGCGCGCCCACCAGCGGATGGCGAGGATCAGCGGGATGATCAGGACGGACAGCAGCGCCCACGGCCACGCGAACGCCATTCAGATCACCCGCCCGGACCGGAGCACGGTGACCGCCGCTCCCCCGGTGAGCAGCGCGAGGGCGAGCCAGATGAGCCCGCCGGCGAGCGGCAGCGGCTCGTCGGAGACGGTCAGCCGCAGGTCGATCGTGTCGGCGATCCCGTCGAGCCGCGCGGCGTCGGAGGCGGGGTGGTAGCCGCCGCCCGTGGTCTGCGCGATCAAGGTGAGGGTCTCCTCCTCCAGAGCGGTCCGCAGGTGGTAGCCGTCCACCTGCACCGTCGCCCCGGCCGTGGTGCCGACCCCGACGGTGTGGACGTGCACACCCGCCCGCTGGGCCAGCGCGGCGGCCGGTTCGAGGTCCGCGCCCCGGTTCTGCCCGTCGGAGAAGATCACGATCGTCGCGGACGGCCAGTAGCCGAGGTCGGGCGCGGTGCCGTCGCGGCCGAGGGCCACCTGCTTGCCGGTGATCGCCGACAGCGAGGCCGTGATGGCCGTCCCGAGCGAGGTGCCGCCGGTGGTCCTCAGCCGGTCGATGGCTTTGAGCGCGACGGCGTGGTCGGCGTCGGGACGGGCGGTGGTGAGCGCGCCCTGTTCGAAGGCGACGACTCCGATGTCGATACTGGCAGGCTGCGCCCGCACGAACGCGCGGGCCGCCCGCTGGGCCGCCGCCAGCCGGGTGGGGGCGACGTCGTCGGCGTTCATGCTGTTGGAGACGTCCATGGCGAGGATGACGGTGCCCTCGGCGCGCGGGACCGGCACCATGGCGGCCGGGCCGGCGGCGGCGATCGCGAGCACGGCGACGCCGGCGATCGTCAGTCCGGCACCGAGGTGGGCCCGGCCTCCGCCGCGCACGGCGACGCCCGCCGCGGCGAGTGCCGCCGAGCGGCGGCGCGCCGAGACGACGGCCGCCCAGGTGAGCGCCGCCGTGACGAGCACTCCGACGGCCAGCAGCAGCGGGGCGGACAGGGTCATGATCCCCCTCCGCGGACGACCTCGAGGACCCCTGCGTGTTCGGTCATGGCGACCGGTCCCGGGTCCGGGCGACGACCTCGACGAGCGCCTCGGCCAGGTCGCGATCGGTGTCCACGCGGTGGACGGGCACCCCGGCCCGGCGCATGCCCGCCGCGAGCCGGGCGTCGCGCTCGTCCACGGCCTCGCGGAAACGTACCCGCAGCAGCGGGTCGGCGGAGTCGACGACGAGTTGCTCGCCGGTCTCGGCGTCCTCGACCACGATCAGCCCCGCCTCGGGCAGGACGTCGTCGGCCGCGTCCACGATCCGCAGGGCGACCACCTCGTGCCGCCGGGCCAGCCGCCGGAGCGCGCGTTCCCAGTCGCCGTCGCCGATGAAGTCCGACAGCACGACGACGAGCGCGCGGCGGCGGGCGAGCCGGCCGGCCGCGTCGAGCATCTCGGCCAGGTCGGTGGTACGCCCGCCGGGCGTCCCGGAGGCGCGCGCCAGCTCGGCCCCGATCCGCAGCGCGTGCCGCCGGGACGTGCCGGGCGGCACCACGCGCGACACCCCGGTGTCGAACAGCAGCGCGCCGACGCGGTTGCCGCCCCGCCCGAACAGCCGGGCCAGGACGAGCGCCAGTTCGGCGAGCACGTCGTGCTTGCCGCGTCCGGGCCGGCCGGCCAGCATCGACGCCGACCGGTCGAGCACGAGCCACACCGTCAGCTCGCGGTCCTCGGTGAACACGCGCAGGTGCGGCTCGTCCAGCCGGGCGGTGACGTTCCAGTCGATGTGCCGGGCGTCGTCGCCCTCGCCGTACGCGCGCAGCCCGGTGAAGTCGATCCCCGCGCCGCGGTGCGCGGTGCGGTGGGCGCCCTGGAGCCGGCCGTCCAGCCTGCGGACGACCTTCCACTCCAGGCGGAGCAGCAGCTTGTCGGGGGTGGTGGCCATGGCGGCTCAGCGGTTCCGCAGGACGACGTCGGGGGTCCGGACGGCCCCGAGCACCCTGGTGATGATCGTGTCGGCGTCGACGTCGTCCGCCAGGGCCTCGTAGGACAGCACGAGCCGGTGACGCAGCACGTCGAGCGCGAGCTCGGCCAGGTCGTGCGGCAGGACGTAGTCGCGTCCGCGCAGGAACGCCAGCGCGCGGGCCCCCGTGACGAGCGCGATGGACGCGCGCGGGCTGGCCCCGTAGGTGACGTACCGTTCCAGCTCACCGAGCCCGGCCGTGGCCGGGGAGCGGGTCACGGAGACCAGGCGTACCGCGTAGTCGACGATCGCCGGGTCGACGTACACCTGCTGGGCGCGGGCCCGCATCGCGATCAGGTCCTCGGTCGTCACCATCGCCTGCGGCGGCTCGGGCGGGCGCAGCGCCCGCTGGACGATCGCCTGTTCCTCGGGCTGCGTCGGGTAGTCGACGACCACCTTCATCATGAAGCGGTCGACCTGGGCCTCGGGCAGCGGGTAGGTGCCCTCCGACTCGATCGGGTTCTCGGTCGCCATCACCAGGAACGGCTCGGGCACCTGGAACGTCTCCCGGCCGATCGTCACCTGGTGTTCCTGCATCACCTCCAGCAGGGCGCTCTGCACCTTGGCGGGGGCGCGGTTGATCTCGTCGGCCAGCAGCAGGTTGGCGAAGACGGGGCCGAGTTCCGTCCTGAACTCGCCGGAGTGCTGGTGGTAGACGCGCGTGCCCACGAGGTCGGCGGGCACCAGGTCGGGGGTGAACTGGACCCGCTGGAAGCTGCCGTCGATCGCGGCGGCCAGCGAGCGCACGGCGAGGGTCTTGGCCAGGCCCGGCACCCCCTCCACCAGCAGGTGGCCGTCGGCGACCAGCGCGACGGCCATCCGCTCCAGCAGGACGTCCTGCCCGACGATCGTGCGTTTGACCTCGAACAGCACCTGTTCGAGCGGGTGGGCCGGCTCGGGGAGCCTGGTCGGGGTCATGTGGTGTTCCTTCTCGTGACGGCTCGGGTCCTGCTGCTCTCAGATCTGGGGGCCCGGCGGGCCGTCGCCTTCGTCGCCGCCCAGGGCCACGCCGATCGGGACCGCGAACGCGATGCCGGCGAACGCCTCGTCGCCTCCCGGGTCCGCCATCGAGACGACGATCCCGACGACCAGGCCGCGCGTGTCCAGGAGGGGGCCGCCGGAGCTGCCGGGGTTGACGGAGGCGTCGAACTGGATGAGCCCCTTCAGGTCGCCGTCCTTGGCCGTCCGGCCGGCGGTCCGGTCCAGGCCCGACACGACGCCGGTGGACAGGCTGTAGGTCAGGCCGAGCGGGTTGCCGATCGCCACGACGGGCGCGCCCACCGAGACGGCCCCGCCGAGCGTCGCCGGGACGACGATCTCCGGCAGCTTGGCGGGCTTGAGGGTCGCGATGTCGAGTTCGGGGTTGGCGGAGGTGACGGCGGCCTTCGTCCTGGTGCCGTCGGCGAAGAGCACGGTGACGCCGTCGGCGTCCTCGACGACGTGGTGCGCGGTCAGGATCGTCCCGTCGTCGGCCGCGATCACCCCGGTGCCGAGCGCCTCGCCGGCCTGGATGACGGCCACCGACGGCCCGACCCTCTCGAAGACCTCGGACGCCGTGAGGGTCACGCTGGGCGTCGGCGTCGGGCTCGGTCCGGGCGTGGCCTGCCCGCCGTTCCCGCTGCCGCTGCCCAGCCAGTACGCCAGCACCGCCACGACGACGAGCACCCCGCCTCCGGCGCCGAGCCGCCGGGCCCTCCCGGCCACGGCTCCCCGAGCCCCGGCCGCACCGGCTTCCTGCGGCACGTGCTCCATCGCTCCATAGTCATAAAATCCAACTCAAAGTGCCACAAACTCCACCTGAGAACTCCATGAGAACCCGGCCGCGCGACCGCTGGGTACAGTGTCGGGATGGCAGGTGAGCAGCCGAGCGCCCGGGTGGACAGTTGGATGTGGTCGGTGCGGCTGACCAGGACACGGTCGATCGCCTCCGACGCCTGCCGGGGCGGGCACGTCCGGGTCAACGGGGTGCGGGTCAAGCCCGCGCACGCCGTCCGGGCCGGTGACGAGGTGCGGCTGCGGCACGAGGGGCGCGAGCGCGTCGTGGTCGTCTCCAAGGTCATCACCAAGCGGGTCGGCGCGGGCGTGGCCGCCGAGTGCTACGTCGACAAGAGCCCGCCGCCCCCGCCGAAGGAGGAGACGGTGACGGTGGCCGTCCGGGCTCGTGGGGCGGGCCGTCCCACCAAGCGCGAGCGCCGCGACCTCGACAAACTGCTCGGACGTCCGGAGGGCCGGGCCCACCCCCAGTGAACGGGCCGGTTACTCGTCGGTTCCGTCCAGCCGCGCGGGATAGCCCTCGGGCTGGGCGGGCAGACGCCACGGCTCGTGGACCTTCGCGCCGGGGACGTCGGCCAGCTCGGGCACGTACCGGCGCACGTAGTCGCCCGCGGGGTCGTAGCGCCGGGCCTGGCGGAGCGGGTTGAAGCCGCGGTTCGGACGGGTGTCGTTGCCGGTCCCGGCCACCCACTGCCAGTTGCCCGAGTTGTTGGCCACGTCCCCGTCGAGCAGGTGCTCGAAGAAGTGCCCCGCGCCGTCGCGCCAGTCGAGGCCGAGCCGCCTGACGAGGTAGGCGGCCACGATGAGACGGGCCCGGTTGTGCATCCAGCCCTCGGCGAGGAGCTGGCGCATGCCCGCGTCCACGATGGGCAGCCCGGTCATGCCGGCCTGCCAGGCCCGCAGCGCCTGCCGGTCGTGCCGCCAGCTCCGTTCCCGGCGGCGGTAGTTCTCCCGGTTGATGCGCGGGAAGGCGTAGGTCACCTGGTGGTGGAAGTCCCGCCAGCAGAGCTGGCGGACGAACTCCTCGCCGTGCTCGGCGCGGCAGGCCAGCTCCAGCGGCGACACGCAGCCGAAGCGCAGGTACGGGCTGAGCCGCGAGGTACGGTCGCCCGCCATGTCGTCGTGCCCGTCGGCGTAGCCGGCCAGGCCGTCCCGCAGCCACCGCTCGGCGCGCTCGCGGCCCGCCGACTCGCCGCCCCGCAGCGTCCCGGCGACCGGTTCCTGCCGGGGCAGCCGGCCCACCGGCAGGCCGGAGGGCAGCCGGACCTGGCCCGGGGGCGGGAGCACCGGGCGGTGACGGTGGCGACGCCAGGCGTTCCAGTAAGGGGTGAAGACGCGGTAGTGGTCCGAGCCGCCGGACGGGCGCAACTCGTCAGGGGGCACGACGGTGACGCCGGGGAAGCGGACGTACTCGATCCGCTCCCCGGCCAGGCGCTCCTCGCGTCGCCGGGCCAGCGAGCTGACGTCGGCGCTGGCGTGGATCACGGTCGCGCCTGCCTCGCCGGCCAGTTTCATGGTCTCGCCGACGACGTCCCCGTGCCGTACGACCAGGTCGCCGCCGCGTTCCTTGAGCGCGGCCCGCAGGTCGGCCAGGCACTGCAGCAGGAAGCCGCGCCGCCGGCCTTCGGGGACCGACGGGTCGAGCACGAACAGCGGCACCACCCGCTCCGCCCGCTCGCAGGCGGCGGCGAGCGCCGGATGGTCGTGGACGCGCAGGTCCCGGTTGAAGAGCACGATCGCGGTGTCCATCGGGACAGTGTGGCCACGGGCGGCGCCGTCGGCACGGCGCAGCGCCGGTGCGGGCCCCGACTTTCCCGGCGGCCTCAGGGCAGCAGCAGCCCCCAGTACAGCGCCCACGGCGTGAACACCGCGCCGCCCGCGATCAGCAGCCCGAGCCGTACCCGCTCGCCGGGGGCGGCGACCCGCCGCCACCGTGCCGCCGTGAGCGCCGTGGCCGCAACGGTCGCCAGGGCGACGGCCTGCAGCGCGAGCCAGACGACCGGCCGGCCCGCGAGCACCGGTCCGGGCGCGGCCAGCTTCGCGCCGGTCATGATCACGTAGCCGACGTATCCGAGCCCGCCCAGCAGCACCGTCAGGCCGCCGGCGCTGACCAGGCCGGCGGCCCCGACCCGCGCCCCCTCGGCCCTGACCCGCCTGAGCCGGCGGACCACGGCCAGCACGGGATACGCCCCGAACGCCAGCACGAGCAGCAGCCACACCCCGAGGTGCACTCCCGCCGACTCCCACCACCCGGTGGGCGGCACGTCCGCGGAGTCGTCGGCCTGCACCGGCGCGGGGCCGGACACCTGGGCGACGGGGGCGCGGCCCGAGGTGGCCCGGCCCACCCACGTCCCGACCAGTTCCGGGTAGCCGGGGGCGAGTTCGGGCAGCCGGGTGACCCCGCCGTCGGGCGTCAGGTGGGCGGCGTGGTCGGCCCCGGCGAAGTACCGGAAGGTGTACCGGCGGTTCCCGCCCCGCTCCAGGGCCGCGGCGAAGATCGGCGGTGTCTCCCTGGGCGGCGTGAGCAGGTCGTGCACGCCCCAGATCCCGAGCACGGGCTGCCGGACGCGGGCGAGCACCGCCACCGCGTCGTGGTACGGCTCGGGGAACAGCCCGCCGTCGGCGATCACCCGGTACAGGGTGGGCTCGGCCCGGTCCACGAGCGAGCCGCGCACGCCGGCCTTGCGCAGCCCCGCCGCCACCGCCCACGCCTGCTGCCGCAGCGGGCCGAGGGAGTTGGCCCCGACGACGATGACGAAGGAGACGTGTTCGGTACGGGACGCGGCGATCGGCGCCACCCAGCCTCCTTCGCTGAGCCCCCAGAGGCCGACCTTGGCCGGATCGACACCGCTGTGCCGCCTGAGCGTCTCGACGGCTCCCAGCGCGTCGTCGGCGAGTTGCCCGTACGAGCGGTCGAACAGGGAGTACCCCTCGGAACGTTTGTCGTAGACGAGCACGGACATGCCCTGCCGGGCGAAGGCGACGGCCTCGCCCAGCAGCTTCTCCCGTGGCGTCCCGGTGCCCGCGCCGTGCACCAGCACGACTCCGGGCCGGCCGCCCTCGGCACGGGCCGGGCTGATCACGCTGCCGTGCAGCAGCAGGTTCCCGCCGCCGCGAAAGCTCACCTCGGTCGAGCTCAGGTCGCCCGGCAGGGCGGGTGACGCGCCGGTGGCGGCGGCCGGGGCCGGGCCCGCGAGCAGCAAGGACGCGGCGGCCACGGCCGCGAGCAATCTCTTCATATCGCCGAGACTAGTCTGCAGAGATATATCGGCAAAGAGATGTCTGCAGATATCGTTCTGGAGGAGGAGTAGCCTGATCGCCATGAAGGACGAGGAGCCGTTCCTGCTCGACGACCCCGACCGGCTCAAGGCGCTGGCCCACCCGATGCGCCGCCGCATGCTGACCCACCTCAACGTGCACGGCCCGGCCACCTCCACCACCCTCGGCGAACTGCTCGGCGCGAAGACCGGCACGACCAGCTACCACCTGCGCCAACTGGAGAAGTACGGCTTCATCGAGGAGATCCCCGAGCGCTCGTCGGGCCGCGAACGCTGGTGGCGGCGCGCCGAACTCCCCCGCGACCTGCGCCTGCCCACCCCCGGGGAGGTGGCGCCGGACGACCGGGCGGTGCTGGAGGAGTTCCACCGCGTCGGCTACGAGGAGGACCGCGTCCTGTTCGAGCGCTTCCCCGCCGCCTACCGTGCCGACCCCGGCTGGGCAAAGGGGTCGCGCGGGCTGGCCCGCATGACCAAGGAGGAGCTCGACGCCTTCTTCGACGAGTACGTCGCGCTGCTCCTGCGCTACAGCCACCAGGCCGGCGAGGCCCCGCCGGAGGCCCGGCCCGTCTACGTCCGCCTGTTCACCTTGCCCGCCGACGAAGACTGAGGCCCGGCCTGGCCCGCCGCGCGGCGGACCGGTCGCGGGCCAGGTCGCCGCCGAGGCGCAGGGCCTCGCCCACCGCGGCGGGCAGGTCGGTGACCGGGTAGCGGACGTGGTGGATCACGCGGTCGGCGTCGGCGACGATGACGGCCCGCCTGAGCCGCAGGCTCTGCCCGGTGCGGAAGGTGGGCAGGCGCAGGGCCGCGCACAGGGCGAGGTCCACGTCCGACAGGAGGGGGAAGGGGAGGTCCTCCGCCAGGGCGAGGGCGCGCTGCTCGTCCGGGGGCTGGGTGCTCACCCCGCGCAGGGCGACCCCGGCGGCGGCGAAGGCGGGGGCCGCGGCGCGGAACAGCCGGCTCTCCGGCGTGCGGTCCGGGAGCGCTGACGGGTCCGGCGGCGGGCCGGGCGGGTCGGCGGCCGGGTAGGTGAAGATGACGGTGGCGGGCGCGTCGCCGTCCACGACGTCCGCCTCGTCCGCCTCGCCGCCGCCGGACGCGGGCAGCCGCAGCGGGCCGGGCACCCCGGAGCCGGCGAGCGCGTGCAACCGGCCGGCCTCCGGACCACCGTCGGTGGGGGTGCCGTCGGTGGGGGTGCCGCCGGTGGGGGTGCCGGCGCCCAGCAGGAAGCGGTCGGCCCAGTCCTGCAGGCCGATCAGCACCGGCGTCAGCGCCCGGCCGGCCTCGGTCAGGTGGTACTCGTAGCGGGTCGGCCGCTGCTGGTACGGGCGGCGCTCCAGCACGCCGTGGTCGAGCAGGTGCTTGAGCCGCTCGGCCAGCACCCGGCGCGAGATGCCCAGCTCGTCGTGCAGGTCGTCGAAGCGGTGCCGGCCGCGGGTGACCTCGCGGACGATGAGCAGGCTCCACCACTCACCGACCACCGCCGCCCCTTGCGCGATCGCGCAGACGGCGTCCTGCTCCCGCAACTCTCGTGCCACCGCTCGTCTCCTCGCCGTTCTCGCGTGACGGATGGCGTCAGCGCCGAGCCCAGTGTAAGTTCCCTATCGAAACCTAGTGAGTTCCCATCTGAAATCCGCTGGCGGATCTCGGTGCGCGCCTGTCTCGTACGGAGACGTGAAAGGGAAGGCATGACCACGATCGTCCAGGTGACCGGCCGGGAGATCCTCGACAGCCGGGGCAACCCGACCGTCGAGGCAGACGTCGTCCTGGAGGACGGCTCCCGGGGTCGCGCCTCCGTCCCCTCGGGCGCCTCGACCGGCACGAACGAGGCCGTCGAGCGCCGCGACGGCGACCCGCGCCGCTACCACGGCAAGGGCGTGCGCCAGGCGGTCGAGGCCGTCAACGGCGAGATCGCCGCCGCCGTCACCGGCATGAACGCCGAGGACCAGGCCGCCGTGGACGAGACGATGATCACGCTGGACGGCACCCCCGGCAAGGCCAGGTTCGGCGCGAACGCGATCCTCGGCGTCTCGCTGGCCGTCGCCAAGGCCGCCGCGGCCTCGCACCGGCTGCCGCTCTACCGCTACCTCGGCCCCGACTCCGGGCTGCTCCCGCTGCCGATGATGAACATCGTCAACGGCGGCGCGCACGCCGACAACCCGATCGACTTCCAGGAGTTCATGATCGCCCCCATCGGGGCGGACAACTTCGCCGAAGCCACGCGGATGGGCTCGGAGGTGTTCCACACCCTGCGCGCGGCGCTCAAGGCCGCCGGCCACCACACCGGCGTCGGCGACGAGGGCGGCTTCGCCCCCGACCTGCGCTCGGCGCGGGAGGCGCTGGACTTCATCCTGGCCGCCATCGAGCAGACCGGCTACGTCCCCGGCCTCCATGTGGCCGTCATGCTCGACCCGGCCGCGTCGGAGTTCTTCCGCGACGGGCTCTACGACTACGCCGGGGAGGGCGTCCGGCGGTCGGTCGCCGAGCACGTCGCCTACCTCGCCGGCCTGGTCGCGGACTACCCCGTCATCTCGATCGAGGACCCCATGGCCCAGGACGACGACGAGGGCTGGCAACTCGTCACCGAGACCCTCGGCGGCACCTGCCAACTCGTCGGCGACGACGTGTTCTGCACCAACCCCGCCCTGCTCGCCCAGGGCGTCGAACGCGGCATCGCGAACTCGATCCTGGTGAAGGTCAACCAGATCGGCACGCTCACCGAGACGCTCACCACCGTCCGGACCGCCCACGCGGCCGGCTACACCGCGGTGATGTCGCACCGCTCCGGCGAGACCGAGGACACCAGCATCGCCGACCTGGCCGTGGCGACCGGCTGCGGCCAGATCAAGACCGGCTCCCTTTCCAGGTCCGAACGCACCGCCAAGTACAACCAGCTCATCCGGATCGAGGAGGAGTTGGGTTCACGGGCGCGGTACGCGGGCCGCGCGATCCTTCCCCGGTGAAACTCGGGTTCTCCCGCGGCGGTCACCGGAAAACGTGCGGGCGAAGGAATTGACGGGCCCGCGAACAATGGCCGGCCGCACCTAATGGGACGCCGGAAATCGGATATTCCGCCGCGATTCAGGCTACCGTCTTCTCTCGAAGCCGCCGACCAGTTGAATGACCAGCAAGCTCAGCGTGGTGATGGCCACGAAGGCCCCTCCACCACCGGAAACGGCCGCCAGAGCACCTGCGCCCAGCACCGACAGAACAATCCCTGACAGCAAGGCCGCAACCGCGCCGAGAGCCACCGCCAGAGTCACGAAGACGGCACTGCCCATCGTTCCCCCGCCTTTCCTGGCAAAGCACGAGCTGTGTTGTAAGGATGCGCCCAAGCCTGGGCGATCGCAAAGCGTCCAGGCCAAGACGCGGTTAAAAATCGGCCGGGCGAGAACTGTTTCTTGCACAATGTTGGGTCATCCGCGGGACCGCCGGATCAGCCACGACGGCAGGGGCAGGCGTGGCCGCTGTTGCGGTGGGTACCAATAGCGTCACCCGGAGGTGAGAACCATCGAAGGTGACAAGCGGGAGACGTTCTGGCGGGGGCCGCGGCTGCGCGCCGACGGAGAGAGCATCGGGGGATGCTCGGTGCTCAGGCTGGCGGGTGATCTCGATTCCACCAGCGCGCCGCCGTTGCGCGACTGGATGATCGAGGGCGTCGACGACGGGCGGGTCGGGCAGCGCATCGTGCTCGATCTCGGCGACGTCGAGCTCTTCGACTCCTCGGGGCTCGGCGCGATCGTGACGGTGTGGAAACGGACCCGCACGGTGGGCGGCGACCTGGGTGTGGCCCGGCCGCCGCGGGTCTGCGGGATCATGATGCGGCGCACGGGGCTGGCCGGGCACATCGTCATGGCCGACGCGGTGCCCGCGGTCACGGAGCTGCTGGTGTCGGGCGCGATGGCCTGCGCCCACGTCGGCGACGGGCCCGCGCCGACGTGCTGAGCCGCGGCCCGCCCCTCGTCCGGGTGCGGCCGCTCACGCGGCGCGCCTCCCGGATCCGAGCGGGCCACCGCTGACGCGGCGCGCCTCCCGGACCCGAGCGGGCCGCCGGTCGCGCGGTGCGCTTTCGGGACCCGAGCGGATGACCCCCGCCCGGCCGGAGGCACGGGGCACGGAGGCGTAGAGATCAGCGGTCATCCCGGCCGGCCTCTACGCCTCCCCTTCCGGCCTGCCGCACGCACACCCTCCCCGAGCAC
>NZ_SSXE01000164.1 GCF_021699195.1 Nonomuraea sp. MG754425 | reverse complement strand
GCCCCCGCGACGGCGACCCGCGAGCCGCCCGCCGCCGTCCCGCCGCTCAAGGACCTGCCGCTGGACGTGCCCTCGTCGAAGGCCGCCGAGCCCATGCGCCCGGCCCGCCCCACCGCCGTCTACATCCCCTCCGTCGGTGTGGCCGCCCCCCTGATGGAACTCGGCCTCGACCAGCGGGGCGCCATCCAGAACCCGCCGTTCGACCCGCCGAACCTGGCCGGCTGGTACCGCTACGGCCCCGTCCCCGGCCAGCGCGGCGCCGCCGTCATCACCGGCCACCTGGACACGCGCACCGGGCCTGCCGTCTTCGCCCGGCTCAAGGACGTCAAGCGCGGCGACCAGGTGCAGGTGCTGCGCGCCGACCGCTCGGTGGCCGTCTTCCTCGTCGACCGGGTCGAGCACACCCCGAAGCGGAGCTTCCCGGCCAGGAAGGTCTACGCCAAGCTCTCCTATCCCGGGCTGCGGCTGGTGACCTGCGGCGGCACGTTCGACCGGCGGGCGCACAGCTACGAGGACAACACGATCGTGTACGCCCACCTCGCGGCCCCGTACTACCCGCGAAGCTGATCACGGATCGCGGGGCAGGCCGAGCGCGCGCTCGGCGATGATGTTGAGCTGCACCTCGGTCGTGCCGCCGCCGATCGTGAACGCCCGCGTCGTGAGGATCATGCGGCCCCAGTACGGGTCCGACGGGGCCAGCGACCAGCAGAACTCCGAGATCGCCTGCGCGTGCCGCATGCCGAGCAGCTTGCGCACGCTCGGCGCGGCCCCCGGGTCGGCGCCGGCGAGCCGGGAGAGCGTCACCCGCAGGCCGAGCGCCGAGATGGCCTGGCCCTCCGCCCACAGGCGGCCCGCCTGCTCGTGCTGGGCCTGGCTGAGCGGGGGCAGCCGGGCGACGAGACGGGCCAGGTCGGTGTGCCGCGACCCCGGTCCCCAGGTGTCGCCGAGCGCGACCCGCTCGTGGGAGAGCGTGTCGCGGGCCACCCGCCAGCCCTCGTTCACCGCCCCGACGACCAGGTCGTCCGGCACGAACACGTCGTCCAGGAAGACCTGGTTGAAGATCTCGTCCCCGTTGATCTCCTTGAGCGGTCTGACGGTGACGCCGGGGGACGCCAGGTCCACCAGGAAGTACGTGATGCCGTCGTGCTTGGCCCGCTCGGGGGACGTGCGGGCCAGGCAGATGCCCCAGTGGGCGTACTGCGCGAGGGACGTCCAGATCTTCTGGCCGGTCAGCGACCAGCCGCCCTCCACCCGGACGGCCTTCGTCGTCAGCCCGGCCAGGTCCGAGCCCGCGCCGGGTTCGCTGAAGAGCTGGCACCACACGATCTCGCCCGTGAACGTGCCGGGCAGGAACCGGTCCTGCTGCTCGCGGGTGCCGTACCGGACGATGGACGGGACCGCCCAGGCGGCGATGCCCAGGTTCGGGCGGCCGAGGTCGCCGAACTCCTGGTGGATGATCACCTGTTCGAGCGGGGTGGCGGCCCGGCCCCAGGGGCGGGGGAGGTGCGGCATGATCCACCCCTCCCGCGCGAGCCTTGCCCGCCTGGCCGGCGGCTCCTCGGCGCGCAGCGACGCCGCCTGCGCCCTGATCGTGTCCCTGACGGGGGCGGCCTCCGGTGGCAGGTCCGGCTCCAGCCGCCGCCGTACGCCCGCCACCGCCAGCCGCGCCGCCTCCTCGGCCCACGGGCCCGGGTCGCCGGCCAGCATGCGGCCGGACAGGGCCCGGCGGTAGTAGCGGTGCGCGTCGTGCTCGAAGGTGTAGCCGATGCCGCCGAGCACCTGGATGGCGTCCGCCGCGCACCGGACGGCGGCGTCGGGCGCGAGCACCGCCGCCACGGCCACGGCCAGCCGGTGCTCGTCGGACAGGAGCCGCGTAGTCCCGGGGACGCCGCGACGGGCCTCGTCCAGGGCCCTGGCGGCGTCCCAGACGGCGGCCCGCGCCTGCTCCAGTGCGACCAGCGCGCCCGCCACCCGGTGCTTGACGCCCTGGAACTGCCCGATCGGCCGGCCGAACTGCTCGCGTTCCCGCGCGTGCCCGGCCGCCGTCCGCACGGCCCACGCCGCGACTCCGCACGCCTCGGCCCCGAGCAGCACGGCGGCGAGCTCGCGTACCGGCGCCTGCCCGAGGGCTCGTCCGGGGGCTCGTCCGGGGGAGGCCGTGGTGACGGCGCAGAGCGGACGGTCCGGATCGATCCCGTCGAGGGGTTCGGCGGTGACGTCGTCCCGGTCGAGCAGGGCCCACGAACCGCCACCGGTCGGGACGACGAACAGGTCGGCCCGCGCCGACCCGAGCGCGCAGCCGGGAAGCAGTTCGACGGCCGCCGTCAGCGACCCGTCGGCCAGCCCACGCAGCAGCCGGGGCTCGGCTCCGGCGAGCGCGGCCGAGGCCAGCACGCCCGGCAGGTACGGCCCCGAGACCCGCCGCTCGCCCAGCGCCTCCAGCGCCACGCACGACTCCAGCAGCCCGTATCCCTGGCCGCCGCACTCCTCGGGCAGGTGCAGCCCCAGCAGTCCCTGCCCCGCCAGCGCCGCGTGCTCGGCGCCCCTGCCGGCCACCCCGTGCACGGAGTCCGCCAGCGCCACGTGCTCCTCGGTCAGCCCGATGCCCATGCGCCGACCCTAGAACGTCGTTCGGTCATCGGCCACCGGGCCGGCGGAAAATGGCTGGCGGCGTGACGACGGGCCCGGTTACGCTCGCTGATGTCCGTACGGTGGAGATTCGGGCTGGTCATGCCCGCCTTGGGAGGGAATTAATGCCCGGAACCGCGCCCAGTGCGCCTCGCCCTGTCTCCGGCCCGATCCCGCTCCCGGCGTGATCGCCTGCCATAGCTGAAGCATGCCCGCGAGGCACGCTAGGGCCTCCCTTGCTGTCCTGAGAAAGACCTTTTCGGCAAGGAGCACCCAGGTTGTCCGCCAACGGCAAACCTCGTTCGATCGCGAGCACCGAGACCTTCTCGTGCGTACGCTGCGGCCTCACGGTCGCCGCGCACGCCCCTGACGGTGTCCGCCGCAACCACTGCCCGAGCTGCCTGCACTCGCTGCACCTGCTCGACGAGTGCAGGTCACGGATGATCCCCATCTCGATCGCCGTCCTGCGCACCGGCGAGTGGATGCTCATCCACCGCTGCACCCGCTGCGGCGAGCTGACGTCGAACCCCATCTGCGGGGACGACAACCAGCTCATCCTCATGCGCATGGCCGTACGGCCGCTGGCGCAGCCGCCGTTCCCGCTCGAGGCGTTCGGCGATCTGTGACATGCCCAGGAGGAAACCGGGCCGGGAACGTCCGCAACGGCCCAAGAGGGAACATCACGGCGAGCCCGGCGACGCGTTCCGCTGCGTCGGCTGCCGGATGGACGTGCCGATGAGCGCGCCGGGCACCGCGCACCGCAACCACTGCCCGCACTGCCTGACCAGCCTGCACGTCGATCACCGGGTTCCCGGTGACCGGCGGGCGGGCTGCCGGGGCCGGATGGCGGCGCTCAGCGTCACCGTCCGGGGGGACGGGGAGTGGCTGATCATCCACTGCTGCCAGTCGTGCGGAGGGCTCAGCGCCAACCGGATCGCGGGCGACGACAACGCGCTGGCGCTGCTGCGCATCGCCATCCGGCCGCTGTCGGACTCCCGCCTGCCGGTCAGCGCCCTGCTGGCACTCTGACCGGTGAGCCTCCGCCGGGGCCGTCGCGCACGGTCCCGGCGGGGGTTTAGGCTTGTCCCGTGACGAAGGAATTCGAACTCACGATCGATGATGGCCGGGTTCTGCGCGTCTACGACACGGCTCCCGGGGCCACCGGCCTCCTGCCGGTGCTCTGGCACCACGGCACGCCCAATCTCGGTTCGCCCCCCGAGCCGCTCTTCGACGAGCGGCTCGGCCTGCGCTGGGTGTCCTACGACCGGCCCGGTTACGGCGGCTCCACCCCCGAGCCCGGCCGGTCGGTGGGGTCGGCGGCCGGCTACGCGCGACGGGTCGCCGACGCGCTCGGGCTCGGCCGCTTCGCCGTCATGGGCCACTCCGGCGGCGGCTCCCACGCGCTCGCCTGCGCCGCCGTGCTGGGCGAGCGGGTGCTCGCCGTGGTGAGCGTGTCCGGCCTGGCCCCGCCTGACGCGGACACGCTCGACTGGTTCGCGGGCATGGCGCCGTCCGGCGTGGCCTCGCTGCGCGCCGCCGCCGAGGGGCGGGCGGCGAAGGAGCGGCACGAGGCCACGGCCGCCTTCGACCCGGAGATGTTCACGCCCGCCGACCACGCGGCGTTCGAGGGGGCGTGGTCCTGGTTCGACAGCGTGGTCGGCCCGGCCGTGGCGGCGGGGCCGGGCGGCCTGATCGACGACGACCTGTCCTACGTGGCCCCGTGGGGCTGCGACCCCGCCGCCGTGACCGCGCCGATGCTGCTGGTCCACGGCGCGGCCGACCGCGTCGTGCCCGCCGGTCACGGCCGCTGGCTGGCCCGTCACTGCCCCACGGCCGAGTTGCGCCTGTCGCCCGGCGACGGGCACATCTCGATCCTCCCCTCGGCCGGGGCGGCGGCCGTGGAGTGGCTCGCCGCCGAAGGCCGCCGCCGCTCGGGGGGAATTTGCCGCTTTCTTTCGTAGGTTGCGGCTGATTCGCCGAATTCTGGCGTGACGCGCGGTGAATCCGCCGGATATCGATGATCATGAGCCCGTCGAAGGGCCGCTCGTGGGTCAGTCGCCGAAGTCGAGGTGCAGGGCCCGGGTGAAGTCGGAGATGGCCTCCTCGTGCCGGTCCAGCTCCTGGAAGATCTCCCCCCGCACCCGGTAGGCCCACACGTAGTCGGGATCCAGCTCGATCGCGGCGTCCAGGTCCTTCAGCGCCGCCTCGTTGTCGCCGAGTTCGCTCAGCACCGCGCCCCGGCTCCCGAGCGCCCGGTCGTTGCCCGGGTCCAGCTCCAGCGCCCGGTTGAGGTCGGTCAGCGCCTCCTCGTACCGGTCGGCCATGCGCAGGGCCTCGCCGCGCCTGCTCAGCGCCCGTACGTAGTCCGGCTGCGCCACCAGCGCCCTGCCGTAGTCGTCGATCGCCTCCGGGTAGAGCTGCATCCGCTGGTACAGGTCGCCGCGGGCCACCCACGAGTACGCCAGGTCCTCGTTCAGCGAGATGATCTTGGAGTGCTCGGCGAGGGCCTCGTCCAGCCGGTCCAGCTCCACCAGGACGTCGGCCTTCGCCTCCAGGATCCACAACGAGTCGGGCGCGAGGGTGAGGGCGTGCTCGAAGTCGTCCATGGCCTCGTCCGACCGGCCCATCGCGGCGTAGGTCTGGCCGCGCGAGCCGAGCGCGTACGCGCTGTCCGGCTCCAGCCGCAGGGCCTCGCCGAAGTCCTCCAGCGCCGCCTCGTACCGTTCGATCACCCGGTGGCTCTCCCCGCGCAGCCGCCAGGCCCGTGCGTTGTCCGGCGCCAGCGCGATCGCCTCGGTCAGATCCGCGATCGCGGCGTCGTGCCGCGACAGCGCGATGTACGATTCGGCACGGCTGCGCAGCACCGAGGCCCGGGACTGGGCGGCGGCGTCCGGCAGTCCGGACTGGTCCTTGATCCCCTCGCTCATGAGGGGTAAATCTATCCAACTAAATCTGGATAATGGCTGCCTTTTCGCGGGTGTACTCGAGGACCGAATCGTGGCCGTACCCGCTGTCCTTGACCCCGCCGAACGGCAGCCCCGGCGGCATCTGCCGGAACGTGTTCACCCACACCGTGCCGCTGCGCAGGTCCCGCACCAGACGGTGCGCCTTCCCCAGGTCGCGCGTCCACACCCCGGCCGCCAGCCCGTACGGTGAGTCGTTGGCGATCGTCACCGCCTCCTCCTCGGTCGAGAACGGGATGGCCACCGCCACCGGCCCGAAGATCTCCTCCTGGCACACGCGCAGCGAGTTGTCCTCGGTCGCGTACAGCGTGGGCGCCACCCAGTAGCCGCCGGGCAGCGCGGGCACCACGTCCGCGCCGGTCCGCGCGCCGAAGACCAGCCGCGCGCCCTCCTTCTCGGCCAGCTCCAGGTAGGAGGTGACCCGTTCGTACTGGCCGGCGGACACGATCGGGCCCATCGTCGTCCCCAGGTCCAGCGGGTCCCCGAGGACCAGGCCGGCGCAGGCCCGCTCGATGCGCCCGAGCATCTCGTCCCAGATCGAGCGGTGGACGAGGATGCGCGAGCCCGCCACGCACACCTGCCCGGCGTTGCCCGTGTACACGGAGTTCACGGTGACGCCCTGGGTGGCGGCGTCCAGGTCGGCGTCCGGGAAGACGATGTTGGGCGACTTGCCGCCCAGCTCGAACGTCATCGGCTTCAGTGCGTCCGCCGAGGCCCGCGTGATGGCCCGGCCGGTCGCGGTGGAGCCGGTGAGGCTGACCTTGCCGACGTCGCGGTGCCGCACCAGCGCGTCGCCGACCTGCTCGCCCAGGCCGCTGACGATGTTCAGCACCCCGGGCGGGAACACCTCCGCCAGCAGTTCGCCCAGCCGCAGCACGGACGCGCTCGCCTGCTCGGCCGGCTTGACGATCACCGTGTTCCCGGCGGCCAGCGCGTACGCGGCCTTGGCGGAGAAGGTGGAGATGGGGGAGTTCCACGGGATGATGCAGACCACCACCCCGTACGGCTCGCGCCGCGTCAGCCCCAGCGTGTCCGGCCCCAGGACCACGGTGTCGCCCTTGACCGCGTCGAGGCACTGACCGGCCGCGAGCTGCCACAGGTGCGCCATGCCCGGCACGTCCCGCTTGAGCGTGTCGCGCAGGATGCGGCCGTTGTCGCGGGTCTCCAGCCTGGCCAGCTCCTCGGCGTGCCGGACGAAGATCTCCGAGACCTTGCGCAGGAACTGCCCTCTGGCCAGGGCGGGCAGCGCCGACCAGGCGGGCAGGGCGCGCCGGGCCGCCTCGACGGCGGCCTCGGCCTGCTCGGCGCGGCCGGCCGGGATCCTGGCCCACGCCTCGCCGGTGGCCGGGTTGACCGTGTCCATCGTGTGGGGGGCGGGGATCAGCTCGCCGCCGATGAGGTTGCGGAACTCAAGCATGCAAGCAAGCATATGCTTGCTCAAAACGCCAGGCCAGCCCCAAGATCGCACGTTCGCCGGGACGTCCGGGATCAGGGTTCGGGGACGCCCAGGTCGGAGGTCCGCGACGGCTCGGCGAGCTCCGGGTCGAGCTGCTCGATCAGCCGCCGCACCAGCGCCGCCCGCCGCACCCGCTCGCGCCCCAGCTCCTTGGGCACCACCCCGAGATGCCCGCCGGACGGGTAGATGTTGGGCGCGTTGCGCAGCCCCATCTTCAGGTAGACGGGCGCGGCGGCCCGGACGATCTCGACGGCCTCGTAGAAGCGGACGAACCCGCCCTGGTCATCCGGCACCTCCAGATACAGGTCGATCGGCAGTCCCGTCGCGGCCCGGATCTCGGCCAGGTGCGGCACGGTCAGGTCGGTGCCGACGTTGACCGTCGTCGCGCCGAGCCGCTCGCACAGCGTCGCGGTCGGGCCGTTGGTGAGCGGCATCAGCACCGACGTCTTCAGCACCAGGTTCGCGGGCAGCGTGCCGTCCGCCTTCAGGCCGCGCAGCACGTCCAGCGCGCCGAGGTCGCCCACGAGCAGGCTGCGGATGCCCAGCGAGCAGGCCCGCAGCGCGTCCGCCACGCACGCCGCCACCATCGCGTTGCCGCGCGCGGCGGCCCCCACGGCCTGGGTGAGCTTGGCCTGGCCGCCGGTGTCCCAGGCGGCCCGCGGGCCGAGGAACAGGTTCACCTCGATGCCGCGCTCGGCCCCGATCCCGGCCATCCGCGCGATCTCGTCGTCGGTCAGCATCATCACGCCGCTGCCCTGCGAGGTCCTGGCGAGCGGCACGCCGAGCCGCTCGGCCTCCGCGACCACCGCCTCCAGCACCCCCGGCCCCTCGACGCTGGGGATCTCGAACCGGTACGACGCCCCGTCCGCGAACCGCGACCCGGAGGGCGCGGCGGCCTGGACGACGGGGTGCCCGAGCCGGGCCATCAGGGCGTGCAGGTCGGCAAGGCTGGTCATCGGGGGGTCTCCTCGTCGTAGCTCACTTCGGCGCGGCCGAGCGTGGTGCGCCGGCCCGTGTCGTCCTCGCCCCACAGTTCCAGCTCCGCCCGGTTCCCCTCCGTCGCTGTCACCCGCCCGTGGCAGGTGTGCGGCCGGTCCCTGAAGTCCATGCCGCGGTAGCTGACCTCCAGCACGGTCAGGCGTCCCCGCCCGTCCAGCCACTCGGTGACGAGCCGTCCCAGGTAGGCGGCCTTGAGCAGCCCGTGCACGGCCAGTTCCGGATGGCCGAGCGCGCGGGCGAAGCCCAGGTCGTAGTGCATCTCGTAGAAGTCGCCCGACGCGCCGGCGTACTCGACCAGCCGGCGCAGGGTCGTGGTCTCGGTGAGCGAAGGAATCATGTCATTTCCTGATCCGGGTGCCGATGTGCCTGACCACCAGCTCGCCGTCCGGCCGGCGGAACTCCGTCTCGAACGTCAGCAGCGCCATGGGCCCCGCCCGCCCGCTCTTCTCCACGACCCCGGTGAAGCGGGGCCGCGAGACCAGCACGTCCCCCACGCGCAGCGGCGCGTGGTACTCGAACCGGTCCCCGCCGTTCAGCCACCCGGACCCGTACGAGCCCGCGGCCGGCAGCGACGGCGGCTCGTCGAGGAAGCACGCCGTGAACGTGGGCGGGATCTCCGAGGAGGTGTCGCCGACGGCGTGCCGGTAGAAGTCCAGATGCCGCCGCTCGACGACGTCCTCGCGCTCGGGACCGGCCCAGCCGACCGCCTCCCGGAGCAGTTCGATCATGTCTCTCCTTCCCTGACCCGCCGCAGCCAGGCCAGCGACTCGGGGGAGTGGCCGCCGACCCGGTCCTCGATGCCGTCGAGGAACGCCATGTCCCCGTGCCCGGCCAGCTCCCGGTGCACGGCCTCGGGCGAGCCGGACTCGATCACCTCCAGCAGCCGCCGGTGCCGCAGCCAGTCGTCCACGAGGGACTCGTCGGAGGCTCTGGCCTGCCGGTTCATGCCCATGCAGAGCAACATCTGGAGCTGGATCGAGCGGTAGGCGTCCTCCAGCCGCCGGTGCCCGGACAGGCCGATCACCGAGCTGTGGAACTCGACGGCCTGCTCCAGCACGCCCAGCCAGTCGCCGGAGCGCGCGCAGGCGCCGTGCCGGTCGAGGGCGGCGTGGCAGCGCTGGAGCCGGGCCTGCTCGCGGACCGGGACGCCGAGGTCCACGGCCATGCGCTCCAGCTCCCGCCGCAGCGTGACGATCTCGTAGATGTCGTGCAGCGTGAGCTGCGTGACGAACGCGCCCCTGCGCGGGAGCTGAGTGATCAGCCCCTGCTGCTCCAGCACCCGCATGGCCTCGCGCAGCGGCGGCCGGCTGACGCCCAGCTCCTGGGTGAGCTGGTTCTCCACCACCCGGTCGCCGGGCCGCAGCCGGCCGCTGAGCAGCATGCGCATCAGGGCCTCGGTGGCGAGCTGGACCATGCTTGGGGGTGCCTGGATGCGCATCGCGGTCTCTCTTGTCGGTCGGCGGTCAGTGTCTTGCCGCCATAGTGCCGAAGAACTTCCGGCAGAACCCTTGTCTAGCTGAGTTGTCTTCTGTAGACAATAGACCAAACCCGGCGGAAGTGAGGTTTTCGTAACATATGAACCCCTTGTCCGGAATTCGAGTCGTCGAGGTCGGCGCGTTCATGGCGGCCCCCTTCGCGACGATGCAACTGGCCGACCTGGGGGCCACCGTCATCAAGGTGGAGAATCCCAGGGGCGGCGACCAGGTGCGCGCGATCGGCCCGTTCACGGCCGGGCACAGCTCGCCGTTCGCCAGGCTCAACCGCAACAAACGATCGGTCGCTCTCGACCTCAAGTCCGAGCCCGGCGCCGCCGCCTTCCGCCGCCTCGTCCAGGACGCCGACGTCCTGGTGGAGAACCTCCGCCCCGGGGCCATGCGCAAACTCGGCCTCGCCTTCGACGACCTCCAGCCGCTCAACCCCGGCCTCGTGTACGTCTCCGCCTCCGGCTGGGGCCAGGACGGCCCCCTCGCCCACCTGCCCGGACTCGACATCATGGCCCAGGCCCGCGGCGGCCTGATGAGCGTCACCGGCATGCCCGGCGGCGACCCCGTCAAGGTCGGCGTGCCCATCGCCGACCTGGTGTGCGGCCTGTACGGCGCCCTCGCCGCCGTCTCCGCCCTCCAGGCCCGCGCGGCCACCGGCCAGGGCCAGCACGTGGACGTGTCGCTGCTGGAGTCGGCCGTGTCGTTCGCGATCTGGGAGGCGGGCAAGTACTTCGCCACCGGCGAGGTCGGCGGGCCGCTCGGCTCGGCCCACCAGAGCACGGCCCCGTACCAGGCCATCCGCACCTCCGACGGCTGGTGCACCGTCGGGGCCGTCAGCCCCAAGACCTGGCAGGGCCTGTGCGCCGCGCTCGGCCTGCCCGAGCTGTTCGAGGACCGGCGCTACGCCGACGCCCACGACCGGCACGGCCTGCGCGACGAGCTGATCCCCGCCATCGAGCGCGTCACCACCCGGCGCACCACGGCCGACGTCGTGGCCGCGCTCGACGCCCACGGCGTGCCCTGCGCGCCCATTTCCGACTACGGCCAGGTGTTCAACGACGAGCACCTCGGCCGGCGGCGGTTCTTCTGGGATGCCGAACATCCCGAGATGGGCCCCGTACGCCAGCTCGGTTCGGCCATGCGCTTCTCGGCCACGCCCACCCGGCGCGGACCCGCGGGACCGCTGCTCGGCGCGGACACCGTCGAGGTGCTGCGCGAGTGCGGCCTGACCGAGCAGGAGATCGACCGGCTGCTCGCCGAAGGCGCCGCGGCCCAATCCCCCACCCCCTTGGAGAGCCCATGAGCGACCGACTGACCCCGGGTGTGAGCGCCGGCCTCACCTGGGTCGTGGCGGAACGCCACTGCACCCGCCGCGGCGACCACGACATCTTCTCCACCCCCAACCTGGTCCACCTGATCGAGGACGCCGCCATCGAGGCCCTGGCCCCGTACCTGGCCGAGGGGCAGGGCAGCGTCGGCAGCAGGGTGGAGATCACGCACGTCGCGCCCACGCTCAAGGGCGCCGAGGTGACCGCGACCGCCACGGTGACCGAGGTGGACCGGCGTCGCGTCGCCTTCTCCGTGCTCGCCACGGACGCCAACGGGACGATCGGCGAGGGCACCCACGAGCGCTTCGTCATCGACCTCGGCGCGTTCGACGCCAAGCTCCGGGGACTGGCGTCATGAGGGCGCTGCTGGCCGCCGTGCTGCTGCTCGGCGCGGTGGCCTGCGGCGCGGACGCCGGCACCGCGGACGGCGCGTGGAAGCCGCGCGGCGACGTACGCATGATCGTCCCGTTCGCCGCCGGCGGCGGCAGCGACCTGGCGGGCCGCGCCCTCGCCGCCGCGCTGGAGAAGGCCCAGCCCGGCCTGACCGTCACCGTCGAGAACCGCGACGGCGGCTCCGGCGCGGTCGGCTACTCGGGCCTGCTCGGCAAGAAGGGCAACGGCAACTACCTGATCGCCACCGAGAACGCCATCCTGTCCCTGCCGCTCAGCGGCCAGGTCTCCTTCACCCGCGAGGACTTCACGCCGGTCGCCAAACTGGCCGAGGACGGCGGCATCCTCGTGGTCAAGCAGGACTCCCCGTACAAGAGCTGCACCGACGTGGTCAACGCGGCCAAGAGCGCCCGGGTCACCGTGGGCATGTCCGGCGCGTACGGCGTGGACAACGTGATCTTCACGATGATCGAGCAGAAGACCGGCGTGACCTTCCAGCGGGTGCCGTTCGAGTCGGGCGGGGAACTGGTGCCGGCGGTGCTCGGCGGCCAGATCCAGGTCGCGCTGCTCAACCCCGGCGAGGTGGTCGGCCAGCTCAGGTCCGGCGACCTGCGGGGCCTGTGCGTCACCACCGACGAGCGCTACACCTACCCCGAGTTCTCCTCGCTGGCCACGGCCAAGGAGCAGGGCATCGACGTCTCGTACGTGCAGTTCCGCGGCATTCTCGCGGCCGGCGGCCTGGACGAGCGCGAGCGCGCCTACTGGGAGGCCGCGGCCAAGGGCGTGGCCAGGACCGCCGAGTTCCAGAAGTGGCTCAAGGACAACTACCTGCGCCAGGCCGAACTGTACGGCGACGACTTCCGTACCTACCTCGGACAGGTCGACACGGCGCTCGCGCCGGTGCTGAAGAAGCCGTCATGAGAGGGCTGATCAGGGGCGAGAGCGCCGTCTGGACGCTGCTCGTCTGCCTGTCCGTCGCGATGGCGGGCGCCTCGTTCGGCTACGGCGTCACCAAGGACGGCGGCGAGGTGGGTCCGGGCTTCCTGCCGCTGGTCAGCGGCGTCGCGCTGGCGCTGCTCTCGGCGGCCTGCCTGCTCCGGTCCGTCCGCCGGGCGGCCCCCGAGGAGGAGGACGTGGACCCCGCGCGCATCAGGACGTTGTGGACCGTGTTCGGCCTGCTCCTGGTCGCCCTGCTGCTGGTGCCGCTGACCGGGTTCCTGGTGGCGTTCGGGCTGCTGGTGTTCGTCGTGTCGGCGTTCGTGGAGAAACGGCCGCTCGTCCCCGCCGCCGGCATCGCCGTCGCCGCCACGCTGGTGATCTACGCGGTGTTCGTGCTGTTCCTGGCCGTGCCGCTGCCCGGCGGACTGCTGGGCGTCGGGGGTGACGGCTGATGCTGGACAACCTGATCATGGGGTTCGGCGCCGCGCTCACCCCCGTGAACCTCCTGTGGTGCTTCGTCGGCGTGCTGGCCGGCACCGTCATCGGCCTGCTGCCCGGACTCGGCTCCACGACCGGCGTGGCCGTGCTGCTGCCGCTGACGCTCTCGTTCGAGCCGCTGACCGCGCTCATCATGCTGGCCGGCATCTACTACGGCGCCCAGTACGGCGGCACGATCACCTCCGTGCTGATCTCCACGCCGGGCGAGGCGGCCAGCGTGGTGACCGCCATCGACGGCTACCAGATGGCCCGCAGAGGACGGGCGGGGGCCGCGCTGTCGATCGCCGCCATCGGCTCGTTCGTCGCCGCCATCGTCTCGCTGGTGCTGCTGATGGCCATGGCCCCGCCGTTCGCCAGGCTGGCGCTCGGCTTCGGGCCGCCCGAGAACCTGGCCGTCATGGTCCTCGGCCTGACCACCATCGTCAGCTTCTCCTCCGCGGGCGCGCGGCTGCGCGGCCTGGCCATGGCGGTGCTCGGCATCCTGCTGGCCACCGTCGGCGTGGACGCGGCCACCGGCCTGCCCCGCTACACCTTCGGCGACGTGGACCTGCTGTCCGGGCTGCCGTTCGTCCAGGTGATGATCGGGTTGTTCGCGGTGGGGGAGGTGCTCTTCCAGATCCGGCAGGGCGCGGCCGAGCCGATCAGGGCCCGCTTCAAGGACCTGATGATCACCAGGGCGGAGCTGTCCCGCTCCAAGGGGGCGATCGCCCGGGGCAGCGTGATCGGTTACCTGCTCGGCTGCCTGCCCGGGGCCGGCTCCACGCTGGCCTCGTTCCTGGCCTACGGCGTGGAGAAGCGGGTCTCGCGGCACAAGGACGAGTTCGGGCACGGCGCGATCGAGGGCGTGGCCGCGCCCGAGAGCGCCAACAACGCCGCCGCCAACGCCAACTTCGTGCCCACCCTGGCCCTCGGCATCCCGGGCGGCGCGACCACGGCCGTGCTGCTGGGGGCGTTCATGATGTACGGCATCCAGCCGGGGCCGCTGCTCTTCGACGAGCAGCCGGAGCTGGTGTGGGGGCTGCTGGCCTCGTTCTTCATCGGCAACGTGCTGCTGCTGGTGCTGAACCTGCCGCTCGCGCCGATGTTCGCCCAGCTCCTGCGGATCCCGTACGGGTACATGTACCCGCTGATCCTGGTGACCAGCTTCGTGGGGGCGTACTCGATCGACAACAACATGTTCAGCGTCTGGGTGGTGTTCGTCTTCGGGCTCGTCGGATATTTCATGAAGAAGTTCGACTTGCCGATGGCGCCGCTCGTGCTCGGGCTCGTGGTCGGGGCGCTGTTCGAGAAGGCGCTCGTCCAGACGTCCGCCATGGGCGGCGGCGACCTGACGATCATCCTCACCCGGCCGGTCGCGCTGGCCGTCTTCCTGCTGGCCGCGCTGCTGCTGGCCGGCCCGTCGCTGCTCAGACTGGTCTCCCGCAACGTTCGTCACGAAGAGAAGGAGGGCGTGTGAGCGAGCTCCTCGTCACCGCCGACGGGCCCGTGCTGCGCGTGGTGTTCAACCGTCCGGCCCAGCACAACGCGCTGACCTGGGCCATGTGGGACGGCCTGTACGACGCCTGCGAGCGGGCCGACGCCGACCCGTCGATCCGGCTGCTCGTGCTGTCGGGCGCGGGCGGCCGGGCCTTCGTGGCCGGCACGGACATCTCCCAGTTCGCCTCGTTCACCGACGGCGAGGACGGCATCGCCTACGAGCGCAAGGTCCAGCGCGTCATCGACCGCCTGGAGCAGGTCAGGTCGCCCACCGTGGCCGTCGTCGAGGGTTACTGCGTGGGCGGCGGCCTGGTGGTGGCCGCCGCGTGCGACCTGCGCGTGGCCGTGCCCGGGGCGCGGTTCGGCGCGCCGATCGCCAGGACGCTCGGCAACTGCCTGTCCATGAACACCTACTCCCTGCTCGTCCACCACCTCGGCCCGGCCAGGACGCTGGACATGCTGCTGCGGGCCCGCCTGTTCACCGCCGAGGAGGCGCACGCGGCCGGGTTCGTGGCCGAGCTGTGCGAGCCGGACGACCTGGCCGCCCGGCGGGCCGAGGTGGAGGAGCGGCTGCTGTCGCACGCGCCGCTGTCGATGTGGGCCGCCAAGGAGGCGGTCCGGCGGCTGCGGGTGGCCAACCTGCCGGACGGCGACGACATCGTGGCCGCGGTCTTCGGCAGCGACGACTTCCACGCCGCGGTCCCCGCCTTCCTCGCCAAGGACCGCGCCACCTGGCAGGGCCACTGACCCCCGGCCCGATCCGGGCCCCCGGGCGTCTCCGCAGACCCGGCCCGGGAGCCCGCTGTCCCGGACGCGGCTGTCTGCTCCGCCGGGGCCGGGGCGTGCGCGTCGGTCGGGCAGGGGCTCGGCCTAGGATCGGGGGCATGCAGCTCGCCCCCGGCGTCCACGTCGCCGTCACCGACCGCAACGGGGGCGTCAGCGCCCCGCCCTACGGCTCGCGCAACCTGGGCGGCATGGTCGGCGACGACCCGGCCAACGTGCGCGCCAACCGCGACGGGCTGCGGGCCGAGCTGGGCGTGCGCGCCGTGGTGTTCATGCGCCAGGTGCACAGCGCCGACGTCGCGTACGTGAGCGAGCCGTTCGGCGACGACCCGCCCAAGCTCGACGGCGTGTTCACCACCGAACCGGGCCTTGCGCTGGCCTCGCTGGGGGCCGACTGCCCGGCGGTGCTGGTGGCCGACCCGGTGGCCCGCATGGTGGGCGCGGCCCACTCCGGACGTCCCGGCACCGAGGCGGGCATCGCCACGGCGCTGGTGGCGGCCATGGCGGCCAAGGGGGCCGAGCCGGGCAGGATGGTCGCGCTGATCGGGCCCGGCGCGTGCGGCCGCTGCTACGAGGTGCCGGCCGAACTGCGCGAGCAGGTGGCCTCGAAGGTGCCGGCGACGTGGTCCACGACGTCGTGGGGGACGCCCGCGCTCGACCTGCGGGCCGGCATCGAGGCCCAGCTCAGGGCGGCGGGCCTGCCCGGGGTGCGGCACGACGCCCGCTGCACGATCGAGTCGCGGGAGCTGTACTCCCACCGCAGGGAGCAGCCCGGCGGCCGGTTCGCCGGGCTCATCTGGCTGACCTAGTCCTTGCGGGAGCCGTTGTAGATCCCGTTCACGATGATGATCCCGGCCCACACCGGGATCAGCCCGATCATCTGGTCGGGGCCCATCACGACGAACAGCACGGTGGCGATGGTGCCCAGCGCCAGCGAGACGATCGCCAGCGCGAGCCGCTGCCCCTCCGACGTCGCCGACCGGGCCGGACGTCGCGCCTTGGGCGCGGCCTCGGCCAGCCGCTCGTCCACCCGCCGGTCGATCTCCTGCCCCATCTTGTCGAGGAACGACTCCACGACGGCATCCTCGAAGTCGGGCCCGAGGTCACGACGTGCGGACACGGCCGCCTTCAATTCATCCCCTGTTGCCATATGTCGAGATATAACGGGTTCGTGGGTCACCGGGCAAGGATGTCGTCGAGGTTGTAACTAACCGGACGCTCCAACTGATCGTAGGTGCACGATTCGGGCGTACGGTCGAGCCGCCACCGCCGGAACTGCGCGGTGTGCCGGAAGCGGTCGCCCTCCATCTGGTCGTAGGCCACCTCGATCACCAGCTCCGGCCGCAACGGGATGAACGACAGGTCTTTCTTGGCGCTCCACCGCGACACCGCGCCCGGCACCCGCTGCCCGCCCGTCGCGGGCCCGGCGGCCGGCTGGCCGACGTTGGCCTGCGCCTGCTCGGCCCAGTGGCCCCACGGATGCTCACCCAGCTCCACGAGATACGGCCGGAGCTCCTCGACCAGCTCGGCCCGGCGCTTCATCGGGAACGAGGCCGCCACGCCCACGTGGTGCAGCCGCCCGTCGTCGCCGTACAGGCCGAGCAGCAGCGACCCCACGATCGGCCCCGTCTTGTGCTCGCGGTAGCCGCAGACCACCACGTCGGCGGTGCGGTCGTGCTTGACCTTGAACATCGTGCGCTTGTCGGGCGCGTACGGCTGGTCGCCCGGCTTGACGATGATGCCGTCGAGCCCGGCGCCCTCGAACATCTCGAACCACTCGCACGCCTGGTCGTAGTTGGCGGTGACGGGGGTCAGCCGGATCGAGCCGCCCTTCTCGCCGAACAGGCTCTCCAGCCGGGCCTGCCGCCGCGCGAACGGCTCCTCCATCAGCGACTCGTCGCCCAGCGCCAGCAGGTCGAAGGCGACGAACTGGGCCGGCGTGCGCTCGGCCAGCATCGTCACCCGCGACTTGGCCGGATGGATGCGCTGCTGCAGGGCGTCGAAGTCGAGTTGCGTGCCCATCGGCAGCACGATCTCGCCGTCGATCACCACCTTGTCGGGCAGTTCGGCCCGGACCGCCTCGACCAGTTCGGGGAAGTAGCGGGTGAACGGCCGCTCGTTGCGGCTGCCCAGGTAGACCTCGTCGCCGTCGCGGAAGACGATGCAGCGGAACCCGTCCCACTTCGGCTCGTAGACCAGGGTGCCGTCCTGCTTCGGCATGGCCTTGACCGGTTTGGCCAGCATCGGCGGCACCGGCGGGCGCACCGGCAGGCCGGGCACCGGCTGCGGCTCCTCGGGGGGCACAGCCTGTGCACTGGTCGGCTCACTGGTCGGCTGGGTCATCGGGCTGCTCCCTCGTGTACTTGCAGAAGAGGACGCCGTCCTCCTCCAGCACCTGGCTGAGATCGAGCGCGACCTGCGCGGGCTCGCCGTTCTGGATGCGCGCCGCGCCGCCCCCGACCAGCAGCGGGCTGATCGACAGGCACAGCTCGTCGACCAGGCCGCAGGCCGAGAGCTGGGCGTTGATCCGGGGGCCGCCCTCGCACAGCACCCTGGTCAGGCCGCGCTCGTGCAGCTCGGCCAGGGCCCGCCGCATGTCGACGGCCTCGTCGCCGGCCACGATCAGGTCGGCCAGCTTGGCCGCCTCCTTGCGCCGTTCGTGCGGTGCGGCCTCGCAGGTGATCACGATCGTCCGGCTCGGGGCGTCGCAGAACAGCTCGCCGTCGAGGTCGAGGGCGAGGCTGCGGGTGATCACGGCGATGGGCGGCACCTCGGGCCGGCCCTCCCGGATCTCCGCCCACGTGTCGCGCGGCGGGACCGGGCCGTAGCCCTCCTTGCGCACGGTCGCGGCGCCCGCCACGATGACGTCGGCCAGCCCGCGCAGGGTCTGGAAGACGCGCCGGTCGCCCTTGCTCGACAGCGGGCCCGAGCGCCCCTTCAGCCAGGCCGCGCCGTCGGCGCTGGCGACCATGTTGAGCCGCAACCACGGCCGGTCGGCGGGGTAGGCGTACGCCTGCGCGATGTCCGGGTTGTCCTGTATGTCGGGATAGATGCGCCGCACTCCTCTACCTTGGCACATCGCACTGACATTCGACCGGCAGGGGGTTTGCGGCCACCTGCGCCCGGGCTCAGACGCCCGGCGCGGGCCTGGCCTTCCTGGGCTGACGCAGCACCTGCAACGAGCGCGACGTGACGACGACCAGCTCGCCCGCCTGCCGTCCCTCGTCGGAGAGCCCCTCCTCCACCACGTCGTGATCGGTGTCGAGGACCGGCAGCCACCCCGTGCCGAACTCCTCGCCGGGCAGCGTGAACGGCAGACTCTCGTGATGGGCGTTGATCAGCAGCAGGAACGAGTCGTCCACGATCTTCTCGCCCCGGGGGCCGGGCTCCGTGATCGCCTCGCCGTTCAGGTAGACCATCAGCGACTTGGCGTAGCTGATGTGCCAGTCGCCGGCCGTCATCTCCTGCCCGCCGGGGGTCAGCCAGACCAGGTCGCGCGCCCCGTTGTCGGGGTGCCGCCCGTGGAAGAAGCGCCGCCGCTGGAAGACCGGGTGCTCGCGGCGCAGCTTCGACAACGCGCGCACGAACTCCAGCAGCTCATGCTCGGTGTGCGCCATCGACCAGTCGACCCAGGCCAGCTCGTTGTCCTGGCAGTAGGCGTTGTTGTTGCCGCGCTGCGTGCGCCCGATCTCGTCGCCGTGGGAGAGCATGGGCACCCCCTGCGACAGGAACAGCGTGGCCAGGAAGTTGCGCCGCTGCCGGCGGCGCAGCGTGACGATCCGCGGGTCCTCGACGGGGCCCTCGGCCCCGCAGTTCCACGAGCGGTTGTCGTTGGTGCCGTCGCGGTTGTCCTCGCCGTTGTCCTCGTTGTGCTTGTGGTCGTACGAGACCAGGTCGGCGAGCGTGAACCCGTCGTGGCAGGTCACGAAGTTGATCGAGGCGACGGGGCGGCGGCCGGAGGACTCGTACAGGTCGGCGGAGCCGGTCAGCCGGGAGGCGAACTCCGGCAGGGCGGAGTGGGTGCCCCGCCAGAAGTCGCGGACGATGTCGCGGTACTTGCCGTTCCACTCCGTCCACAGGGGCGGGAAGTTTCCGACCTGGTAGCCGCCAGGACCGACGTCCCACGGCTCGGCGATCAGCTTGACCTGCGAGATCACCGGGTCCTGCTGGATCAGGTCGAAGAACGCGCTCAGCCGGTCGACGTCGTGCAACTCCCTGGCCAGCGCCGAGGCCAGGTCGAAGCGGAACCCGTCGACGTGCATCTCCAGCACCCAGTACCGCAGGGAGTCCATGATGAGCTGCAGCGCGTGCGGCGAGCGCACGTTGAGCGAGTTGCCGCACCCGGTGTAGTCGAGGTAGTAGCGCCGGTCGCCGTCGTGCAGCCGGTAGTAGGCGGCGTTGTCGATGCCCCTGAAGCCCAGCGTGGGCCCCATGTGGTCGCCCTCGGCCGTGTGGTTGTAGACCACGTCGAGGATGACCTCGATGCCCGCCTCGTGCAGCGCCCGCACCATGGCCTTGAACTCCAGCACCTGCTGCCCCCGCGTGCCCGCGCTGGAGTAGCGCCCGTGGGGCGCCAGGTAGGCCATGGTGTTGTAGCCCCAGTAGTTCGTCAGCCCCCGCGCCACCAGGAAGTGCTCGGGGATGTAGTGGTGCACCGGCATCAGCTCGACCGCCGTCACCCCGAGCGACAGCAGGTGCTCGATGATCGCCGGATGCCCCACTCCCGCGTACGTGCCACGCAGGTCGGGCGGCACGTCGGGGTGGCGCATGGTGAGCCCGCGCACGTGCGCCTCGTAGATCACGGTCTGGTGGTACGGGATGCGCGGCAGCCGGTCGTTGCCCCACTCGAAGAACGGGTTGACCACCACGTTCTTCGGCATGTACGGCGCGCTGTCCTCGGTGTTGCGCCGCGACGGATCGGTGAAGTAGTACGGGAACAGCGCCTGGTTCCACGTCAGGTCGCCGTCGATGGCCTTGGCGTAGGGGTCGAGCAGCAACTTGGCCGGGTTGCACCGGTGACCCTGCGACGGGTCGTGGGGCCCGTGCACGCGGTAGCCGTAGCGCTGCCCCGGCTGGATGCCCGGCAGGTAACCATGCCAGACGAACCCGTCGACCTCGGGCAGATCGACGCGCTCCTCGGAGCCGTCATCGTGGAATAGGCACAGCTCGACCCGCTCGGCGACCTCGGAGAACACCGAAAAGCTGGTGCCAACGCCGTCCCAGGTGCCACCGAGTGGATAGGGCTCGCCCGGCCAGAGCTCACGCATGTGACCCGATTGTCGCACGCGACGGCGCTCCTGGTCTGCCAATGACCCGATCGCTCTTCGCGCGGGCTCGCGGCGGCCGCCCGGCGGCGGCGAGCCGGCCGGGACGGACGCGGTGACGTGCGCGGACGAAGATCAGAGCAGCTCGGCCCTGAGCGTGATCGTCGTGCCGGCCAGGGCCTTGCTGACCGGGCAGTTGGCCTTGGCCGTCTCGGCCGCCTCCTGGAACTGCTCGGCCGTGATGCCGGGCACGTGCCCCCGCACCGTGAGCACGATGCCGGTGATGCCCTCGCCGGGCTGGAAGGTCACGTCGGCGCTGGTGCGCAGCGACTCCGGCGGCGTGCCGGCGCCGGCCAGGCCGTGGGAGAGCGCCATGGAGAAGCAGGAGGAGTGGGCCGCGGCGATGAGCTCCTCGGGGGAGGTCTTGCCGTTGGCCGCCTCGGCCCTGGACGGCCACGAGACCTCGAACGTCCCCACGCCCGAGGTGTCGAGCGAGACCGTGCCGGAACCGTCGAGCAGAGCGCCCTTCCACTCGGTGGTGGCGGTGCGGGTGGTGGCCATGACGTGTGTTCCCTCCGTTGCGGACTTACGACTTTATCGTGGCGCGAAAGAGTCTTGCCGGGCGGTCATCCAGCACTACATTTGGGGCGAATAGTGACATGCTCGGGTCGCGGCGCCCCCGCCGCCTTGGTCCGGAACAAACGGGAGTGTGGTGCCAGTGGAGGCACCGTACGACGACCGCCTGTTACACCAGCGGGTGGTCGGCGGCGACGAGTCCGCGCTGGGCGAGGTCTACGACCGGCTCTCCTCGCTGATCTTCGGCCTCTCCCTGCGGGTCACCAGGGACCGGGTGATCGCCGAGGACATCACGCAGGAGGTGTTCCTGGTCTTCTGGGAACGGCCGCTGGCCTACGACCCGGAACGCGGCACCCTGCGCGCCTGGCTGGCCACGATCGCGCACCGGCGCGCGGTCGACCATGTCCGGGCCGAGGAGCGCAGGCGGGTGTCGGCGCTGGGCCCGAGGTTGTTCGAGCGCGAGCCCGTGCGGCTGGAGGACACCGTGCTCGCCGCCGACGAGGCCCAGCGGGTGCGCCAGGCGGTGATGTCCCTGCCCGACGGCTTACGCGAGGCGGTGGAGCTGGCGTATTTCGGCGGCCGGACCTACCGGCAGGTGGGCGAGGAGCTCGGCGTGCCGGAGGGCACCGCCAAATCGCGCATCCGGCTGGCGTTGCGGCGCCTGGCGGACGCGCTGGCAGAGGAAGAGGTGTGATGGACCCCGTCGAGCGTCTCTACCTGGACGCGCTGATGGAGGAGCCCGAGGCGCCGGCCCGCTCGCTGCGGCCCCAGTTCCTCGCCGGAGCCCGCGCGCGCCGCCGGCCGGCGGCCCCCACGGCGCTCTGGGCGGAGCCGTACGCCGGCCGCGTGGCGGCCATGGACGCGCTGCTCGCCTCGGCGGTGGACGACGACTGGTCGCGGATCATCGTCGAGGGCTGGACGTTGCAGGAGCTCGTGGCCCACCTGGCCGCCAAGGACGGCCTGCTGGCCGCCTCGGTCGGCGCTCCGGTGCTGGGCCCCCCGATCGGCGCGACGGACTCGGCGGGCCGCACGGCCGACGTCCAGGCGTACGAGCGGGCCCGCAGCCCCGAGCAGACGCGCAGGGACTGGCGCGCGCAGGCGGACGCCCTCTGCCGGCACCTGGCCGAACTGCCCGCCACGACCCCGGCCACGCTGGACGGCCTCGACGCGCCGGTCGGCGACCACGTCCTGGCCAGGGGCCTGGAGACGTGGGTGCACACCGCCGACGCGGCCCAGACGGCCGGGATCGGCCTGCCCGACCCGATCGCGCGGCACATCCACCCCACCGCCGACCTGTGCGCCCGCCTGCTGCCCTGGACGATGCTCCTCAGCGGCCTGGACGCCGCCGGCCGCACCGCGCACCTCACGCTGACCGGCGCGGGCGGGGGAGAGTGGCGGGTCGCGCTGGGCGTCGAGGACGCCGGTCCGGGCGAGCCCGACACGAGCATCACGGCGGACGCGCGGGCGTTCTGCTTCCTGCTCGGCGGCCGGGGCGACCCGGCCGGCTTCCCCGCGGAGCTGGGCGGCGACCTGTCCCTCGCCAGGGACGTCCTGACCTCCGCCCCCGCCCTCTCCGGCCC